>CAZLEK010000052.1:0-17019 GCA_964558525.1 uncultured Candidatus Brevefilum sp.
CTCGGGGTATTGTGTGTACTTTGTGTCCTCATCGTGCCCAAAGGGTATTGTGTTATTTTTCTACCCAATGCCTGAGTAGGCGCCAGAGAAATTTGTATTTAAAATGGCATTTTTTCTCCAACAGGGACGTCGGCGAGAGCGGAAAGTTGGGGACAGATACCATCGATCACACTTCGGATAACAAGAAACTCAAGCATTACTTGTCTTGGGGATTTTGCGATGGCCCTGACAATTTTTACAGGGCGATCACAAAGTTAGTGGTATTAAATAAAATTTGGCTCCCCGCAACGTCCTCGTTGCGGTGAAATGGTTTAAGAAGGCGGAATTATCCATTCAACAGAGCAATTTGCATTTATAAGGGCATTTTTTCGCCGACGTCCCCGCCGGCGAGAGCCGAAAGTTGGGGACAGATACCATCGATCACACTTCGGATAACAAGAAACTCAAGCATTACTTGTCTTGGGGATTTTGCGATGGCCCTGGCAATTTCTATGCTTACACCAGTTCACGCCTGAGGTATGATAAAAATGAGAGATGAACAAGCTTTAAAAACATACTTTTCCACCGTTGCCCGGTCCGTTCACAGAATTCTCGACCCGTCGTTCTCTTGACACGGCATAAGACTTGCATCGACTTTGATTGAATCAGCTTTAACGAGATGTGCAAATAGCATGCCGCTGTGTTGCGAAGCTTACAGATCCTATTGGTAGATTGGAATCCCATGCAAACGATCCGGTCGCTTGGTAAAAAATTTTTCCAGATTTTACTCCTGATCCTAACCTTATTCCTGGCGCCAGAAGTGCTGACGGTTAAAGCGCTGGAATCCGATCATCAGGAAACTCAGATCCAAACCTTCACACTTGAAGATTTTGATATCTTCACCGATCAGGACTTTCAGGGTGTCCAGGTAGACCGAACCTTCAATCTCGCGCTGCCCGGTAATTGGTCCTTCACTTCTGAAGCAACCCTGACCATTGAATTCAGTCATTCACCAGCGCTAAACCCGATCTCAAGTTTGCTGGTCCGTTGGAATGGAGACCCTGTTGGCAGTGTCTTGCTCACCGAGGAAAATGCACACAACGGCTCCCTGGCGATCCAGCTCCCCCCCGAGGAGATCAACCCGGGTTTCAACACCCTGCAAATTGAATTCTATATGGGCATCGCAGAAGACTTCTGCATCGATTTTGACAACCCCGCTGTTTGGGCAGTTGTCCATAAAGATTCCAGCCTTGAACTTTCATATCAAGAGCAGTCCCAAGAAACGGATCTGAACCTGGCGCCGGAGATTTTGATTGACTCCAGCCTGCTGGCAGAAAATAAGATCACCTTGATCGTCCCCCCCAATCCGGGGTTTGAGATAACCCAGGCATTGGCGAGAATGGCCGCCAATCTCGGTGACATGGCCGAATGGCGGAATACGGACATCAGCTTTCTAACCATGCAGGAAGCGGCCGCCGCACGACCGATGGGTGATCTTGTGGTCATCGGCGCCCTTGACCAGATAAACGCCTCCTTCCCTGAGCTGCATGGCCAGGTTGCATCCCTGCTCAGCAGTGCGGCATTAAACCAGGCGGCCAGATCAGCCAACGACGGCCTGGTGTTATTCCAGGCCTCTCCTTTTGACCCGGCGGCCAAAGCGCTCATCCTGACCGGTGATAACTTAACTGGCGTGGAGAAAAGCACGCTGGCAGCCACCCTGGAATCCTTTTTTGTTGGGGCCAATGGGTCCTGGTCGGTCGTCCGTGCAGTGCCTGACCTGCCCAAAGACCCAGATCCGGAAAGATTATCCATTTCCCTGGAAGACCTTGGGCTTGATACCCAAACCGCATCTGGCACACGCGAACAAACCATCGAATTTAACCTGCCCTTATCTGCCCTGTGGGACATCAATGCGGAAGCCTGGTTAGAACTGCATTTCGCCCATTCAGCCCTGCTCAACAGCGAACGCTCCACCTTAAGCATCCTCCTCAATGACATTCCCGTCGCCAGCCTTCCATTGAAACCTGAAACAGCTCAGGAAGGCTTCCAGGAGATCCGGGTGCCGCTTAAATATTTCAAAGTGGGAGAAAACACCTTCACCCTGCGCGCCAACTTGGAACCCCGTGATTCCCGTCAGGATTACAGGGATTTTTGTACCGACGAAACATATCCCCGATCATGGTTCACCCTCCATGCTGATACCGCCCTTGTGCTGCCAGAGAAACCCGAGAAAACCTCCTTAGACCTCAATCACTTCCCCTTTGGGTTCGCCGAGATCCATACCTTTGAAAACTTCACCTTCATTGTAGACTCGGAATACAGCCCCGCCGCCCTGGATGCCATGGTTCAGCTCGCAGTTGCGATGGGGAAAGCATTGCGCGGCAGCCCGGCCGGCCTCAACCTCCGTGCGCTCAACAGCTTCGAGGGAGATGAGGGTTTCCAATACCACATTTTGATCGGGGCAGGTGCGAATTTTCCCACCCCAACATGGAACGATCGGCTGCCGCTCCCCCTGGACCTGGAAACCGGCGCGCCCCAACCGGAGCCCTCGATCCTTGAGCTGGACACCCCGGCGGGGATTCAGGCCGTAATCCAGGCTTTCCAGGAAGGTGAGAACATCTTCCTCCTGTTTTCAGCATCCGACCCGGAAGATCTGCCAGCTGCTGGGAGGTTCCTTGCCGATCCAGCCGCCCGGTCCGCACTGGCCGGAAACCTGGCCATACTGACCGCCCCTGATCAAGCGATGTCTTTCCAGGTCCCACCCGAGAAGGCGCCTGGAGCGGCCGAAACCGCTCCCCCATCCGATCCGGATAGCCCCTTGCAGCTGGGCGGGCAATCATTTTGGATCGTCCGCATCTCGATCGGCCTGGGGATCGCATCGGTGATCGCCCTGGTGATCGCTCTGGTTCTCAAAAATCGTAACGCGGATGAAGTGTGAGGTCATTGATGAAAAAAAGAAACCCATCCCAATCTCTTTTCTTTTATGTTACCTTGCTCGTGCTGTGGGGGATGGCTGCGCTGTACTTGTTGATCACTTTCACACCGCGTTTCAGCCTGATTGGCATTGCGTTGTTCATATTCGTCGTGATTTTTTCCTTGACGGAGTTGTTTCCATTTGCCCCCTGGATCAGTTTTCTGATCAGCTTTCTGGTTTATTCTGGCGTGGTGTACAGCTTGCTGGAAAGCACCGAATCATTTTTAACCATCGCGGGCATTGGGGGTGGGATCTTCTTGGCGGCAGCCCTCTTCGCAGCCCTCTTTAATCGCCAAATCCGCCGCCTGAGGGAAAACCAGAAGCATCTCCAGCAAGTGATCGATTCCCTGGTTGTTTATGATCGAAAAACATCTTTAATGCGCTGGAAATTTGCCCAACACGCGCTGACCACCGAAATCCTTCGCGGACGGCGCTATGAAACCCGGCTCTCACTGGTCCTGTTCGAAATCTGGCAAAAGTCCCAATACACATCCGAAGACCTTAATCGTCTTCATCGACAAATGGCGGAAATCATCCTGGAGACCATCCGGGAAAACATCGATATTGCCTTCATTGGTGAGCGCATCGGCTTGATCCTGCCAGAGACGGGTCAGTCAGGCGCGCAAATCCTGGCTGGAAGGCTGATCCAACAATTCAACCGCAAACTGGATGCCCGCATCTCGGCCGGCATCGCCAGTTTTCCAAAAGATGCGGTCACAGAAACGGAAATCCTAAAACGCGCTGAGGAAGCGCTCAAGGTCGCCATAAATACTGGCCAGGAGACCGTCATTTTTGAGGCCCTCAAAGAAGAAGAACAAGAAGAAACTGGTTCAGGCATTTCAGAGACAAGCTCACCCTCCCAAATAACCACCGGCAGCGCTGCCGGAAAAGAATTCGCCCAGGAACAGGGTCCTGCGCCTGATCCCAGAACCAAAGCCGAGCAGGAGCGCAAGGAAGGATCAACCCAGCCAATCGATCTGCCGGAGGAACAACCTGAAAAACAAGACTACATCCAGATATTAAAGAACATCAATCTCGCTGAAGATGAGTGGGTCATCTGGGTCCAGGGTTTCAGCCAAATGGCGGATCTCGTTCGGCTTGAAAAAGAATTTCTAAACCTGCCCCACGTCACAGACATCGATTTTCTTTTTCTGCAGGCTAATCACCTGGTTCTGCGCCTGCGAAGCTCCTTAGCGGATCTTTCACAGGCTGAGAACCCCTTTCCCGGCTGGAGGATCCAAAAATCTGATCAGGACAATCACTACCTCTTACTCAGGGCGGAATAAAAAAGATACCCATGCCCCCCAATGATCGATCCTTTAATTTCAAAGACCTGCTGAGGATTTTAGGCGTCAATCTTAAAGTTGTTTTCGCTGTCCTGTTGTTTTTAATCGTCTTTTTTGCCCTCTTTTTCGGCTATTATTCCCTCATCCTGATGGGTTTCGCCGTCCTTTTCCTGGTTTACAGTTTGATTGAAACCTTTATCCAGAGCGACAAAAGGGATCGCGAAGAAACGGATGGTGAATGAACACCCAGCAATTCCTGGCACAAAATCAAGCTCCGGGATTTTCGCCGCCGCCTTACTTGAGCAGAATCCTCCCGGCAAACATCGCTTACGCCTATCATGTTGCGCCGCTAAGCCTGCACAATGAAACCCTGCTCATCGCCAGCGATGGGACTCTCTCACCGACGCAAAAGCAGGCCTTAGCGCAGCAGCTCCGGAGGCCCATTCGAGTCATGGAGCTCATTTGGACCCAGGTCAAACGTTACCAGCGGATCTGCTACGGGGATGCTGAACCTCGACCGCCCTGCCCGCCAGGAAGAAAACTGCTGGATAAACTGTCGCTAACCTTCAGCCAATTGTCTTCATTGGATCTCCCAGAGAATGCCCGGCTGACAGAAGGAAAGCCCTCAGAGTGGCTGTATCGTGGATGGATCAATCCAGCCCAGTGGGGACAGCTGATGGGCCTGTGTTATTTTCTACCGCACGTGATTGACGCGCCCCCCTCGCCGATCAATGCCTTGCCGGCCTTTCTTTCCCATGATGCCGGTGATTATCGAGTAAAAAAAGCCTTTGTCCCCCTGTGGTGGGCCGGAGACAGCTTATTTGTTGGCATCAGCGCTGTAGATCAGATCGACGCCGTCAAGGCCTGGTTGGGCAGCTGGGGCCTGCGCGTGAATGTCTTGCTGATCCCGCCCACACTGAAATCAGACCTTCAACAACTGGCGTCTCAAAGGGCTTTGTTCGCAGACCAGGTCAGCGACTTTCAAATTGCCCGGCGCCTGGTCGAGGAAAACCTGCTCACCAATCAGAGTTTAAATGCCGCCCGGACCTTAAAGCGCTCCGCCGGGGTGGCCATTCAATCCGCTTTGCTGGATCAATTCCCGGAGTTAGCGGATGCCTGGCTGGATGCCAAAGCTTGGTTAATGGACACCCAGGCCATCTATGAAGAAGATCTGCCCGCCAACTTTACTGACACACTGCGCGCCAACTTCCAGCGGCTGCCCCAAACGCTGTGCCGGCTGCTGCACGTGCTGCCGCTGAATTTCGCCGCTGGGGTGCTGATCGTTGGGATGGCAGACATTCATCCCGGTCTGGTCGCCATCCTCAAACAAGTCTCAAGGACTGACGTTGAACCGCGCCTGATGGATTTGGACGTGATTGAGCGCTGCTTGCGCGAGGCTGATCAGAAAACCGAACCGCGCCTGGCTGTTGGCGTGGGCCTGCTAGATGCGAGGCAATTGATCCTTGCCATGGATTTGATCCAGCCGGATCAATTAAACCGCATGGAAGCCGATCCCGCCCAGGACGTCCCCAGCTATTTGAACCAGCTGCTGGCAGAAGGCCTGCTCAATGAAGCCGATCTCTCGCAATTAATGGCCCTCCTATACGATCTTCCCCAGCTTTCATTGGAACGATTTCAAATTGACTCAGACCTGATTGCTGACTTCTCACAAACCTTCTTGAGGGATAACCACCTCCTGCCGCTGTTGAAGTTTGATCAACACCTGCTGGTTGCCCTTTCCAATCCCAAAGACGACCGGCGCCTAAAGGCCATGGAAGCTGACACGGGATTAAGCCTGTGGCCGGTCTTGGTCCCCAGGACGCCGCTGGAGATGGCCATTAATCGTACGGTCAACATCCAAGACATACAAGAATCAACCGATTGCCTGAATGAAAGCATTACTTTTCTGATCGAAAAGGGCCTTATTTCTGAAGAAGACCGCCAGGACATTGTCCGCGCGGTGGTTCAAGAAGGCCAGCATTTCGACCGGGCCGTCAATAAACATCGCGAGCAGCCCGCGCAGGATCTGTATCCGTTGTTCGCCGATTTTCGTGAGGCGCCGTTTATCGCCCTGGCGCCCACCACAGAAACCAGGCAGGTGGTCGATCCCATCGGAAACCGGGTTGAGCAAACCCGCCTCCAGGATCCGGTTGATGCAGAAACCGCCCACCAACTTGATTATGAGACTGCCCTCCGGCTGCGGGCCCTGCCCGTGAAAACGCTGCCGGACGGCGTTCAGGTTGCCTTTGCAACCCCGCTGTACGATCAGGCGCGTGCGCACCTTGAGCGTCTCCTTCAAACCAAGGTTCACCCCTGCATCACCCCGCGTGCCGACCTGGAAAACGCCATCGATCGGGTCCTCGGCAGGACGAACATTGGCGCCTTGCTGATCAACGCCGGGCTGGTCACCCGGGGCCAGCTCAATGATGCCCTGAACCTGGCAAAAAACACCGGCTCTCGCATCGGCCAGGCTCTCATCCATCGCGGTTACATCTCGGAAGATCAACTCTACAGCTTGTTATCCAAACAGGCCAACCTCCCCTTGTTTGACCTCTCCTACGTGGATCTCAGTGAGGAAGTCACGAAAATCCTCACCCCGGATGAGGAATGGGAACACGGGATCCTGCCCTTATCCCAGGATGAGGACACCCTGATCGTGGGCGTCATTGACCCCATCAATCAGGAACCCATCGATTTCATCAAAGCCAAAACTGATGTGACCATCCGGCCTGTGTTGATCACTGAAAACGATTTTGAAAACGCGCTCGAACGCTTGCATCATCAACACTACACCACCCAGAGCGTCGCACGGCTGCTCAGCCGCGAGCCTGAAAATTCAGCCGCCAGAGTGGTGACCACCCCCCAGATCATCGTGCTCATAGCTTGCGTTCTTCTATCGATTGGTTTGGGCATCTGGAATTTCCAAAATTTTCTGATCGGGGTCAATGCCATCTTTACGATCATCTATATCCTGATGATCTTTTACAAATTTGTCCTGATCGCCAACGCCATCGGCACGGACCTGGAAGTGCCCGTCTCCGCCGAGGAAATCGATGCGCTGCGGGATGAAACCCTGCCAGTCTACACCATTTTGATCCCTGTTTACAAAGAAGCTTCTGTGCTGCCGAAGCTCCTGAGGGCCATCACCAGGCTGGACTATCCGAAGATCAAATTAGATGTCAAAGTTTTGTTGGAAGAAGGCGATGAAGAGACCATTCAAGCCTTTAGGCAGATCGACCCGCCGGAATACATCCAGGGGTTGATTGTCCCCTCCTCCCATCCCAAAACCAAGCCAAAGGCCTGCAATTACGGCCTGATCCGCGCCCGCGGGGAGTATGTGGTCATCTATGACGCAGAGGACAAACCGGAACCTGACCAGTTAAAGAAGGTCATCGCCGCTTTCCAGAAAATCTCACCCGATGTGATCTGCATCCAATCAAAATTGAACTACTTCAACCGCCAGCAGAATCTGCTCACGCAATGGTTTTCTTCAGAATACTCAATGTGGTTCGATCTATTCCTGCCCGGCCTGGACGCCCGCCATGCGCCCATCCCCCTGGGTGGAACCTCCAACCATTTTAAGAAATTTGCCCTCATTGAAGCCGGCGCCTGGGACCCGCACAATGTCACCGAAGATGCAGACCTTGGGATCCGCTTGTATAAACTCGGCTACCGCACCCGCATTGTCGACACCACAACCTACGAAGAAGCGAACAGCCGCGTGGACAACTGGATCCGCCAGCGTTCCCGCTGGGTCAAGGGTTATATCCAAACCTGGCTGGTGCATATGCGCCGGCCGATCCGGTTGATGCGCGAGATCGGCTTCATGGCCTTTTTCAGCTTTCAGATGGTTGTGGGGGGAAATATCTTTACGGTGCTGATGAACCCCGTCTACTGGCTCACCACCACCCTCTGGTTCCTGTTCGAGGTCGAACTGATCGCTTCGATCTTCCCGGGCATCATTTATATCTTTGGCGCCATCAGCCTCTTTTTTGGCAATTTCACCTTCACCTATATCAACGTGGCTGGCGCGATGAAACGCGGCTACTATGACATGGTCAAAGCGGCTTTGATCAGCCCCATTTATTGGGGGCTGATGAGCATCGGCGGATGGAAAGGCTTCTTGCAGTTGATCACCAACCCCTTCTACTGGGAAAAAACTGAGCATGGTCTGGAAGGCAGCGAGGCCCACGCAGAAGGTGAGCTGGAAGCATGAGGCACGATAACCAGTGGCTGGGACGAACCAAACGCAAATTCCTCCCGAAAAGCGCCGACCGCTTCCAGGCAGGCGACATCCCTGCCCCCCGGAACGGCGAATCTGCAGCCATCTTCCTGATCTCCCTGACAATCTTCCTGGTATTCGCCTACCTTTTTAAGTTTGTCTGGCAGCTGGGCGCCCTGGATGCCTTGCAGCACACCAGCAAAGCGCTCTATCTTCTTTACAACCAGGAGCGCCCCCTCACCTCCCTGCTCTTGATCCAGCCGCCGCTGCCAATTTTTTTACAGCTGGTGCCAGTTCCGATCTTCCGGCTGCTGGACGCGGCTGCGTTTTCAGGGCCTTTGCTCTCTTCACTCTTTGGCGCTGGCGCGCTGGTAGTTTTGAACCGCAGCCTGCTTTTACTGCGGGTTCACGATCAATACCGCTGGGCGCTGCTTCTGCTGACCCAGCTTTATCCAAGTTTTTTGTTTGCGGGCGCGGCAGGAACCACCGAGAGCCTCCATATTTTCGCCGTCCTGGTGATCCTTTGGGGTGTCATGTTGATCAACCGCCGGGCCATGGCTTTCCTGGTAACCGGTTTTGGGATCACCCTGGGGTTCTTTATCCAGTACCGGATCGCGGGCATGCTGCTCAGCGTCTTCCTGGCCCTCAGCATCTTAAAATGGAACCGGCATGAGAACTGGCAGGAAGAATTGGAGGGCTGGCTGCTGGCTTTCGTCACCCCCCCGCTGTATGCAATTGGCTTATGGCTTCTGCTGAACTGGCTCAACCAGGGCGCCCCTTTTTATTTTCTCAACAGCCTGATCGACCCAATCCAGTCTCCCTCGATTGCCAGAAATGTCGGCCCGCTGCACCCCTATTTCCTCGGTTGGGACAACCTGATTGAAGCCGCGGCCATCACAGCAGCCAACACCTGGGAAACTTCGCTTCTGTTTGTCTTTGGGATCCTGGGAGTGGTTTTGGGGCTCATTTTCATCCCACGCCGGCGCGCAGCTGCCAATCTCATGGTCATCCTGGGCCTGCCTGCCTTCCTGGCCGGAGTGATCTTCCTGGGACTTCTGCCCCCCTGGCAGTACCTGTGGGCCTCACTGATCCCCCTCGGAGTCATCCTCGCCTGCCACGGCTACCAGGACTTAAACCCCCGGGCTCAGAACTGGATGATGGCCGGCATCATCCTCCTGACCATCGCATCCATTTGGGTCAACTTCCAGGGGTTGGGCAGCCCGGAGCGTCTGCCCAGCGAGCAGCGTTTCCACGCCATCCTGGCGGGTGAACCCGGCCGGGAACTCGCTTTGAGGGCCTCCGATCCTTACTGGATCTTCACCCAAGATGCCCGCCTTGTTGCCCCTGCCCTGGATCGTTTTGCGCACATGGGTAAGGTGCTTGTGGACGGAACGGCTGCTGCGCCCGTGTTGATCCGGTCGCAGCGCCTCGACCAGATGATCCTTCAAAAGAACCTCATCCTCCCAAGCATCGCTTCTCCTGAAGGCCTGGAGGCTGAATATGTTCTCACCTTATCAATGGATGCCCCTCTCAACCGCAGCACACTGGCATATCCCCCGCCCCAGCTTGAAAGCCTGGCTGAAACTCAGGCCGCGCTTGTTTGGTCTTCAGATCAAACGCTACTCACCTGGCAAATCTTCGCGTTATCCCCGGAATAGGGCCTACCTATAACCCCCAACCGCACCCGGCCTAGTCTTCTGCGTAGCCGCATAGGGCCAATGCGCCCGGTCCGGTGTTGATCCCTAATACCGGCCCGGTGATGTTGATCAATAATTCATCCGGGGCCAGGGTTTCCCGCACCCGTTGGGCCAATTCTTGCGCCGCTTCCTCGGCATCTCCATGCAGCACGGCAATCCGGACCTTTTCCCCTTCGCCCAGCGCCTGCGTGAATTTCTTGAAGAGCATATCCCGGGAGGATTTCTGGGTGCGCGCCAATCCGGCGGGGGTGACCACCCCCTTTTCGTGATTGATCGAAACCACCGGCTTAACTTTCAATACCGCGCCCACCCATTTGGCAGCCTCACCAATCCGCCCGCCGGTTTGTAAATATGCCAGGGTTTCCATCGCCACCACCTGTACCAGGCGCTTCCGCACCCCCTCAACCCGCTCAAGGATCTCCGGCAGATCAGCGCCCTCATCCCGGGCGCGGGCGGCTGCCAGCGCCTGCCACCCAAGCGACATGGAAGGGCCCTTCGAATCCACAACCGTCACCGGGATCTGCGCCTGCTCTGCAGCCTTTTTAGCCATGTTATAGGCCCCGCTCATCGCGCTGGAAACGGTCAGGATCAACACCTGGTCTGCGCCCTGGTCTTTGGCTTGCCTGATCCCCGCCAAAAAATCGCCTACCCCGGCCTGGGCCGTTGTCGGCCTGAGGTCATCCGCCTGCAGGCGTTGATAAAACGCCTTCGGTTGCAAATCCACCCGGTCGCGATACTGCGTTTCACCCCAAATCACCACGTGGGACACCACAATGATCCCATATTTTTCAATCAGATCTTCGGGGATGTCGCAGGTGCTGTCCGTCAAAATGCTAAGCATGGCGTCTCCTGGAAAAAAATCTTTATTTTCGCATTATAGACCATTTTCCACCTGGAACCCAAAATTTTTCCGGATGATTGAGGGTGTCCTTTAATCACCGATCATTCCGTGATCAATGCAAACGCAATCACCCCTGAACCGGTATGCACGGAAAGCCCGGGTGTAAATTCTGTCAGGATCATTTCCTCCGGCAGCGCCAGGGCTTCCTTTAATGACTCATAGAGCGTCAGCACACCGGGCTCGTTATTCACATGGATCAAGCCCACACGATGGATCGGTTTCCCGGCGGTGCTCTCAATACCCAGGTCCACCAATCGTTGTTTGGCTTTGCGCCAGGTGCGAACCTTTTCCAGCAGTTCAAGTTTTCCATCAATCGAGGTCAGGATCGGTTTGATTTCCAGGGTATTGCCAAAGCCGGCCGCCAGTTTGCCCACCCGGCCGCCCATGGCAAGATATTTCAGCGTGGGCAGCGCCCCAAACACATGTGTGCGGGCCTGGACGTCCTCCAGCCGTTGGAGGATTGTGGGCACAGCTTCACCCGCTTCAACGCCCTCAACCGCCGCCAGCACCTGGAAGCCCTCCCCCAGGCTCAGCTGGCGGGAATCAACCACGCTGATTTCCCGATCGGCGAACATTTCCCGGCCCAATTTGGCGTTATTAAAGGTTGCGCTCACCTCGCTCGAACAGCAAATGCAGATGATCTGATCGCAGCCCTCATCAAAGGCCTGTTGGTAGGCGCGTTCAAAGGCGGCTGGCGAAGGCGCTGCCGTCGTGGGCAAAACCTTGCGCGCGTCAATCAATTCAAACAGCTTTTGATCGTCGATGTCCACCCCGGTGGTGTAGGACTCCTCCCCAAACTGGATCTGGATGGGGACCAGGTAAATCTGCTTTTCAGCCACGATCCTGGCTGGCAGGCTGGCGTTGGTGTCGGTGATAATGGCAATCGAAGGCATGATGAATCCTTTCTCAAAATAAACAGGTTGATAAATGAAAATAAAAGACCACCAATCAAGATTAAAAAGACCGGGGTTGGCATCCCAACCCCCGAGTAATGATCTTGATCGTTTTGAAAGAAATTATAGTTCAGATTCTCGCAAAAGGCAGAAACTGTTCTTAAGACCACAGGGCAATCACAAAATTAGCGCTAGTGAATAAATTGGCGCTCCGCATCGTCCTTGTTGCGGGGAAATGCCTAAGGAAGGCGTCAATATTGATTCCGTAGAAAAATTTGGGTTGATGGATGGCGTTTTTTCGCCGACGAGGACCTCGGCCAGAGCGGAAAGCTGGGATGAGATGCCATCGATCACCCTTCGGATAATAAGAATTTCAAGCATACCTTTTCTTGGGGGATCGTGCCATTCCCCGGCTTAAAACCACCGCTGCCGCCCGGGCCATCCTCGCGGGAGCGGCTGGCAGCCTGATTTCGCATCCTGGAGCGCTTGATTTCAGATCAGGATGGCTGGCGGCTCACTTCCGGCCGCGCATCGACCGCGATTGCTGATAGGCGGCAAACACCGCCTCCTTCGCCTTGGGTGATGCCGTGCGCAGCGAGGCGATGTCGGCCTGCATTTCCTGGCTCAGCTGGCTGCGGCGCTGATCATCCAGCAAATGCAGGTAATCATCCAGCCGCGCCCGCTCTCGCTCAACGTTCTCCAGCGCCTGTTCATCTTGCATGGAAAGCGCCCGGGAATAAGACAGCACCTGGCTGGCGTGCAGCTGCCGGGCCACCTTTTCAGCCACCGGCTGGACCACCGCCGGCCCGGTTTGATACTGCTTGCTTTCCAGGATCCTGACCGTCACGCGGTTCAACGGCGCTTCCAGCTGCTCCCCGGATGGGCTTTGATGGGTGATCCTGCCTGCCACCCCCAGCCGCGCGCCCGCCTTTTCCGCATGCAGCGTCAGCCGCAGGGGGATCTCCACCTCCAGATCCAGCGGGAGATCCCCGATGGACACCACCGCCTGGCCCTGATTGATCTGGCATTCATACGCCTGAGAAAGCGGCATCAGCCCGGCGCCCTTGGGCAGCGCAAGCCGGATCTGCACATCTTCAGCTGCCAGGTCTGCAGCCTCGCCCAATTCAGCCGTCATCGTGGCTAAAATTTCCTGGGGATCCTTAACGTGATAAAAGCGACCCTTTCCCTGGGTGGCGATCTCCGTCATCAAGGCCTCGTTGTACCCCATCCCCACACCCAGGGTCGACGCCAGGATCCCGTTGTGTGCGGCCGCTTTGGCCGACCGGCCGATCACCTCCAGGTCCGTCTCCCCGATGTTGGCATGCCCATCGCTGAGCAGCAGGGTCAGGCGGTTCTCGGTGGGCATCGCCTGTGCCTGCTGGAGCCCCAGGCTCAACCCGGCGCTCAAAGCCGTGCTGCCCCCGGGACGGATTTCATCCACCAGGCTCAGGAACACCTGTTTGGTCTGATCGTTGTAGGGCTTGGGTTCCAGGGCCACGCGGGCCTCGTCTGAAAACACCACCATCGACAGCGCATCGCCCTCCCGCAGCAGCCTGGCGGCCATCTGCAGGGCCTTCCGGGTGTGCTCGATCTTTTGGCCGTGCATCGAACCCGACACATCCAAAACCACGCTCAGGCTGATCGGCGGGCGGCCGGCCTCGGTTTTGGCCCGGTACGCCTCGGGCGCCTTGTTGGGCGTCCGCAGTGAGACCAGCAGGTAGCGGTCCACCATTTGATCTGCAGGCGCGTTGACCTGGTCCAGTTCCATCTGGGTCTTGAGATAAGATTGGCCTTCAGCGGCCGCCGGGCCGTCTTCAAAGGCCAGCTCCCCGCCGCAGCGCCGGCAGGCTTTCACCCCGGCGGGTTCATCCTGTAACAAACCGCAAAACGGGCAGCGCATGTACCTGGGCATCTTTCCTCCATTTCTCCTCGAACAGTGGGCAGCAGCTTCTCCTTCCTATTGTAACGGAAATCCCGCCCCCAGCGCAGCCGGATTTTTGGCTGGATGTCCTCCAACCGCCTGCGGTGAAATCAGTTTGGGTTCCACCCTTAAATTCGGTAGGATAGGTGTAGTGGTTCCTGGATGGTTCAGGAGCCATCCACCGCAAACCGATGATCCAACCAGCAGCGTCTTTTGAGACTCAACATGCTTTTCAGGAGGACAAACCAATGACAGCTTTAGCCGGAATTTTCATCATCCTGCACGGCCTGGTGCACCTGTGGTACGTGGTCCTGGGTTTCGGGTGGGTGGCATATCAGCCGGAAATGGGGTGGCGCGGCGGCTCCTGGCTGCTCTCCGCTTTCATCCCCCCAGCGACCCTGCGCTCGATCGCCGGCGTCTTGTTCATCCTCGCCGCCCTGGCCTTTGTGATCAGCGGGGTGGGGATCTTCCTCCAGGCCGGCTGGCTGGAGGATTTCATCCTCGGCGCGGCGCTCTTTTCGTCCCTGCTCTTGCTGATCTTTTGGGACGGCAAGGCTGACCTGCTGGTTCAAAAAGGCCTCATCGGGCTGATCATCAACCTGGCCGTGATTGCCCTGGTTTGGATCCGGCGCTGAGCCCTGCCGCCCAACCCCCATAACCCGCCGCGACCGCGTGTGAAGGACCGAAAATGAATCAGAAAACCCCCGCCCACCCCTACCAGCTAACGCCCGTTGGCGCTGTCCGCAGGCAGGGCGACGGCGTTCATATCGCCATCCTGCCTGAATTTGCCCCCGCCCTGCAGGAACTGGAAACCTTCAGCCATGCCCAGGTCCTGTGGTGGTTCTCGGAATGTGACGATCAAAGCTCACGCCAAACGACCCAATTTGACGACATGCCCTTCGAAGCCCCGCCCCTGGGCGTCTTTGCCTGCCGCGCCCCCCTGCGGCCCAACCCGATCGGCCTGACCACCGTCAAGCTTCTGGGGGTCGATCACGCCCAGGGCCTGATCACGATCGCCGACATAGACGCCTGCCACGGCGCCCCTGTGCTGGACATCAAGGCCTACCTGCCGCACTGCGACCGGGTCAGGGACGTAACGGTGCCCGCATGGGCCGCCGGCTGGCCCGATTGGCTGCCGGAAAACGGCCTGGGGCTCGAAGACCAATAACCCCTGTCCTGGTCCCCTCTTCCGGTGAGGGGGGGTATCTAAAAAATTCCCTCACCACCATCCGATCAGCCCCAGCTTGTGTTCGCTGCAAACCTTGAAGAATTTTCCCAAATCAACAACTTCACAAGGCGCATGATCGTATTCATCCGGTCAGCGGAGCAGGTTCTCCCCCAGGGTCATCGTAAAGTCTGCTGATCAAACGCAGGCTTGCCTCTCCCCTCGATTTGAAGGTCGGCAAAAAAGAAAAAATTCGCTCCCCGCAACGCGGACGTTGCGGGTTAAAAAATAGGAATGCTAACTTCTTAGAGGCGATCCTGCAAAGAGTCACGGTAATTCTTGATGATGCTCTTTCGCCGACGAGGATTTTGGCCCGTGTGTGTGTTGACCGGGTTGAAAAGGGGGGCATTGGATTCGATTAACGTCAATCCCAATGTTCTTTGATTTTGCGATTGCCCTGGGTTCTCCCCGCTTTGTCTGCTGAACCTCCAGACTGGGTCCCAAGGATCAGTCTACCCCGGACCCCGCCGTCCCTCCCGGCGGACGGCGCCGAGCGGACATCCCCGCGCGGGTGATTTTACGCCTAGGCTTTTCGGGAATGAAAGATCGAGGTCAGATTAAACACCCAGCGCTTAACCGATGAAAAATGCTGATAATAGCGTTTTTCCCGGTAATAGCCCAGGAGCGGGAAAATATGCTGGTTTCTCTGGGTGTGCAGCGCCCTGCGCATGGCCTTCATCAATTTGAACACATTCCCGGTGGAGGTGCTGCCCTTGTGGATGATAAAGACCGTAAATTCATCATTCAGGATCAGGGGCTGATGGTCTTTGATCAACTTCAACCATAAAGAATACTCCACCGGCTCGGTCTTGCTTTCCAAAAATCCGCCGTAGCGCCTGACCGCTTCGGTCTTCATAAAGGTGTTTTCGTGGGAGATGAAGTTCATCACCGAGAGGGCCACCTCCAGGTTGGGCTGCAGGATCAGGGTTTGGGGCAGGACCAGCCGTTTCCCCCGCCACTCAACCACAAAATTGCCCGTCAGCCAGACCAGGTCGGGGTTGGCGCAAAAATGACTCATGGCCCGTTCCACCGAGGCGGCGTCCAGATAATAATCATCCGAATGCAAAAAATGGATCACCTCCCCCGCGGCCAGTTCCGCGGCGGTGTTGAGCGCATTGCCGACCCCCTGGGGGGGCGATTGGATCAGGCGGATCGCGTAGCGGGACCCATTCCTTTGAATGTAATCCTGGATGATCGCCAGGGTGCCGTCGGTTGAATAGGAATCATTGATGATGTGCTCAATATTGGTGTAGCTCTGGGCCTGAATGCTTTCCAGGGCCTGCGGCAGAAATTTTGCGCTGTTGTGCGTACAGGTGATGATGCTGATTTTAACGGCGTGCGGCGTGGCGGCCATTGTGTCCTTCCAGATAAATCAAAACTAAGTTCAGCGCGGCCTCGATCCGGTTCGATGGCGCTTCCCTCGGCAAGTCAGCTTAAACGGCATTGACAACCATTAAGCATAGCACAATTTTTCAGAATGATCATAAATTTTTAACCTAACCGGTGTTTGCCGAGCTGCCGGCCCAATACACTTAACCCCGGCCGGCGCCATGGGTTGCGCTTGGGATCGAACGGCTGAACCTCGCCGGGTGGTTCTGGCGAAGGCCCCCGAAGCAGAGGACGGCATCTGCCGGAATCGACGCCCCGACCTGGCTGGGGAATATTCGTTTTTCGATAAATCGAATCGAAAACGAATGAAGAAGGTTAGGTCCTAGCCGCACACCCATCCCCGAAAAGGGGACCTTGTGTGTGCGGCACTTCGCTGAGGCGGCTGGTGGCCGCTTCAGCTCGCGAACCGAAAACGAATCATGGTTCTTGTCATTGCGAGAAGCCGCGAAGCGGCGACGAAGCAATCCAAGTCGCAATCATTTGATTGATCGATCCTTTGCAAAAAAAAGCAAAACATCATCACCTCGATAGC
>CAZLEK010000053.1:0-16859 GCA_964558525.1 uncultured Candidatus Brevefilum sp.
ATTCTTTTTGCAGAAAACTCATTTTCTTGGTGACCTCATCGTACCCTCGGGGTATCGTGTGTACTCATCGTGCCCTCGGGGTATTGTGTCCTCATCGTGCCCAAAGGGTATTGTGTTAATTCTTACCTAATGCCTGAGTAGACACAAAATTTGTTGATAAACAGAAAAGGTTTTTTATTGATGACTCACCCCCTCCCGGCCTTCGGGCGCCCTCCCCTCCGATGAGGGATAGGCTGGAGAAGACGTCGGATCATTTCCAGTACCGCCCAATGTCTTTTTGGATCTTTCGGTTCACACCGTAAACGCAAGGTCAGGAGCGCATCCCTGATCATTCGCTGCGTGTGATTTGGGTTTCAAAGGTGCTGGCGGTGTTAGCGTAGATGATTTCCGTCCCCTGGATCAACCAGCCCTTGTAAGCCTGGGTGCCCGCCCTGGCTTCCCATCCGCTGAGGACAAAGGGCAGCGGCCCATCAGCCGGAACCCACTCGCCATTATATCTGCGAGCGAGATGAATATGGGTCCCCGTGGAGCGCCCACCTTCACAAGAGGGGTGTCCAATCCGGTCGCCTTGCTCGACCCAAGCGCCCAAAGGAACCCGATCCTCCTCAGCAAGATGCAGGTAGAGCAGCGTCCAGCCCGTCTGTTCATAGCCATCATCATCCTGATCAATCACTACGACCCCAGCCCCTGACCGCACCACCCGCCCAGACATGGCTGCCACCACCCAGGCGTCGGAAGGAAAACAACCTGTCCGACTGCTGGCCGGCGCAAAGTCGAGCGCTGCCCAAACATCCGCCGCGCTCCAGGCGGCATGCGGGCCGCCGGTGAAAGCCCACACCTGTCCGATATCAAAGGGCAGGATCATCTCCGGCTGTTCAGCATCCACCGGTATCAAAGGTTCAACGCCTTGCGCCCGGACCCAGGGATTGTCAAACATGCCTTCATAATGGGGCAGGAAGCCCTCCTCTCCGTAGAGGAGGCTGACCCAATCCTGAAACCCATAAAGTTGCGCAAATGCATTCATCAAACCCACACTGCCCGCGTTCAACTGGGGGGCCAGCCGCAGGACCCCGCCGTCCTGAAAACCAATCACCAACTGACGACCTTCTCGCCAGCCATAATAGCCATCCATCACCCGGCTGGCAAACCAGGCAGATTGGAGGTAAAGGTTCTTTTTCATGCTGTTGACATGGCCCATGGGGTAAATTAAGGCAACCTCATCATCCGGGTCAGGGAATCCGGTCACCCAGCCAGATTTGAACTCAAGGAAAGCAAGCAGGAGACGTGGGTTGACAGAATATTCCAGCGCCACCCTGCCAATGATGTCTGCGCCGGAAGTCCATCCTGTGGAAGCCAGGTACTCCTGGTAGGTAGACAAATAGCCGCCAGCGCCATCCACATAACCCCGGATGTCAAAATCGATCGTGGATGGTGAAAAGGTCACTTCACTGTCGGGCAGCAATTTGTGGGTCGAGCTGGTCTCCGCTAATTTGTTGGGGATGATCAGCAGCTGTCCTGGTGGGAGCAAACCCTGGCGCTCAATGGGGTCAGGGGAAGTAATCGTGTTCATATCCACCCCGAAACGCAGGCTGACCACTGGAAGGCTGTCCCCGGCAATGGTGTAATACAGGATGTGGGCATCCTCACTAGGCGGGAGGATTTGTCCCTGGGTCGGCAGGGGTTTGGTGTCCCTCATTGCATTCGCAGGGATCTCGGTTGACGCCTGTGCGGCCGGCGCTGTTTCCTCGGACGGCTGAGTCGACGCTGGGGTAGGGGTGAAGGTGCCGGCCAGGCTGACTCCCCGCTCTGAATCCGGCGCCAGGACGGGGTAAGCAAGGCTTCCGCAAACGGCAACGGCCATCACCAGGGCAGCGGCCAGCAAAACCCCCATCCGCCGCACACGTCTCTTAAAATAACGTTGTCTAGCGCTTGATGGCGTTGAGGGACGAGCGCCCATTCCAAGCCTCCACTGTTTGATCGCCGTTGACAAGATAACCGTCGTATGCCACCCCATATCCAACCGATCTCCAGCCATCCAGAACCAGGGGCAGTTCAGCATCCGCCGCAATCCATTCACCATTATACCGCCTGGCCAGGTGCAGATGCGTTCCGGTCGAAAAGCCGCCTTCACACGAGGGGTGGCCAATCCGATCGCCCGCTTCCAGCTTCTGGCCCACGTCCACACGTTCCCAGGAGGCGATGTGTGCGTAAAGGATCGACCAGCCTGTCTGCCAAACGCCGTCCCCATCCAGGTCTTGGATCACCATACCGTCATTGGCGAAGACGATCTCACCCGGCGCGGAGGCCGTCACCCAGGCCTCACTGGGATAACATCCCATCGCATCGCCCGGCGGGGCAAAATCAATGGCCGCCCAGGCAGAACCGGTGTCCCAACCGCCGTGGGGCCCGCCGGTAAAAGACCAGACCTGTCCAGGCTCAAAGGGCAGCTGCAAAGCTGGCTGGCTCAGGTCTTCTGGGATCATTGGCTCATGCGCAAAGCTGAAGGGATAGCCAAAGAACTGGAAATATACAGCAAAGACGCCTTCTTCAGAGATCGCCCGGTCCCAAGCGGCGCCTGATTTCAAGTAACGCATCAAGTTCAACACACCGGCGGTCCCGGGATTGATCGTCGGGTCCACCTGAACGACGCTGCCGTCCATCAGCGGCCAGACGCTGATAGCGTTGATCTTCCAGAGATAATAGCCTTCATTGAGCAGGTTTGCCCCCCATGCCAGCTGCTGATACAGGCCTTCCCGCCAGACATCATAATAACCCAAGGGGTAGACAAGGGTCATCTCATCGGGATCAGGATCGCTGACCCATCCGCTTTGGTATTCCAGCAGGGCCAGCAGCAAACGTGGGTTTATGGAATAGAGCAGCGCCACCCGTTCGACGATTTCGTGACCGGACATCGCCACCCCATCGATCACTTCTGAATAAGACGCCAGGTACCCATCCCACTTTTTAACAAATTCCTCAACATTGAAATTGGCATTGGAAGGGCTGTAAACCAGTTCAGAATCGGGAAGGATTTTAAATCCTGAAGCGACCTGCTCAAAAATTGGCGGTGGGATCAATAACACCTGGCCAACCTCGATTAAATTGGGATTCTCAATCCCATTGGCTGTTGTGATCTGATCAACAGAAACCTGGTATTTTTGAGCAATCGTCCGCAGTGTGTCGCCCTTTTGCACAGCATACGTAAGGGTGTCACCCCGGGGTGTTGGCAGGGTGATCGGCGGGTTTGGGGTTGGCGTTGTCATCGGAGGAAGCATTGGACCTTCCTGTGGTTCAGATGGGCGATTAGAGCCTTCAGGTATGAGATCCTCATCCGCCAATCTGGAAACCTGCCAGGGGGCAGGCTCAGGCCCGGGTTTGTAGCACCCGGTGATCATAAACGCTCCCAGTCCTAAAAGGGTTAGAATCCGCTTGATACGCAAAACATCAATCTCCTTGAGCGCTCTGGCAGTAGACTTCCAGGTAACGCAGTTCCTGGGCTTTGTTTTTCAGCGCTTCCAGGCGGGCCTCCTTGCCGATGACGAGCGCCTGCTGCAGGGCAATATCAGCGTCTTTTGACCAGTACCGGGGGAGTACCATTAATGGGCTGTCCATTGCGCGCTCTTCTTCTCCCTGCGGGATCCAGTTGAACATCAGCGGCCCTCTTGAATAAACGGTAAAGCCCACTTTGAATCCAGCTTTCTGAGCCATCAGGATCGCGCCTTCCGTGAAGTTGCCACCCGGCCAGATCAAGGCCCTTGGGACGGCGCCAAAATGGTCCTGGATCACTTCGATCGGCTTATAAATCTCCTCTGCAATATCCTCTTCAGCCGTATAACCCTGGATGTAAATGTGGTCATGCCCGTGAGATTGAATATCCAGGCGGCCCGATTCGGCCAGCGTTTCCATTCGCTCCCACAGCGCATCACTGGTCGCATCGGTTGTGGGCCAGGCCAGCGTCAGGGTCCAATTGTTTTCCTCAAGATATGGCATAAACAGCTCCGTGACTCCCGGCCGCCGATCATCAAGGATCAAAAGCATTGATCTTTCAGGGATTTCCTGGTTTTGTTCCAAGAAGCCGATCAAATCTGCAATGGTGATGGTTGAAAAGCCCATTTCCTTTGCCTCGCTCATAAAATACTCAAAATAGGCCATTGAGATCGTGGATGGCTCGGTGAACTCCCGGCCGGGCTTGGCGACCGAATGGAACATGATGGGTACAACAATCGTGCCAGGCGCACTTTTCCCCTCACCCCAGCGGTTTTCCAGGTATGTGCAAGGGTCATCAAGGTAAGGAACGGGTGAAACCCCCGTTCTTAACTCGTCCGACTGCAGCAAAGTAAGGGTCGGCGGGGTTGGCGTAATGGTTGGCGGAACAGAGGTGGGCGTTGGGGTCAGCGTTAATGTTGGTAATGCGGTCTGAGTGGGCGTTGTTGACAAAGCGGCTGTGGGAGTACTTAATTGCAGTTCTGGCGCCGCCGTCTGGCTGCCGGCTAACCCCGAGGCGGATGGCATTGCTGGAGAACAGGAAACCACTAATAATAATGACACCAATAAAATCAAGCGGGGAATCTTCATATATAAGGTCCATTTTGGTGAAGAAAATCTGACCTGATTATACCGAAACTTAAAATTTGTTGGGAGTTTCATGTTTACTATTTTAATCAGGTAAAATTAACCCAGTCAGATCACGTTTCACCCGTTCAAGGAGAAGACGATTATGAAGAAATTCGTTTGGCCTTTACTAGTAGTTTTCTTTCTACTGGGAGGGCTCGCCGTTATCCTGATTGGTCAGGTGGTCTTGCCCCCTGAACCCCGGCCCGAATCGGTCGTTGCGCTCAGCGAAAAATGGGCTGATTCCGGCCATGCGGATGCCGACTCAGCCTCCTTCACCCATTGGGATGAGGATGAACCAGCAGTGATCCCTGAGAACTGCGCCCAATGCCACAGCGCTTACGGTTACCTGGATTACCTTGGCGAAGACGGAAGCGAAGCTCAATCCGTTGATCGGGCGCATCCTGTGGGATCTGTTGTAAGCTGCGTCGTCTGTCACAACCCCTCAGCACATGAAAAAGAAACAGCTTTTTATCCCTCTGGCGCGGCCATCGACATTCCAGGCGGGTCTGTCAATTGCGCCGAATGTCACCAGGGTACCCGCTCGGGCCTTGCCGTAGAAGACGCAATCACAGATTTGCCTGAAGATGAGGTCAATGAAGACCTGGGGTTTATCAATGTGCATTATAAAGTTGGCGGCGCAACGCGCTACGGCAGCGAAGTAACCCTCGGCTATGAATACCCGGGCAAGAACTATGTTGGTTATTATCCCCACGTCGAGGATTACCAATTGTGCACCGACTGCCATGATGCCCATTCCCTGGAGATCACACCCAGTGAATGCGCCGCCTGCCACCCGGTGGTCAGCGATTTGGGCGATCTGCGGAGCGTCCGCATGGAGGACACCCCTGATTTTGACGGCGACGGCGACACAAGCGAAGGTATCCATGACGAGATCACCACGATCCATGAAATGCTGTATGACGCCATCCAGGCTTACGCCAGCGAAGTTGCCGGCCAGCCGATCCTGTACGCCAGGCAGTTCCCCTACTGGTTCATCGATACCAACGGCAACGGCGAAGCTGATGAGGGCGAAGTTGCTTTCCCAAACCAATATGACAGCTGGACCCCCAGGCTGGTCAAAGCCACTTACAACTACCACCTGATTGTTGAGGATCCGGGCGGATTCATGCACAATGCCCGCTATCTCATCCAAGTGATGATCGATACCATGGATGACCTATCCAATACCGTCTCGGTCAATATGGAAAACCTGACCAGACCGGAATAAAATTTTCGATAATCCATCAACCAAAAAGGCCGCGAGCGATTGCTGGCGGCCTTGGTGTTTAATTTTCCTGTCTTTCAAGATCGATTTTAGATCAAACCTGCCTGGATAGCGCCAAACAACACAGCCAGAATCAGGCAGACAGCAATGGTACCTAAAACAAACCAGCGTTGAAATATGTGAGAAATATCCATGATGAGGCTCCTTTTACGCCATCTCGTATTTTTCTGAGAAAATTCTAGCTGAAGACACGTCCAGCTTATGTAATGCGCCTTCTACAGCCTGGATCATCGGCATTGGGCCGCAGAGGAAGAACAGGTATTCCCATTTTTTGTAATCCTCAGGCAAATGTCGCCTGAGAATATCAGCGGTGATGAATCCTTTTTCACCTTCCCAACCCTCCGGCGGACGCTCAAGGACATGGACCACCTTAAGGTCAATCTCTTTTTCAAGTTCTTCCAGCTCTTCACGATAGATGACAGTATCCCAGGTTGGATTCCCATAAAAGAAGATCACCGGTTTTTCCCGGCCTCTGTCGCGCATTGTTCGAAGAATGCTCAGTACTGGCGCAGAACCAATCCCACCGGCGATCAGAACCAGCTTATGATCGTAATGTTCATCCAGGTTAAAGGTTCCATAAGGGCCATCCATATAAACCGTGTCGCCTGGCTCGAATTTCTTAATTGTGCTGGTAAAATCTCCCAGTTCTTTGATCGTGAAACCAATCAGGTCATCTTCTCGGTCGGAACTTGTGGAAAACGAAAAAGGATTTTCTCGGAAAATGAACGGGGACTCATTCGTAATCCAGGCAAATTGCCCTGCTGAAAACTCAAAACCCTTATGCTGGTCTGGTTTCAACCACAAGGTCCAGGAGTCCCCTCGCTCCTCAACCACACGCTCCACAAGATAGGGGCGCTTTAACATCATGATTGGCCTGGCAACCCGGATATAAAGGATGATGAGCACCCAAATACCTGTCAAACTCAGCCAAATAACTTTCTGATATGTCAGCGACATGTAATAATTCACCTTGAACATGTGAAATAACCCAAGGCCGATGGCAAGAAACGCCAGGCCGTCATGGATCCATCGCCAGACATCATACTTAAGCTTCATCACTTCCCGCCAGATAGAAGTAATGACCAAAATGCACATAGCAATCACCGAAACCACCGCGGCCCGCGCCCGCCAGGGGGCGGTAACCAGGTTGAGCAGCCTGAGTGTTTCTGGATTATTCACAAACAACAATACGGGATGCAAAAGGGCAATGATAAATGTGAAGATCGACAGCTTATGATGGATATCATAAAGCGTTTCCATAGGGAAGGCTTTTGTAATGAATTTCAACCGGGAGGTTGGGATCGTCTGCAATCCCAATAATGCCATGGCCAAAAAACCCAAAGCCACGGATACCTCACGTAAAAATTCCCGGCCATCCGGCCGCGGGAATATCATCAACAAAACCAGGGGCAGAAAGGTCATCAGGGCATACATTGCAAGCCAGAAATAGGTTTGGGATTTTTTGTTCAAATTTCACTCCCTTTCATGTCTAATAAAGGCGTGGATTTAGAAATTGTCTGATTAATTTTACCCGATAAGAAATGATTGTTCCTAGATTGGGTGTCAATCGTTTTTGGTTCGTGTTTCAGCGAGATGTGGCAGGGGTCCGGTCAGGCGTTCAGGCAGCGCTCCCAGGCGCGGAAGACAAAGGCTGTGAGGGTTCACAGCCCTTCACACCGATCAAGTCACAAAACCGTCTTGGTAAGGTTCAGTTTTTCACAAATATCGCCACCCATGTTTTTGGCGGACCTTACAATGGCCCTGCCCTGGTCTCAGGTCAATTGCAAAGTTAGAAATCTTGAAAAAATAGGCTCCCCGCAACGAGGACGTTGCAGGAAAATGCGTAAGGAAGGCGTCAATATGTTTTCAATTGAAGAATTTGTATTAAAGATGGCCTTTTTTTGCCGACGAGGACGTCAGCGAGAGCAGAAAGTTAGGATGAGATGCCCTCGAGCACCCTTCGGTGAAAATGATTTTCAAGCATAACTTTTCCTGGGGATCTTGCGTTTGCCCTGACACTTACGCAATGAGGGCGTTGTTAATTGGATTTTTCTATGATCAGATCAAACATTTTTTATTGAATCACCCCAGAATAGTTCATCAACGTTAAAAAACGGCTTCCAAAGGAAGATTAATCTCGTAGAGACGCCCCGCTGGGGCGTCTCTAGGGTGTCCACTTTTCAGCTTTAAACAGTTCACTTTTCAAGTTTAAACGGTTCACTTTTCAACTTTAAATAACACCCGCCCAATTGAGGTTGACAAAACCAAATTTTTAGATAGAATAAAGACCTACTGCCGAAGTGGCGGAATTGGCAGACGCGCTACGTTCAGGGCGTAGTGAGCCTTGGGCTCATGAGGGTTCAACTCCCTCCTTCGGCACTGCCCCTGCAAATGATTTGCAGGGGTTTTTGATTCAAACCCAAGGCAATCTGTGCAAATGGTACAATTGTTGTAACGAAATAAGCAAACAGAGTGTTTGTGGAAACCATGAAAAAGATACTAAAAGATAAAAGAGTGATCGTCGTCGTTGTGGTGATCGTCCTGGTGCTTTTATTGATGGATTTCAACCAGCGTATGGTCCTGCTCTCAAGGCTGCGAAGCCAGGAAAAAGTTCTCACCGAGGAATTTGCCAGCCTGGTTGCAACCCGTGACGCGCTCAAAACAGAATTGGCTTATGCCGATTCTGACGAGGCAGTCGAAAAATGGGCCCGTGAAGAGGCCGGGATGATCCAGGAAGGGGATATTCCGATTGTTTTGCTGCCTCCCGCCACCCCCGTTGCCACAGAACCACCACCCCGGGCAGAAGCGGTTGATGAAATTCAAACCTGGGAGATCTGGCAGGAGCTGTTCTTCGGAGATTGACCGCCTGATCAGAGACAAAGCCGAAAAAGGATCATTTCGGGGCGCCGTACAGGTCACCCGGCATGCTTGAGCGAAATCAAAGAAAAATGCACCTGCCTAACCCCCCCATCCTTTCTTATTATCAAACCCAACCGCTGGCCAACCGCGATGCGCCGGCAGAAATGCCCCTCTCCCTGGATTTGGGCCTGACATCTGTCTCCATTAACAAACATCCAAACGGCTGGCAGCTTCCCGATGGCCAGATTCTGACTTTTTCGCAAATTGAGCGGGTCAATACCCATGTAAACAGTTGTTTCTGCCTTAATGAAGGCGAACTGATCAAGGCGGAAGTCTTTTCTCAGCGCACCAATCTGTATTACAGCCTTCTGCCCACGTCGAAAGCCCCATCGATGCTGATCTCGGGTATCCCCATGCACCGTATCAAAGGCACCACTCCCGTGGAGGATACCGATCAGAAAATGCGCGCCTTGGGCGCGGCCTACGGTGAAATCCTGGATACGTCCACAGGCTTGGGCTATACAGCGATCCAGGCAGCAAAAACCGCCCAAAAAGTGTTCACAGTTGAAATCGATCCCGCCGTGCTAAGGCTGTGCCGGTTGAATCCCTGGTCCCAGGACCTTTTTAACAACCCAAAGATCATCCAAATCGTTGGCGACAGCTGGGATGTTGCCCATTTCTTTCCCAATGAAAGCCTGAATGCCATTATTCATGATCCACCAACTTTTGCCCTGGCCGGCCACCTCTACGCACGATCGCTCTACGAAACATTTCACCGGATCCTTACAGGGAATGGACGCCTCTACCACTATATTGGCGATCCGCAAAGCCGTTCCGGAGCATCCGTTGGTCGCGGGGTGGTGGACCGACTGACCCAATCCGGATTTGAGGTCATCCCGAAAGGCGCAGCCTTTGGCGTTCTGGCAAAGAAGGTTCAGAGAGCCTTTCCCTGAGATGCGCGGGAGAATTCATTCTGGCTCAGGATCGTTATCATGTATAATGTTCAAATGATGGATCTACGAACCCTTACTGAGGCAATGGAAGCATTTGTCAGGTCGAAAGGCTGGTATCAGCCAAACAGCCCCCGACCGCAAACGGCGAAAAACCTGGCCATCTCGCTGAGCATTGAAGCCGCGGAGATCCTGGAGCTATTTCAATGGACCGAAAAACCCCCGGACCCTCGTAAGCTGGCAGGCGAACTGGCGGATGTCACACTGTATCTGCTGCAGCTTGCCAGCGTTTCGAAAATTGACCTCGAAAAGGCTGTGACCGAGAAGCTTAAAGAAAACTATCGTCGTGAATGGGATCAGAAGGAGACCAATGGCAAAGAAGATTAGCGTGTTTGGCGGTTCCAGCCCGGAACCAGGCAGCCAGGCCTACCAGGAAGCCTACGACCTGGGAAAACATCTCGGGCAGGCGGGATTGACCGTCCTGACCGGCGGTTACATGGGCACCATGGAGGCGGCCTCCCGCGGCGCACATGAAGCCGGCGGGCACGTCATCGGCGTGACCTGCGATGCGATCGAGACCTTTCGTCCGGTCGGCCCCAATCCCTGGGTACAAGAGGAATGGCGCCGGAAAACCTTGCGGGATCGGCTGGCAGCTTTAATCGAAAATTGCGATGCCGCCATCGCCCTGCCAGGCGGGGTCGGCACCCTGCTTGAAATCTGCCTGTGCTGGAATGAACTCGCCATCCATGCCCTTGATCCCAAACCCCTGATCCTGATGGGAGCCGGTTGGCGCACCCTCATGGAAACCTTTTTTCGCGAGCTTGGTGAATACGTGGCCATCGAAACCCGCGAGTTTCTCGCCTTCGCGCCCACCCCAGCCGCAGCCTTTGAACTTCTTGAAAATTTTTTAGCGCTTGATCAGAACAATCACCAGTAAAGAAAAGAAAAAGAAAACACAATGGATGAAAAGAAACTGCCCCGCAGATCAACAAATTACTCCGATTGGTACAACCAACTTGTTCAACGAGCAGAACTGGCCGATTACGCGCCCGTCCGGGGATGCATGGTCGTCCGGCCCTATGGTTGGGCCTTGTGGGAGAATATCCAGGAAGCCCTGGACACCCGTTTCAAAGCCACCGGCCACGTGAACGCTGCTTTCCCGCTGTTTATCCCCATGTCTTTCCTTGAGAAAGAAAAAGAACATGTGGAAGGATTTTCACCCGAACTGGCTGTGGTGACCATCGGCGGCGGCTCCGAACTTGAGGAACCGCTCATCGTCCGGCCAACCTCTGAAACCATCATTGGACATATGTACGCCAAGTGGATCCAGTCCTATCGCGACCTCCCCATCCTGATCAACCAATGGGGCAACGTGGTCCGCTGGGAGATGCGCACCCGGCTCTTCCTCCGCACGCTGGAGTTCTACTGGCAGGAAGGCCACACCGCCCATGCCACCGCAGAAGAAGCCGAAGAAGAAACCCTGCAAATGCTGGATATCTACACCGATTTCGCGCGCAACGTGGCCGCAGTTCCTGTGATCCCCGGCCGCAAGAGTGAAAGCGAAAAATTCGCTGGCGCGGTCCGCTCGTACACCATCGAAGCCATGATGGGCGACAAAAAAGCCCTCCAGGCGGGGACCAGCCACAACCTGGGCCAAAATTTTGCCAAGGCTTTTGAAATTCAATATCTGGACGAATCCAACACCCGCCAGTTTTGCTGGACAACTTCCTGGGGCCTCTCAACCCGCTTTATCGGTGCGATCATCATGACCCACGGCGATGACCAGGGATTGATCCTGCCGCCCAAGCTGGCCCCGATCCAGTTGGTGATCGTGCCCATCTTCCGCAGTGAAGCAGAACGCGCAGAGGTGATGGCCGTGGTCGAGAAGGTAAAAAATGCGCTCAGTGAATTCCGGCTCGAAGTCGATGATCGCGCTGAAGTCACACCGGGATTCAAGTTCAACCAATGGGAGCTCAAAGGGGTGCCCTTGCGTTTGGAAATCGGACCAAAAGATGTGGCCAAGAACAGCGTTGCCCTGGCCAGGAGAGATATCCCGGGCAGGGATGGAAAAAGCTTCGAGCCGCAGGAGAATATCGCTGAGACGGTCCGAGAAATGCTCCAATCCATCCAGGACAACCTGCTGGAAAAGGCAACTCAATTCAGGGATGACCACATTTTTGAGCCTCACGATTATGCCGAATTCAAGCAGATCATCGAAGATGACGGCTGGTGCTATGTCTGGTGGAAATCAAACCCTGAGAATGAAGCCCAGATCAAAGAAGACACCAAAGCCACCCTGCGCTGCATACCCATGGATCAACCTGGTGGAACTGGCAAATGTATTTACAGCGGTGAGGCAGCAACAGAGAAAGCTTATTTCGCCAAAGCTTATTGATCTTTCAACACACCTGGACATTCTGGAAAAAGGCCTGGCTGGCCAACCCCAAGGATCGAAGAGGAACGATGCCTGCAGTTAACCCGACCCGCTTGAGTTTTCAAATTGCAGAACTGCTAGAGTCCTTGGAAGACCCAATAAAATTCCACAAAACGCTCAGGGATCTATTCAGCCTGTACGCCAATCGGACCCTGCGGTATGGAGAAGAAGCAGGGCTGGCGCCGTCGATACCCATGTACCGCCTGCCCGATCCGGTGATGCGGCAGTTGAAATCAGAGCTTCAACCCGTCGTGAGCGACAACCCAGAAGCAGCCCTTGCGCTGGCAGATACGCTTTGGCAAGATGCGACTTTAGAGGTTCGTCAGGTGGCCGTTTTCCTCCTCGGGCAAGCAGCTGTGGACAAACCAGAACCGATAATCTCCCGGCTCAATCAATGGTTGAAACCTGACCTGGATCCAGTCATTCAGGAAATGGTTTTTATATCTGGCACTCAGCGCTTACAATCCAGGTTTCCCGACAGTTGGGAGACCTGGATAGAAGCTTTGCTGGCCCGTAAAGAGCCGCATTGGATCGTCCTCGGCCTGATTGGGTTGCGCGTCAGCCTGCAGCAGCCTTCCCCCTCGCAAAAACTGCCCGTCATTTTCAGGTTGATCTCTGCGATCATCCGCGACCCCCAAACCAGGATCATGAACGAACTCAGGCGCCTGATCCAGGAACTGGCTCAACATTCGCCCATCGAGACTGCCTACTTCTTGAGACAGATGCTTTCCCTGAGCTCTGCCCAGGGAACGGCCCGCCTGGTCCGCCAGACCCTGCAGGCATTTCCCCCTGAGATCCAATTAGAATTAAAGAGCGCAATAAAAAGCTCTTAATCCATCAACCATTTTCCTGGATGATTTGGCCGTTAGGGCTCACCACAACCGGTTTTTGCGTTTTGACATCTCGCCAGACAGAATGCCCATCAGCCCAAAGCTCTTCCAGGCAATGGCTCTCAGCGCCTGCGCGGGTTAGGGCTTCTGCCCCTTGGCGTGCGATCTCAAAGGCGCGGCCCTGCGGCAGCGGCAAGCGGGCGATTTGCCAGGCATTCATGCCGATCAGCTCATCAGCGGTCAACCCCGGGCCAAAATCCTGGATCATGTCACTCTCCCAATCGTGATCGGTCACACTTCCGCAACAGCTATCTTGCTTTGATACCAACCAATGATATTATATCCTTAGAAGAAATTAATGATCTGTCGATCCGGCCGCCTGATATAGCCTTGGGATCTGATCAATCGTTCAGAATGGTCACAACAACGAACACCAACCCTCCAGACTGCTGCGAAAGGCGCACAACAGTGTTCATCTTTTTCCATGATCGGTATACTGAAATCAAACTTGAGCGAAAGCTTCATGATCCAAGACCTGGCAACTTACTCAAAGAGAACCTGGCAGGTTGTGTTTTTTCAAAATGAAACTAAATAAGCCAGTAAACCTTTTGATTCCAGCCAGTTTGGGGCTTGTCCTGCTGGTATTGATTTTAAGCCTGCCCATCGATGCTGGGAGCTCAGGCAGCCTGTACGGGGTGCGATTCTTTTTTGCGCCGCTGGGTTTGTTCTTTCTGAACCTGCCTTTCGGCTCTTTATGGCGGAAGATCAACGCCATTTTCTCCTCAAAGCAACCAGCCGGCAACAACGATGGCAAAACCGTCACGGCTGCCCGTGTCAAATCACTGGCTGATGCGCAGGATCTGGAAGAAGCACAACAAAATTTTTTGCTTTCAGTTCGAGAAATTGCCCACCCAAAATTTTGCGACCTTTATCTGGTTGATCCCCAAGGCCCGGGGTTCCGCCGAGAGAACGCAAGGAAAGCCAAAAGACGTCTGCCGGCGTTTGTTCCGGCCGATTCCAAATTAGCCAGGCAGATCGCCAATAACACCCACATTCGTTTTTACAAAGATGGAGATCCTGAACTGCAGCTTCTCGATCCGGCCGACACACCTCCCGAACACCTCGATCAAGAAATGCATCTTATCGCGCCGATCAGCAGCCCGAACAGCCTATTAGGATGGCTGAGCCTCGGACCTTTGAAAGAAGATCTTTCCACCACGCAGCTCATTATCAGCCAAATTGAATTTCTCGTGCAGCTTTTCAGCGCCGTCTATCAAAAGTTTGAACTGCTGCAAGCGTTCCAAAGCAAAATCACCGAAGATGAAGTTCGGAACCGGATTGAGGCATCCGTGAAATCCGGGAAAGACCTGAACCAAACCCTGGTAGAAATCTACGAGCGTCTAAAACCATACCTGCCCATCAATCATTTTTCGCTGATCTTGCAAAACCCAGACCAGGATAGGTATGAGCGGGTCTTTGCAATCCGGGATGATGAATGCGAAGTCACTACCTCAAAACCAGAACCCCTTAAGGCTGGGTTTTTTGAAAATAAAGCTGTCGCCAACGGGCAGATCCAGGCGATTGAAGAAAACGGCTCCTGGCTGATCCTTCCCCTGGCGCTTGAAGAAGCGAGCCTCGGCGCTCTCAGCTTGGGAAACCCAAACCTACCAGGACTGACCAAAACAGTGGACCTCGGTTTCCTGCATTTTTTAAGCAGCGCGGTCACAAACGCCATCAGATTCCAGCGGATGGAAGCCTTGAACCAGGGCCAGCAACACCAGCTGGAGGTCATTAATCAAGTCAGCCAGCAGTTGATCTCCATCACAAACATCGATTCCTTGCTGACCAAAATACTGGACGCTGCTATGAGCATCATCCAAAGTTCTTCTGGCATCCTGATGGTTGCCGACGAAGATCAGGATGAACTGGTATTTGAAGTAACAGCCGGGCCCGTCGGGGCAAACGTGCAGGGAGAACGCCTGCCCATGGATGCCGGAATCGCCGGTCAGGCCTATACATCCCAGGCGCCCGTCATTAAAAACCAGATAAATCGAGATTCCCTCTGGTTTAAGCACGAACATCCGAAAGCGGTTTCGAAAATCGAAAATATCCTGGCCGTGCCGTTGATCGCCCACGGTCACGTGATCGGGGTCTTAGAAATGATCAACAAACACAATCATCGGCCCTTCGATGAAAGCGATCAAAAAATCCTTGAGGGTTTTGCCAGCCAGGCGGCAGTTGCACTGGATAATGCATCAATTTATTCTCAGACGGATCAAGCCCTGGAAGCTCGGGTTGAGGAACTTTACACGATCCAACAAATTGATCGTGACCTTAACACATCCCGGGATATCGATCATGTCTTGCAGAGGATGCTGGAAGCCGCCCTGGCGCATACATCCGCGCGGTTTGGCACTATTGGCCTGTTTGATCATGACACTGAAACCTATCAAAATATCTGGCAAATCCAGGCCGGGGGAATAGCGCCGATCAAGCTGGAAGACATCGAGCTTTTTAATGAGAAACTGTTTTCTGAAGAGAATTTGCAGGACCAAACGGTCCAAAATCTCGATCTGTCAACTCGCCTGAATTTGCCGCCAACAACCCAATGGCATTTGATGAGCTTCACGGATATGGAAGACGATCAGGCCCTGCTGCTCTTGCTTCATACAGAATCCCCCCAGCAAGTAAAACGGCAGGATAAAACCTTCCTGTCCAGGCTCAGGGATCACGGCATCATCGCGGTGAAAAACGCTCTGCTGTATGAGGAATTACACGCTGCAATTCAAGATAAAAATGAATTCATCAGCTTTATCTCCCATGAGCTGAAGAATCCCCTGACAGTCATTAAAGGGTATGCGGACATCCTGAGAAAAGGCATGGCGGGAGATGTGAACGAAGAGCAAATCGATTACCTTTCCACCATCAACCATAACGTTCAAAGGATGAACACATTTATCAAAGATTTATCAGACCAGGCTTATATCGAAACCCAATCTGTAAGGCTTGAATTTGAATCCACCCCGGTTCATGAAGTGGTCAACGACGTCCTGCATTCCTACGCAGCCCAAATCCAAAAGAAGTCGCTCCAAGTCGCGCTGAAAATCCCCGGAGAGGTTCCCAATGTTTGGTGTGACCGTCTGCGCCTGATCCAGATATTATCCAACCTCATCTCCAATGCCATTAAATACACCCCCGAAAAGGGTGAGATCAAAATTGGCGCCGAACACAGCGCCAACCGATGGGATGAAAAAGGCGCAGCGGAAGTCGTCCACTTCTGGGTGGAAGATAACGGCTACGGCATCAAACCTGAAGACCAGGCGCACCTGTTCGAAAAATTTTACCGGGGAACTGATGCGCGCATTAAAAAGGTGCCCGGCACCGGCCTGGGATTGCGAATCTCCAAAAGCCTGGTCGAGATGATGGGCGGCCAGATGTGGTTTGAAAGCACACTCGATGAAGGTTCCACCTTCCATTTCACCCTGCCCATATAAAACCGAACCGCCCCATTGCCAGGATCGGGTTTTTAAGCAATAAGAGGCGCCAATTAATGACGCCTCTTTTTTATGTTGATCTCAAAACCGATTAGAAAATATGGAATGCTGCGATGATCGGGGCGAACAAAGATGACACCAGCGACATCACGGTGATCAGCGTGTTCAGGGAGGGCCCTGCCGTATCTTTGAAGGGATCTCCAACGGTATCCCCCACCACGCCAGCTTTATGGGCGTCTGATCCCGGGCCGCCGAACTGTCCAGTTTCAATAAATTTCTTGGCGTTATCCCACAAGCCGCCGGCGTTTGCCATCAGAAGGGCAAAGATCACACCCGTCAGGATGCTGCCGCCCAGGAAACCGCCCAGGGCGCTGGGCCCTAACACAAAGCCTA
>CAZLEK010000054.1:0-16093 GCA_964558525.1 uncultured Candidatus Brevefilum sp.
GATGCAGTGCGGGCTGTCTTCCAGGTGCATGTGCTGCTTCTTCTTCGATGCGACGCCCTCCAAAATGATCTCCACCGATTTCGGATGAATGGTCGTGTCATACTCACCCGTAAAGACCAGCAGGGGCTGGTGAATTGCCGGCAGGATCTTGCGGGTGTGCTGTTGTAATTGGTACAGTTCGAAGGCCGCTTTGACGGGGTCCACGGTGTAGCCCTTCCAGGGCAGACCGTCGTCCTCCCCGCCTTTGTCCAGGTATTTGATGAAAGGCGCTATCAACCGCGACAGCCACAGGTTCTTCACTTTGATGGCCGGGGCGAAGAGGAACACCGCCGGGATCTCGGGGTGCTGAGCGGCCACCTGCAGGGCCACCAGCGCGCCCATGGACTCGCCCAGGACATAGACCTGCTGGCAGTCACGCAGCAGTTTTTCGTAGTCCCCTTTGGCTTTTTCGACCCACATCTCCCAACTGGCGTTGTTGAGATCCTCCGGGTGGGTGCCGTGCCCGGGCAGAAGCGGGCCGGATACGGTAAACCCTGCTTCGTGGAGCAGTTTTGCCATGGGGCGCACTTCGGCTGTGGTGGCGGTGAAGCCGTGGATCAGCAGGAATCCGGTCTGGCTGCCTTCCCAGGTAAAGTCATCGCCGGGCAGGTGGGGGTTTTTCATAAATTGGGTGGCATTTTTCACTTATTCACCTCCGTCATGGTGCGTGCTGCCGCCGGCAGGACGGCTGCCCGCGCGCCCTCAGGCAGCCGGGCGGCAATCCACTCGATCAGCGGTTGTAGAAGCTCGGGCGAGCTGGGGGTCAGGCGCCAGGTTTTCACGGTCTCGGGCGGGATCTCGGAAACCAGCACCAGGTTGATCCGCACGGCCTCGCGTGCGATCTGGTAAGCCTTGTGCGGCCCGACTTGGAAAAAGCCGCTGTCAAATTGTTCGATCACGGCCTGGTGCGAGTCGGCTGCCTGGATGAAGGCTTCATAGGCCGCGCTGCCTGAGCCCTCCGGGCAGGCCGCCAGCAAAAGCACCCAGCCTTTATCCCGGGTGATCCGGGCGGCGTGGGTCAGGCCTTTTTGGGCCTGGTAGAGGTTGATGTCCTTGGGCGCGCCGCCGGGGGAGGCGATCACCAGGTCGTAGGGCTCGGGTACCCGTCTCCCAAAGGACTCCTGCACAGCCGGGATGGCGGCCTTCATCACCGCGCCGGGCTCGCCGAAGAAGACCTTGAGGATCCGCTTATTTTCATCCAGGATCGTGCCCAGGGAAAAATCGATCTCCGCCTTGCGGCCCATGATCTCGATATCCTGGCGCATGGGGTTGATATGGTAGACCCCTGATCTGGCCTGGGGATGGGTCAGCATGGCGTGGTTGCTGGTGATCGTGTCGCGTCCGGCCAGGCCGATCACCGCGGTCTTAACCCCGCCGGAATAGCCCATGAAATGATGGGGTTCGATGTTCCCCAGGGTGATCTTGAGGTCGCAGGCGATAAACTCGGCGTGGATCCGGATGGGTGTGCCGTGGGGCGTGAATCCCAAATCCGTCAGGGGCGAGTTGTCGCAATCGTGCACCACGATCCGGTACTGGTCGATGATCTCCTGGCGCAGGAGGCGGGGTAGTTCGCTGACGGGCATGGGTTGATGGGTCCCCGAGCCGACGAACAATGTGATCTGGCTTTTGGTAAAACCAAGCCGGTCAAAATGCGCCAGCAGGATGTCGAGCGGGTTGGGGTTGGGCGCTGGGCGGGTTTTGTCGTTGATCGCGATCCCAATGGTTTGGATCTCCTCTGCCGGCCTGCGTTTGGCGTCCCCAAGGGGAGCGTTAAGCGCCTGGCGGAGGGCTTCTTCAGGGTTTTCTAACGGCTGCCCGGTTTCCGGGCGCAGATCATCAGTTTGGAGTCCCTGGGGCAGCGTGAACGCAAGCTGCTGATGACCATAAGGGACTGAATAATCTGTCATTGAATCGCTCCTATTTGTTCCAGGTGCGCCAGTGATTTTTGAGCGTCGGTCACGGAGAGTTCAAAGACCAGTGGGCCTTCGAAATGGCGTTTGTTCAGCCGGTTGAGCAGCCGGCTGGCATTTAAATCCCCCGTTCCCAATGGCTGGTGGTCTTTTCCATAGCCCAGTTGACCGGTGCGCATATAATCTGGCGAGTCGTGCAGGTGGACTTCCGCCAGCCGTGGCAGGCAGATGTCCACAGCATCGTCAAAATTGATCGCGCCGGAAAACCCGGCCAGAATATGTCCGGTATCCAGGCAAAGGGAAAGGTCGAGCAGATCGGCGATTTCCAGGGTCAGCTCCAGTGGGAATTCGATGGTTTCGATAGCCAGCTTGCGAGAGGGCAGTCCGGTCTCCTCCAGGATCGTTCGGATGGAGTTGATCGCGCCGCCCTGGAACTGCTTGAGCGCCAGGGCTTTGGCCGTTTGGGGCAGGTTCATGCGGTAGAATTCAGCCGCCAGCGCGCCCGTGGCGTGCAGAACATACACTTCCGGCTCGAGGGGCTCGACAGCATCCATAATGTCCAGGATGGCGTCCACCGATCCCAGCCGGACGGGTTCGAGCGGCGTAGAGGGTTCCACTGACCACAGGGGCAGGTGAAGCGTGTAAGCCAGGTTGTGCTGTTCTTTTAACTGCTTCAGACGGGAGATGTTATTTCCTTCATAGGCGCCGGGAAAGAAAAGCCCGAGATCGCCGCCTAATTCAATCACGGAGAAGCCGCTTTTAGCGATGCCCCCCACCAGATCGCCGCGATCAAAATTCAGGATCTGATCAACAGCGTCCCCCGCGCGGGTTTCTTCCCGGATCAGCCGGTCTATTTGCATTTCCATGATGCCAAATCGCATGGTCAGGCGCCTTTCTTGAGCAATACGCTGAATGGTGTCTCACAACCAGGTTTATTATAATCTCAAAATTCAATGGATTGCAGTCCCCTTCCAAGGTTAGAGCTTAGTCTATTCGGCGGATGCACCCATCATCAGCGGCTGCGATGCTCCCGGTTGCAGATGGGCCGCTTACTGATCGTCAAACGGCTGATTTTAACCTAAAGGGAGCTTGTTTTTGGCAGCTTAATCGTCTGTCTGTTCAAAAGAGGCCGACTGGTTGTGGCCCTTCTGGTTGAGCTCCTGCAATTTCAGGGGCAGGAATTCGGTCAGGGCCAGGTAAACCACCAGGCCGGCAATGGCGATCCAAACCTCAATGGCGTAAAGCCGGCGCTTGAGGATCACCTCCATAGGCGTCTCCACCGCCCGCATCCACAAGGGATAGCGTGTCCCGCCGACCACAAAGAACACCATATAAAAACCGTAAAAGATCTCGGCCAGGAAGTTGAGGATGATCAACCAGTGTAAATAGCGCCACCATTTTTTCATCAGAAACCTTTCAGTCATGAATTTTATCTTTCCCAAATATCATTATACCGACTGACGATGCGGGGCTTTTTGGTGAAAACCTGATAAGATCGTCATTGTTGCCGGATCAGCCATCGTACCTGCTTAAATTGGGAGAAATCATCCAGCATTTCTGTTGGCTCTACGTTCCTGAGTTTGTAAATTGCCGCAATAAAATGGTAAAAATGCTGTAACTGCTCAGCCTGATAAACAATTTGGTATAGAGGAAAAAAATATCTTAATGTGATATTTCGGATGCGCTCAAAGGCCATTCACTGAGTCTGGGGTTTATGAAAGAGGAATCCACGCAGGAAACAAATTTACCGGCATAGTAAAGATGACGATTATTTTTAGTAGATCTCTCTTTTTCTTTGTGTCCTCATCGTGCCCTCGGGGTATCGTGTGTACTCAAAGTGCCCTCTGGGTATTGAGTCCTCATCGTGCCCGAAGGGTATTGTGTTAATTTTTAGCCCAATGCCTGAGTAGACACAAAATGCTAACAAATAGGCCAGCTACAGCGGGAGGGGGTTGAAAACCGTTGGATTAGAAGACTTTTTTCAAGAAGCTCTGCTGATGTGCTCCGTAAAAAATAATTAATCGGGGAAACTGACTTCAAACGAAGGTTGACTTCATAGAGACGCCCCGCCGGTGTGTCTCAACGGCGCAGAAAAAAATAAACGAATGATAGGGGCATAATTTTTTAGTGAATATTCTAGGGTTGAAAGAATGGTCCTTGTCGGGGTCTTCAACCTTATTCTATGATTTGGCAGCTTTCAGCATGATTAGTTTTCAAAACTTTCCGAGTCGGTAATTGAAGCAGTCCTGCATCTCCCCAATGCAAGGAAAGCCGACGAGTAAGTTGGTTGCATCGAGTTCGCGCTCGGCGTGTTTGTTGGAACTGTTCCGGCGCCATTTTTTCGCACCGACTTATAGGGGTTCATCAAACCGCTGGATTTCCACCCAGTAGCCGTTTGGATCCTTTAGAAAGAAGTGATAGATATTAAATTTTGGGTTGGCTTCCGGCTGGCTGACCAGATCGGCGCCGCGGGTTTGGAGGCGCTGATACCAGCCGTCCACATCCTCCGTGACCAGGGTGAGGATCACCCGGCGGCCGGGTTGAATAGGTTCGATGTGGCGGCAAAAACCAAGAAAGGCATTTTGCGCCACGCCGAAGATCAGGCAGGCTTCCTGGTCCCGGACCAAAGGCAGGCCCAGCATGTCGGAATAGAATTGGCGGGTCAGGTCGAGGTCTTGCGCCTGCAAAAAGGTGATTTGTTGATCGAAAGGCCCTGGTTTCATCTTTGCTGCTCCCTGGACTGCACAAGAAATTTGTGGGTTAATTAATGATCTCACTGATCTCATGATATAAGGGCTTCAAGCGGGCGTACATGCGTTTATAGACCCGCTCATACAGATCCCGATAGAGAGCATGACGTTTTGGGTCCGGTTCAAAGGTATCGCCCAGGTGAGTCATCTCGTCCACAGCTGTTTGGAAATCCGGCTGCAGGCCCAATCCCACAGCCACGTCAATGGCGGCTCCCAGGCCCGAAGCCTCATACACATGCGGACGGGAGACCGGCAGCCCGAAGATATCGGCAGTGATCTGCATGGCGCCCGGGCTCTGGCTGCCCCCGCCGGCCACGCGCAGGGCAGTGATTGGGACATGCGAGCGTTTCTCCGTGCGTTCGGCCCCTTCCAGCAGGCTGTAAGCCAGGCCTTCGATGATGGCCCGGTAGAAATGGGCCCGGCTGTGCACGTCCCCAAAGCCAATCACTGCGCCGCGAGCCTCCGGCCCGGGGATCTTCAAGCCTGGAGACCAGTACGGCTGCAAGATCAGGCCCTCTGAGCCGGCTGGCGCCGTGTGAAGGAGTTCGTCAAATAACACCTCCGGCTCGACGCCGCGCTGCTCGGCGGCGCGTTTTTCAACCAGGCCGAACTCCTCTTTGAACCAGCTGACCATCCAGAAACCCCGGTAGATCTGGACTTCCAATGAATAGGCGCCGGGAACCGCCGCCGGGTAGGGTGGGATCAGGGGGATGACCTCAGTATATTTTTGATGGGTGGTATTGATGGTGGCGGTGGTGCCGTAGCTCAGGCAGCCAATGTGCGGCTCCAGGCAGCCAGCGCCGATCACCTCAGTGGCTTTATCGGCTGCAGTGGCGATCAGGGGCAGGCCAGCGGGGATGCCAGTGGCCCGCGCGGCAGCCTCTGAAATTTTACCCAGTTCCTCCGCCGGGTTCACCAGCGGCGGCAGCATCTCGGGATCCACCCGCACCGCGTCCCACTTCCAGTCGGAGGGTTTGGCCCAGGCCTGGTTCTTATAATCAAAGGGCAGGTAGCCCACCTGGCAGCCAACGGAGTCGATCACTTCACCGATCAATTTATAGGTCAGGTAGCCCGAGAGATAGACAAATTTATCCGTCCTTTCCCAAACCTCCGGCTGATGTTTTCTGATCCAGTTGGCTTCCGCCTCAGCCTGCAGGTAGCCCACAGTGTCGCTCATCCCGGCCAGTTTGAAGAGCAGCCCCCATAAACCGCCCACAGGTTTCAAGTCTTCCGTTCGGCGCTGGTCTAACCAGACGATGGCCGGGCGCAGCGGCTCCTGGTGCTTATCCAGGTTGATCATGGTGGCGCGCTGAGTGGTGAGGCCCACACCTGCGAGGGCCTCCTTACTGACCCCCTGCATCTGCCACAGGCCCTGGCAGGCTTCGCAGACAGCGTCCCAAAAAACCTCAGGGTCTTGTTCCGCCCAACCCGGCTTTTTTGAGTAATACGGCTGGATCGGCACGCGTTTTTTGGCGATCAGCTCCCCTTTTAGATCAAAAATCAGTGCCCTGACGCTCTGGGTGCCGTTGTCAATTGCCAGAATGTGTTCGCCAGCCATGTTCTCCTCCCGAAAACAGTGTGTCGATGACTCCAGTTCTAAATTGTCAGATCATTATACTAAATGAAAACCTGCGGATGACGATCCTGGCAGGGAGTAATTTTCTCGCCAGATGTGTTCATAACGGGCAGCCTCTGTCCGCCAGCTGGCATCCGACCAGCCCAAAGGCTCCTGAACAAGCGCCCGGATTTTCTCCATCTGGTCGAGGCCGCCATTTTCGATCAACAAGCCAAATCGCACCCGGCGCAGGAGCAGGTCATCCAGGTGAACCACGGCTTCATTCTTTGCCGCCCATACCAGCTCTGCCCAAAACTCAGGCATGGGTTCAATTGGCCTGAGCAAATCCGGATCAGAGGTTTTGAAAAAGGCGTTGACATCTTTGCCTAACCGGCCGGCCATCATGACCCAATCGATGTTGTTCAGGCTTTGGCGCGTTAGAGGCTCAGGATGGATGAAGCAGGGGGCGTGCGGGGTGAATGTGGGTGAGTTTGGCAGCCGTTCACTGCAATAATTCAGCACATCAGCCGCCATCACCCTGAAGATGGTCAATTTTCCGCCGGCGATGGTGATCAAGCCATCCTCCTCCCAGAATTGGTGCGCCCGAGATTCTTTAGAGGGAGTTGCGGCATGGGTGTTGATCACCGGTCGCAAACCCGAAAATGTTGAGATGACGTCCGATTCGGTTATCTTTGAACCGTTGAAGGCATGGTTGGCTGCTTCAAGCAGGTAAGCTACCTCCTCAACCGTGATGCGGGTTTCGTCTTCATGCAGATCATGGTCGAGGTCGGTGGTGCCAACCATGGTGCGATTTTCCCAGGGGATGGCGAAGAGCGCCCGGTTGTCCCGGGGGTGCAGCATCGTAACGGCGGCGTTCAGGGGGAGCTTTTCCTGAGAGAAGATCAAATGACTGCCCCTCAGGCGGCGGAGTTTGGGTTCACCGCTGACCTGTTCGCGAACCTCATCTGACCAGGGCCCGGTGGCATTGATGATCACATTGCCGCGCAGTTCGATCGTGCCGGGCTCAAGGGCGCCGGTGTCATCTTGTACCACAACCCCCTCAACATGGCCGTCTTTGGATTTACACAATCCCGTCACCGGGGCATAATTAAGCGCCTTGCCCCCAAAGCGAATTCCATCCATGATGACCCGCAGGACCAGCTGGGAATCATCCACCCGGGAATCGAAGTATTTGACGCCGCCGACCAGGTGGGCGCTGTCCAAAGCTGGCAAGGCGCGTTTTACATGCGCCGCACTCAGGTTACGGTGCTGCCATTTGGGCGCCATCAGATCGTAAACGATCACGCCGAGCCGCATCATTTTGCTTTCATCTAGATTGTGCTCATACGAGGGAAAGATGAACGCCAGCGGGTCCACAAGGCTGTCTGATTCACGAATCAGCTTTTCTCTCTCTTTGACCGACTCCCGAACCACATCCAATTGGCGATTTTTTAGGTAGCGGATCCCGCCGTGCACGAGCTTGGAGGAGCGGCTGGAAGTTCCAAAGCCGAAATCGCGCGCCTCCAACAGGGCCACTTTTAGACCCTTTTGGGCGGCCATATTAAAGATTCCCGCGCCGGTGATCCCGCCGCCGATCACAATGACATCCCAGAGTGCGTCAAAGTCCTGCCAGGTTTGCTGCCGCCAATCATTGTTCAGCATGATCGCTCCTCATTAATCCAAATCCATCAGCTTGCCGCGATTCATCACCTGATGCGGGTCTGCCGTGCGGATCACATCTTTAAGGAAAGCCATTCCCAAAGCGCCTTTCTCCTCGCTGAGATAAGGTTGGTGGTCCAGGCCGACCCCGTGCTGGTGGGTGATTGTGCCGCCCATGGCCGCGATCTGCCGGCTGGCTGCGTGCTTCAGTTTTTTCCAACGCGCGAGGGTCTGCTGGGGGTCTTTGGCTCGGCGGTAGAGGTAGGTTACGTACATCGAGCCGCCGTTGGTATAAATATGCGAGATATGGCTGAAGACCAACACGATCTCATTTTCGTCTTCCAGGCCCGTTCGAATTGTATCTAAGATGGCTTCTCGGCCCGTCGCTAGTTTGTCCCAGGGAAGCGCCGTCTCGAGGGTATCTAGGGCGTAACCGAATTCCCATAGTGTATTGCGGAGGTAAGGGGTCAGGAAGCGTTTCTTCATCCAGGCTTCACCCAGATAGTATTTGACCATCAGGCCCTGGTGGGAGCGGACCAGGTGGGCCAACCGCCGATCCGCCAGGCGGTTGCTGGCGGGGTTGCCTGTTAGGCCGTAGATCAGCATGCAGCGCTCTTCGCCCTGTCCGAAGAGGTTCAGGCCCCATTTTGCCAGGTTGACCAATTTTTCCTCTCCGGAAAGCTGGAAGGTGGTTTCGGTTTCCAACGGATCGCTCAACCGCACCATGGAAAGGGGCAGTTCCGCCTGGGCGATCTGGCGAACTGCTTCAGCGCCAATTTCAAAGTTTGGGAAGAAAGCCGCATAGAAATGCTCCTCCTCTGGGAGGCGGCGGATCCGCATGGTGGCCCGAGTCAGGACGCCCAAACGGGCTTCAGAACCGAGCAGGAGATGCCGCAGGTCTGGGCCAGCCGCGCTTTTCGGGACGCGCAGCGTGTCCATTGGGCCGGCAGGCGCTTCAAGGTGGCCGGTGACAAATAACGGCTCAATCCGGCCGTAATGATAGGACTGCTGGCCGACCGAGCGGGTCACGATCCACCCGCCCAGGGTGGAATATTCCCAGGATTGCGGGAAGTGCCCAAGGATATAGCCGTGGGTCTTGAGCTGGGCTTCCAAATCGGGCCCGCACACCCCGGCGCCAAAGGTCGCTTCATGGCTGGTCTCATTCAGGTTGATCAGCTGGTTCATTTTGCCAAGGTCAAGGCTGATGGTTGCCGGGCCTTCGCCTGGCGGGGTGAGATGGCCGACCACGCTGGAGCCGCCGCCGTAAGGGATCAGGTTGAGCTGGTGGTTTTCAGCAAACCGGATCAGCTCCCGGATGTCCTCATCGCTGGTTGGCATGGCCACCCCGTCTGGGAAGCTGTTTACCAGGCCGTCATACATGTCAACCCAATCATTGAGCGATTGGCCGCGGGCACGGCGAAGACGCTCCTCTGGGTCCTGGGTGATCAGTGGGTGGTCCGGGAGTCTGCTTTTTGGAACCTGTTTGATAAGCTCTTCAACCGGAACCTTCTTGAGTTGGTGAGGTGTCCCCACCACCCGTTCCAGATACTGCTTGGCGGGTTCGGGGACCGGATAATCGGTGTCCGTGTTGCCCCAGCCCTGGATGCGTTTCATGGTTTCCTCCAAATGAAATCTCACATAAATTTTGTTTGCTGCCAAAAAATTAAGCTGTCACGCATGATCTCTTCAGTGATTGATTTCGCGCCAAAAATGTCGCCATCTTCAGCCGCAGCCGCTAATTTTTCATAATAGGTTAGTGAATGGGCCCGGGCAGAGGGAATTGAGAAGTAAAAGGGGGCCAGGTTGAGATACATGTCCTCAAATCCATTCAGGATCATGATGAAAACCGGGTTCTCGCTCAAGAGGGTCAGCCTATGCTGCAAGGTCCAATCAAATTGGGTGAACTTTTCTGGAGAGTGATCTAATCCTGACCGGCCGTCAAGCAGGCTGACGACTTCCTGAGGCGCGTTTGTGACGGCCAGAGCCGTGTACATGGGGGCCATTGCCAGGCGAACGTTGAGTAAGTTGGGGATGAAATTTTCCGGCAGCTTGTCAGGATGTTCGGATAAAGTGTTCAACACGCCGAGCCGACCCTCCTTCCAATAATCCCGCACCCGGGTGGGCTTGCCATGATGGATCTCCAGCCAGCCATCGCGTGCCAGGCGTTGTAAGGTTTCTCGTAGGGTGGGACGGGTCACGCCGAGGGATTCAGCCAGTTCGCGTTCACCCGGGAGGTGCGAATTGATTGGAAAAGTGCCCTCCAGGATTGCTTCGACTAACCGCTCTTCAATGATCTCCGCAGCCTTTCGGACGGGCTGCCAGTTTGTCAATTTGCCAGGGGATTTCTGGTAAGTGGTCATACCAGTATGATAAACGGGAATTGAGAATTTGGCAAGGGTGAAGGATGGGGAAGAGGAATTAGGAATCAGGAATTAGGAATCAGGAATTAATGACCCTTCCTGATTTACGTTCACAGGATTTCTCAGATAATGGGAAATCTATCACACCTCTTGACCTACTACCTAATACCTATTCCCTAATACCTATTCCCTAATACCTAATACCCAATACCTATTCCCCAATACCTATTCCCTAAGTCCTGATTTTCACCATTCCCCATTCATCCTTCACCACTCACCACTCACCACTCACCACTCACAAATCCCTATCATACAGTCGGTGGGTTTTATGGAAATCGATATCCAGGTTGGCTGCTTCCAATTGAATATTGATGTTTTCCTCGCGCACCTGGAGGAACTCCCCATAGCGGTACTGCCCGGTCTCAAGGATGCTCTTATAGATTTCATCAAACAAGATCGCCGTACCGCCTAAGCGCTGGTATTCTTCAATAATGCCAATGCCGTTCAGGTCAACCCACTCTGTGCGGTTTTTTTCTTTCAAGATCTGCAGCCAGCCCAAGGGGAACAAACGTCCCTTCGTCTTTTGAAGGGCTTGGCCAATATCCGGGTAAGCCAGGATCCAACCGACAGCTTGGCCGTCTTTATAGATCAGCTTCACCAGGCGGGGATCTGCGATCCACAGCAGCTGGGAGACCATAGCCTCCATATCCTCATCGGTCAGTTGGGCGTTTCCAGCTGGGCCGGCCAGGGAGTCATTGTAGAGGCGCTTGAATTCTTCAATTACCTGGCGGAGTTCCTTTTTTGTTGTGATCTCTGTGGCGTTGAAGCCGCGTTTTTCCCGAACCAGTTTGGCTGCCTTTCGGATCTTCTCCGGCCAGACGATGCTGTCGTCCATCCTTCCGGTGTAAATATCCTTGACTTTTTTGAAGCCTAAATTCTCAACTAGCTCGGGGTAATACTGCGGATTGTATGGCTGGTTGAAAGCAGGTTGGTACTCGAAGCCTTTCACAAGCATGCCAAACCCATCCAGGACAGTGAAGCCCTTTGGTCCCAGAACATGGTTCAGGCTCTTGGCCTGCGCCCACTCAAAACCACGTTGGAAGAGGCCGTCGGCAACTGCTTGGTCATTAACCGTTTCAAAATAATAGAACAATGCCGTCTTGGTTTCGTGGAACTGGTTATAGCGGTGGTTGTCCGCCACTGCTAACCTTCCAAGAACTTCTCCATGTTCATCTTTTGCTAGAAAGAAGGCTGCTTCACCGTAGGAATAGAAGGCATAGCTGGGCTTGAAAATCGCCCGCATTGACATACGCAGCGGCGGGACCCATTGCGGTGTGTCTTGATAGAGCTTGAAGGGAAATTGGATGAAGGCATTACGATTGCGGCGGTTGGCAGGATTGACCTGAACGATTTGCATCATATCTCTCAATCTTGATGTTGTGAACCTTTATAATATAGGCGAAAACCTGGAATTGAACAAGGGTCAAACACGAGGGCAAGCGCAAGATCTCAACGATAAATTATGATTGAAATTCTTATTGTCCGAAGGGTGATCGATGGTATCTCATCCCAACTTTCTCCTCTCGCCGACGTCCTCGTCGGCAGAAAAAAGTCATCTATAAACACAAAATTCTCTATTGAATCAATATTTACGTCTTCCATAATCATTTCCCCGCAACGAGGAGGTTGCGGGGAGCTTATATTTTCAATACTTTAAACTTTGCAATGGCCCTGGGTCAAACACCAGGTTTTTGAGTACGGGTCGTAACTTATCTGCTTGCCAGGAACCTAATGATCGATTTCTCTTTCGAATCGCTCAATATCTTCAGCTTTTTGATCTAGCGACTGGAGGATTTCAGGGACGGCCATCTTCACTTCATTAATTGGTTTGGATTGCAGAGAAATGATTGTGGAATAAATATTTTCCAAATCATTCTTCAATGAGATCATTTGAGCATCTACCCGGTCCAGCTGGGTTGAAAAATGATCCATTCTTTCAATCCGTCTTTGGATCGCTTGATAGGCCTCCTGGTATTCTCGTTTCACAATGGGGTCTTCGGCATGCTCAATCTTTGTTTGCATATTTTCAAGTTCTAAAAGCGAATAATTGGAGGTTTGATTGACAAGCCGGTTGTTTTCCATGGGCGTGAGTTGTAAGCATAATGCATAAGCCTGGTCGATTAACCGGGTAGAAAGTTGAAGGATCGGTTGGAATTCTCGCCGGTGTTTGCGTTTGGAGGACACAATGGCATTAAACAATCGCACATGGGTGCGGTTGATCGGTTCAAATCGTTTTTGAAACTTTGCAGCCAGCGGCGTTCGTGTTTCGAGTATGTGGGTGAACTGGAGGGTGGGTTCTCTTGCGATGGTGGCTACCATCACCGCCCAGATGACCAATCCTACCGGCGCCAGCCACCAGGCAGCACATAAACCCGCTGCGGCGGTGAGAGCCAGCATGCTTAAGGTTGAGGGATTGAAGAGGGCGATCAGAAAAGGCGTCTTTTTCATTTTAGAAGAATGTAGCGATGGCTTCATAAATTTCTTGAATATTTTCAGGTTCACCCTTATACTGCCTGCCGCCGGTGATCTCTGCAATTTCTTTGAGGATGTCCTCATCGGCATCATCACCATACGCAATGGTGAATATCTTGGTTGAGTCGCCGCTTTCGGCATTAATCCCAACTTTCGATAAAACCATTTCCAGAGATTGAACAGAAGCCGTGTCCTGTCCATCTGTCAGGACCACAATTGCCCGGATGTGGTCTGGATTCCCGGAACTTTCAATTTCATCGTAGGCGATGGAAACGGCATCGTATAGACGAGTGTCACCATTTTCAATGATGCCTGAGACCCGCCTTTGGATATCCTCACGCTTTTCCCCCAATTCCGTGAGTGGGGTCATCTCGATTAGTTCGGTGTTAAAGGTCAGGATTTGCAGGCGGTCATTGTCACCCAGAAGCTGGATGAACTCCCGCAAGCTGGCTCGAACAGCGGTAATTTTTTGGCCGCTCATACTGCCAGATGTGTCCACGACCAGCACCAGATCAACCGGTTTCTTTGTCTGCCGCCAAAGGGCTTCGATGCCGCGGATCACTTCTGCCTGCGGAATCTCAAGGACAGTTTGCGGCTGCTTTGGATCCACACCGTGGGTTTCATCCAACGGGGCGGTCAGGGGGATAGATGGATCTGCTGGTCGGAACCCATATTCAATCGCCAGCAGCTGCTGCGGTCTGTCCAGCAAGAAATCCTCAAAGATCTCAGCTGCTTCGTGCTGCTGGTCAGTCACCCAGTTTGCATTCAAGATGAGATATGGGTGATTGGACCAAAAGGTGCCTTCTTTGGGATATATCGCCACCACGGGAAGCTGTTGAGAATTCCCGGAAAGCCTCTCTGTTTCCTGGTAAACCACCAGGTTTTCATACATCACTGCTGCACTCAGGTAAGATGGCCCGCGTTCAAACATCCGGTTTGCAAAGAAGCCGGTACTGGAGCCGTAGTGGATAATACTTTTTTCCACCGATGAGAGGAAGTCGATCGTCTCCTGCCGCTGCAGATCATCCAGGGTGAGATCACGTTGTTTACCTGCACCCGCATAGGTGCTGGCGATGACCGAGCAGATGCCGGAATTTGAATAAGCTGGATGCGTATGACCGAAATTAAAATTACCCCATTCAGGATATCCAAAAGCCGCCCAGCCCTCTGCTGAAAATGCCATTTCACCGATGTCGGACCATCCCAGAGGTTCGTCCGGCCAACCTAATGCTTCGGCCATGGGCTTCCACATGGCGATCACCACTGGGCTGAGAACCAGATCGTTGGGCGTTCCAGTAAAAAGGTCATCAGCATGTTTTTGCCGCCAATCCGCGTTGGCAATCGGCAGATAGATGGATGACGCCGGGCTCCAAATGGTCGGCTGGAGAGTCCCCTGGTTTATTTCACGCGCTGTTTCAATTGAACCCATGGGGGTGGCGTCCACGACGATGATCGACCCATCCTCTGTCCGAAATTTCTCCTGGTTGAATTTTTCAATCAGGGGGACAAGCCAATCTTCCTTTTCTGATCCGTAGACCATCGAGATGTGTACTTTTTGAGCGGTCAAATCACCCAGGGCTTCACATCCTGAAAGGAGGATTGCCAGGAAGATAAAAATGATCACCACCAGGTTTCTCTTCTTGTTGTTCATTTATTCACCTTTTCTCACTCAATATTCCTGGCCCAAAGGCTCAGTAAGGCATCTAAAACGGCGCCAGCGGGCACTTCGACTTCAGGCGGTAATTGGCTCATCTGGATACCGTTATCCGCCAGATCTAAGAAAGGGCTGCCCGGTTGGTCCAGGCTGACTGCTGGTTCCACGCTTCTGAAACCATATTGATTGACAGCAATCTCTTGTACTTCTGCAGAGAGCAGAAAAGCCATGAAAGCTTGGGCTGCTTCGCGTTGATCTTCACTGACCCAGTCTGAATCGAGAATACAAAAAGGGTGATCGCTCATGATGGTTTGAGGGGGATAGTAAATTGCCAGCTCGCCATAGCGCCCAATAGCATTCTCAAACTGTTCGATCGCAACGGATTCATACACTGCGACGGTGTCATACATGCTGGGTCCATAGGCGATGATGTCTCGCATGTAGGAACCAGTGCTGTCGCCAAACACAGGAACGGCTTCCTCAATATCGAAGAACCAGGTCTGGAAACCCTGATCCTGGATGTCATTGGTGGTTAGATTACTTTCCTTTTGATGGTATTCGTAGGCAAGCAGAATGGTGGTCATGAAACCACTGTTACTTTTTAAAGGATTGGTGTGTCCAAATTTAAAGAACCCCCAATCCGGCTTACCGTACGCTCCCCAGCCTTGAGGTTCATTGGCTGCTTCACTCAAGATCTGCCACAATGCATCGCCTGGATCATCGCCCCAGATCACATTGGCGCGTTCCTTCCAGGCAACCAGGACCAATGGGGTTTCAACCAAAGGGCTGCAAATATTGGGGTCATTAAGGTTGACCATCGGCTCACCAAATTTCTGGGCGGATAGATCTTCAAAGATTGAGATTTGCAGCGATGAGGCTGGTGATAGAACGGTTGGCTGGATCTCGCCGTCCAGGACAGCCAGGTACATCTCCCTGGATCCCATGCCTTCCAGGAAAATTTCAATGGGATGTCCAGAAATGCGGGGTTTGGTTGCCAGGAACTGCGTCCGCATTTGTTCCAGCCAGGCCCGTTTTTCAGTTCCGTAGTAGATGGTGATATCGATTGGTTTGGGAGCAGGCAGGATCAACTCTCTGAGGGGTGCGTAGGCTGCAGCACGAAACTCAGGATTGACCATTGCAAATGCAAACACAGCAATTGTAGCAATACCAAAGGTGGTGAGGAGTATCCAGTTGATCCTGGGTGGTTTCATAACAGCTGCGTTTCTTGATCAATCAACGATTTCTGTATCTCAATCATAAACATAAGCTATTAAGTCCCATTAAAAAATTGATTAAGGATGCTTAAATGTTTCATTCTCAACTTAGTGAGTTTTCTGGAATAGAAATTGTCATTGCTCAGCCTGAAAAATAATTTGGTAAAGAGTAAAAATTGATATCCTGGTGTGATTTTTCAGATACGCTCAAATGCCATTAAATGAGCTTTAGATGTAGAAATGAGGAACCTGCCCAGGAAAATCGATTAACTGGAATTGTTTTGATGACGAATTGTATCGTATTAAACTCATTTTCTTTGTGCCCTCATCGTACCCTCGGGGTATCGTGTCCTCATCGTGCCCGAAGGGGTTTGTGTGAAATTTTTCCATAATGCCTGAGTAGTTTGACAATGTCAAGTT
>CAZLEK010000055.1:0-9181 GCA_964558525.1 uncultured Candidatus Brevefilum sp.
AATACCAAACTGGCCAATAACGGCAAGTTCGCCGCGCTGGATCAGGCGGTGATCTCGCTCTCGAATTTTACCGCCTCGATCCTGTTGGCCCGTTGGGTTTCACCCACCGAACTGGGCGCTTATGTGACCGGGTTCCTGGCGATTTACTTCGTAAGGGCCGTTCAAAACGGGCTGGTGATCCAGCCTTTGAACGCCTTGGGGGCGGTAAAGTCGGATGAAGCCTTCAAAGGCTATTTCACAACGGTGTTGATCCACCAGGTGATCCTGTCCGCTATGTCCGCCGCAGGGGCGGCGCTGCTGGGTTGGATCCTGACCGTGCGCGGCAACAACATCCTCGGCCCGACGATTTTCGTGTTATGGCTGGCTTTTTTTACCTGGCAGCTTCAGGAGTACTTCCGACGGGCGTTTTACACCCGCGGAGATGTCCACAAAGCCTTGTGGGTCAGCCTGGCCGCCAATCTCCTGCGTCTCGGATTGATGATCTTCCTGGCGCAGGTCAGGGAGGTCTCTGGGCTGACCGGTCTGTGGGCGATCGGGTGGGGGTCCGCCCTGGCTGCGCTGGTCGGCCTGTGGTTTGCCAGGGGATACTTTACACGCCAGTTTGACGCCCCCTGGGCCTTGTGGATGGAAAATTGGCGTTTTGGCCGCTGGATCTTGGGCGCCAGCCTGGCGGATTGGGTGGTGGTCGATCTTTACCCGATCCTGATGGCAGGCCTGATCAGTTTTGCAGCTGCAGGGGTGTACCAAACTTTACAGAACCTGGTAGCGCCGATCCACGTCCTCCTGCGGGCGATGGATACCTTTGTGACCCCGATCATGGCGAAGAGCTACGATCAGCAAGGGTTGGGAAAATTTAAACAGAACCTACGCAATGTCTATCTGGCCGCCGGCGCGCCGGTGATCGGGCTGCTGGTGCTGGTAATGATCTTCACGCCCCAGCTGCTCAACCTGTTGAAGGGGGACACCTACCTGCCCTATGCGGATGGCATCTACATCATGGCGCTGTATTATTTTTTCCTGTATGCCAACCGTCCCTTGCAGATGGCCTTTCGAGCCATCCGTAAAGGCCGGCAGGTCTTCCTGGCCAACCTTCTGGCCATGGCCAGTATGTTCACGGTGGGGCTGTGGATGATCAAGCGCTGGGGGCTGTACGGTGCGATTGGCGGCCAGGCGCTCAACGCGATCATTATCAGTTTGGTCTTGCTGATCGCCTGGATGCGCTTTGTTCGGAGAACGAAAGTAAGAGAAGTTGGGGAATAATCCTAAGTCTGCTGGGAGATGGCTATTGGGAATCGAATTCTTCTGGCTGTTTGACCCCCAGAAGGTTGCGGATCCGGCCTTCAGGATGCGGCTCGCGTGACCAGCGCAGGGCGAACACTAAATAAAAAGCAAAAATCAACAGCTTGAGGTCCAACCACAGATTGGATTTTTTGATGTATACCAGGTCCCAGGCGAGTTTTTTCGCCGGGGAGATATCATAAGTATCCACCACCTGAGCCAGCCCGGCCAACCCTGGCCGAACCTGGTGCCTGCGGGCATAAGCCGGCATTTCCTTTAAGTACCCATGTACGAGCACGGTTCGCTGCGGGCGCGGACCCACCGCGCTCATATCCCCCGCCAGGATGTTGATCAATTGAGGCACCTCATCCAGCGCGGTCTTGCGCAGGAATTTCCCGAATAAAAGCACGCGTTCGTCATTTTCATAGCCAGTGATCGGGATCGGACCGCGATCCCCCTCCGCTTGAAAGACCATCGACCGGAATTTTAGTTGTTTGAAGTTCCTGCCGCCGCGCCCCACAGCGTTTTTGACAAAGAGGATTGGGCCCGGATCCTCCCACCAAATCAAGGCGATCACCAGCAGCCAGATGGGTAGAGACAGCAGCAGGGCCAAGATCGCAAAGGTGATATCAAACAGGCGCTTACCAGGCATTCGGTTGGTCTTTGGCGTCAAATAATCTCGATGCGCTTCTAAAACAGCTTTTTCGACCTCAGGTGAGGGCGGGGCATTGTTTTCCCACCAGCGCATTTCTTGATTCGAGGCAACGAAGCTGCCGATGAAGCCGCCGAAGACGAGAAGAAGGACTCTTCCCCAGGTAAAGGCGCCGGTGCGATCGAGCGACTCGAGCAGCAGGAGTATCAGGCCTAGAACTGCAGCAACCAGAAAAGCGATCCTGTATGGGAAGGGGTGTTTGAGGGGGGTGTTGGCGAAGAAGTGCGAAAGACACAGGCTGATCACCCCGTAGCCGAGGAAGATCATGAGGTCCCTGGGGAAGCTGCTCCCATCCTGCCAAAGACGGCTGCCGGTTAATTGCAGCCAGACGATCAGACTGGCAATCAATACTGCCAGGGTAAGCCAGGTGATCTTTTCGAACTTAACTGCTTGACGGTCTGTCTTCATACGACAACCCCTTTGCCAACTATCCTTGGAGAGATGCACGCACGATCTCAATGTGGGGGGTGATGGGAGTGGAAGGAAGCTAATTATACCAAATTAAAAAAATTGATTGCTGCCTAAATTTGATCAAGGTTCTTTCGCCGCTTTGCCTGGTGGTGAACTGCCCTCGGACCCTGCGCAAAGGGTTTGACTTGTGAGTCGAAAGTATCTGGCAGTGTTTTACGTAATCTTTCCTTTGGCTCATAACATCCTTGGTAAACCCTTGATATTTTGATTAATACCCGAGTTTCCCACCAATCCAAAAAAATCGCCAATTGCCCCGGAAAAAATGGATTTTTGGGACGGCTATCTGAGCGTCATGAATTGATCTTTACGGCAGCCTGGCAAGCCCCTTCTTCCGCTCCACCCGCTGGTGGGTGGAGCGGATTGGACTAAGGAAGGTATCCGTATCCATGGCGGCGCCAATGCCAAAAAAATGTGAGCAATTAATCGTCAACGCACCCATTTCGATATAAGGTATAATCCCCCTGATTACGCTCCCATCACTGCAAAAAAAATCAGAACCAAGAGGCTAGGCCTATGAGAAAGCCCATGATTATCATCGTATCCGTTTCGCTCGTTCTGCTTCTTTTGGTCGGCGGTGTTCTCTTTTTCCAAAGATGGAACCGACCCTTAGGGCTGGCTTTAGGCCTGCCGACTCCTACGCCGATTAAATCCACAGATAAACCAAGCTCCCAGCCGTCAGCGACCGGGGAAACCCAAAACGCGACACCAACCGAGACCCTTGAACAGCCGACCCTCACCGAGGCCGATCCCCAGCCGCAGTGCGGTGGGCCGCCGATCATGTACATCCTCGGGATTGGTGTTGATCGGGAAGCGGATGATTATCTGTATGGCCTGGCGGATGTCATCCGCGTGGCCCGGGTGGATTTTGTGACCCCCAAGGTGACGGTGCTGACCATCCCCCGTGACTTGTGGGTGGCCTTTCCGGAGCTCAAAGAGCCTTACGATGAAAGGGTTTCCCATGGCAAATTGAACCAGGCTTTCCTCTACGGAAGCCCTGGGATGGGGTACTACGAAGGGACTGGAGGGGGCCCTGGTTTGTTGGCGCATACCATCGCCCACAATTACGGTCTCTATGTGGATCATTACGGCGCAGTGAACTTCAGGGCTTTTGAGAAGATCATTGACGCTCTGGGTGGAATAGACCTTTACCTGGATCAGGATTGGGATGGCACGCCGGTCGATGAGAACACCGAGGATATGGGTTATTTTGAGGCCGGCCAGCATCACATGACCGGCAATGAAGCCTTGCGCTTCGCACGGATCCGCAAACGCTACAGCACCATGGCGCGCAATAACAACCAGACGCTGGTCTTGTGCGCCGTCAAAGACAAGCTCCTCAGCCCCAGCGTGGTGGGGTCGATTCCCGGTTTGATCAATTCCCTGATTGGTGAGGTCCAGACGGATCTGACGCCGGCCCAGTTGAGCCAGCTGGCCTGCCTGCTGCCGAAACTTACCGAAGACAACCTGCAGTTCATCAGCTTCCCGGAGGAGATGATGGTCCCCGGCCGGGAGTTCGATCCCAACCTGGGAAATACCACCTTCGTCTGGGACATCCCCCCAGGGGATATTCAGGATTTCCTCCGAGATTTCGCGAATGACGCCATCCCGCCCGACAGCGGTGGGGGCATGGGCTGCCCCTGAAGCCAAAGCGTTTTTTGTGGAATTTCGCGGGTTTCTCTCCATTTCATCCCAAGAGGTGTCTACTCAGGCATCAGGTAAGAATTAACACAATACCCTTCGGGCACGATGAGGACACCATACCCCGAGGGCACGATGAGTACACACGATACCCCGAGGGTACGATGAGGTCACCAAGAAAATGAGTTTTCTACAAAAAAATTGTCATCTTCACTATTCCGGTTAATTTGATTTGTGCGCAGGTTCATCTTTCCTACACCTCAGGTTCAGTGAATGGCATTTGAGAACATCCAAACTATCACAACAAGATATTTATTGTTACTCTTTACCAAGTCATTTAACAGGCTGAGCAGTTACCCCAAGAGGTGATTAAAATCATATTGACCTTGCATTGCTTCGTGATTATGATTAGGGATGTTTATATGCAAAAAAACATATATATTTGAGCTGTTATGACCTACGAAACAAAAGCTGATCTATTCCAACTCCTATCTCACCCGGTGCGCCTGCAGATATTGGATGAGCTGCGGCGGCGTGAAGCCTGTGTGTGTCACCTGCAGGCGGTCACCGGACGCCCTCAGGCCTATGTGTCCCAGCAGCTGCGCATTATGCGAGAAGCAGGTCTGGTTGTAGATCAGAAGGATGGACAAAACGTTTTTTATCATATTGTTGATGATGAAGTCCGGGTATTGCTGCGGGAGACCCTGGGTGAAGCCAGCGAGCCTTCGCACCCTGCTGATTGCACCTGCCCGTTTTGTTCTCCATAGTAAAAAATTTTTTGATAAATATATGCAAAAAACAATATATAAGGAGCGCCATTGAACTTAACCACGCAATTACTTGATCTGCTGCAATCCGGGCTGGGCGGCCTGGCTGCCTACCTGGCGGCGCATGTGCTCTTGTGCCTGCTGCCGGCATTTTTCATCGCCGGGGCGCTGGCTGCGCTGATGCCAAAAGAAGCCATCACGCGCTACCTGGGCCGCGAGGCTCCAAAATGGATCTCTTATCCGGCCTCCGCATTGGGGGGGTTCTTCTTGGCGGTATGTTCCTGCACGATCATGCCATTGTTTGCCAGCATCTATAAAAAAGGCGCCGGGTTGGGGCCGGCGATCACATTTCTGTTTGTGGGCCCAGCCGTCAATATCCTGGCGATTTCATTCACGGGTGTCCAGATCGGCCTCGATATCGCCCTGGCCCGGATCATCCTTTCAATCATCTTTGGAATCGTGATCGGTTTAGTAATGGCCTGGCTTTTCCGCAAGGATGATGCCCAACATGCCAGGGAAGCCGCCCAAAGCCATTTGTTTGATGCAAAAGCTCGAATCCCAACCCATGTGGTGGTCTTTTTTGTTTTGCTGCTGGGGATTTTACTGGCGGGCACCCTGCAGGTCGGCCTGTTGAGGACTGAGTTCTTTGAAATCGTGATCCCAGGTGCTTGGGCGCCTGAGTTTCAAGGCTGGCTGGACTCACTGATTCCCCCCAATCCCGGGATGGGAATTGAAGGCGTCAGCATTCACGGGGTTGTTTTAATCGGTTTATTGGTTTTGATCGCGCTGTCAGCCGTCAAAGGGTTTAAGCATATTTTTGAGGGATTGAATTCCTGGACCTACATCACACTGGGATTGATCACGCTGACCCTGCTGATTGCGTCTTTTAGTGTGAACGCCTCAGAAAGCGGTCTTGAGATTGGTTTTAATGGGCGGCTGGCTGCTGAAGTGCTTTTGTTAAGCGCGGTCTGGTGGATGGCAGCCCGGTATTTCAGCCCTGAAGCACGGCAGGAGTGGCTGTGGGAAACCTGGCGGTTTGTGAAGATGATCATCCCCTTACTGCTTGTGGGTGTTTTCCTGGCTTCTATTGCCCGGGCATTGATCCCGTCACGCTGGATCCAGGCATTGGCAGGTCAGAACACGGTTTTGGCCAATCTGACAGGCGTCCTGTTTGGCATTTTCATGTACTTCCCAACCCTTGTAGAAGTCCCGGTTGCCCAAACCTTCTTGGCTTTGGGAATGCACAGAGGACCGTTGTTGGCATACCTCTTGGCGGACCCGGAATTGAGTTTACAATCTATTCTGATCACGAATACGGTCATTGGGAAGAAAAAAACTGCGGTCTATGTCGGTTTGGTTGCCGTTTTCAGCACCCTTTCCGGGTTAATTTTTGGTTGGTTTGTTTAAGGATCTCGCGAAGGAGCATCAATAATGGAAGTAAAAATCTTAGGCGGCGGCTGCGCAAAATGTGAACGTTTAGAATCACTGACCCGCGACATCATAGGAGAACTGGGATTCCAGGCGACCTTCACCAAGGTCAAGGACATGAATGACATCCTGGCCTACGATGTGATCACGACCCCAGCATTGGTGGTGAATGAAAAAGTGCTTTCTCAAGGGCGGATCCCAACCAGGGAAGAGATCCGCCAGTGGCTGGCTGAGATTGGCGGTTAATCCTTAAGGATCTCATTCGGTTTCCCTGACCGCTCTCCACGCGCTTCCCTGGCCATTTCCCGGCCCACAAACAGCAGGAAGAAGATTGCACCTGCCCAACGGCCCAGCGCCGAGACGATGGCCACACCCGGGAAGTTAATCCTTGGGATCAAGAAGGAGCCCAGGCCTGCACCAACCGCCAATGAGAGCGTGACCACGATCTGGAAAAAAGCCGAAAACCGGGCGCGCAGCTTTTCAGGGGTTTGCTGCAAGAGGTTGTTAAAGCTGGCCAGATTATATGCGCCCCAAAACAAGCCGCCGAGTACGTGCATCAGCACGGCCTGCCAGTACTGACGCACCCACAGCCCCCATAAAAGAGGCAGAACCGGGATGGCCAGCAAGAAGACGATTGACATCTTGCGATTGCCCCAGCTGTCCGCAAGGATGCCGGCCTGCCGCTGGATGAGCAAATTGGCGACGGTATTGGCCACTGTGGTAACGCCGATCATCGCTGCCGTAAAGTTGAGTGTCTCGACCATGAAGACGTTGAAAAATGGTCCGGCAATATTAATCGAGAAGTTCCAGATGGCTGTGAAGACACAAAATAAGATGAACTGGCGCTGGCCTTTCAGGGAGTTGAAGATTTCGCGCAGATTGGATTGAACCTGGTGAAGGGTCTCAGTTTGGTTTTGGGGGTCCTTGATCCGAGCAAAAAAGGACATGGAGATCAGGCCAAAAACCACAGCGATGATGAAGGAGATCTGGTATCCCAGGGGTGGCCCAATCCGGGTGATGGCTTCGCCAATGACCAGGGCGGTGATGATCCCGGCCACCCCCATGATGAAATTGCGGGTGCCAAAGTAACGTCCCCGGCCTTCGAGGGGGATGATGTCGCCGGTGAGGGCCATCCATCCCGGAAAACCAATATTGTTAAAAACTTCCCGCAGCAGGGCCAGGCTGAAGATCACCCAGATCAACGCCCTGGCATTTCCTAAGAAGAACGGCAGGAGCGCCATGATCAAAACGGCCGCCCGGCTCCCAAAGGCGCTTCTCAGGGTGATCGGCTGTCGGTCACCGGTGCGTTCCACCAGCAGTGCGGCCGGCAGCAGGAGAAAAGCAGCCATCAGGTTGCTCAGAGAGCTCAGCAAACCAATCTGCTGAGGGGTGGCGCCCAATACGAGCAGATAAATTGTGAGATAGGTCAGGATGATCTTATCACTGGCTGCCGCAAACAGCCCGTCATAAAAGAAAAGGGTCAGGTTCTGGCGGTGTTGAGCCGGCAGGGTGGCTGCCCAGGCTCCGCCCCAGGTAAAGCGCCGGAAACGGCGATGAAACCGCCTCCAAAGCCGTTGAAGTTTATCAGGGAGCATGGATAATGAATTCTCTTTTCATCAAGGTCGCCAGGAAACTAAATCTGCTCAAAATGTTCCACCGGCATGCTGTAGAGAATGGCGCCCCCTTCCAGGGCCGCAATGACTGGCAGGTGGGCGAGTTCCCCAGCTGCCCGCATCTGCACCGGGACGAACTTCTCGTGCGGGCGGCAGTATTTTTCGACCAATTCAATCAGCATTGCCTGGCGAGACTGGTTGAGGCCCAGCAGCAGCAGAACGGTTGCTTCGTGAAATAAGCTGCTGTGGGTGTCGATGATCGTAAAATAAAAATGCCGCTTGTTCAGGTTGGCCATTAATTTCTTGGATTGCGGCCGTGAGACAACGAGCAAGACCAGTTGATCAATATTTAGTTCAGCCATCATTTATCCTTTGAAGGAACCAGCTTCCTGTATATTGATTTTATTCGATTTAAGTTGTATCTGACAGGATAAATCCCATTCAATGAATTTCCGGCAGGGAGGAAATCAGTTTTCTGATCATTCAGTGCAATCACAAAGTAAGAGGTATTGAAAAGAAATAGCTCCTCGCAACGTCCTTGTTGCGGGGAAATGCGTAAGCAAGGCGGAAATTTCTTATTCAAAAGAGATATTTGCATTTAAAATATCGTTTTATCGCCGACGGGGACGTCGGCGAGAGCGGAAAGTTGGGAAGGGATACCATCAATCACCCTTCGGATAAAAAAGGATTTCAGTCATATCTTTTCTCGGGGAGCTTGCGATGGCCCTACTGATGATCTTTTTGGATCCGGCTGGCCGGGCCTCCGTGGTAGAATCTTCAGTAACATCAAGAAGGAGTGTGGATACATGAAGAAAAAGCGCCAAAAAACATTAATGATCATCGCGCTGCTGTCAATTTTCGTGTGCGGCTGTCCGGGTTGTTTCACCCTGATTCAGGGATTCACTTATTTCTCCGCATCGATTGGGACCGTCCAATCCATTGAGGACTTATTGCCAGACCTGGGGGTAGGTTTCTTGAACGGCGGTTGGATGGTGTGCTTGAGCGGCTTTTTGATATTGCTCCCCTTTGTCCTGGTCATCATCGCGGTGGTCCAACGCTCAAAAAAAGATCAGGATTTAGAAGAACTGGCGCCTAACGGCGTATCCCAGGATGATCCAATCCCCCCCACCAGCTAGCGATTGTGCAGCCCTAAAATACACTCAAAAAAGACCCCAGGTGGTTCATCTGCCTGGGGTCTTTTTGATTAATGGCGGGTATCCTGATCAGGATTGATCTGATCAGGATTGATCCTGATCCTTTCGGCCGTCGCCGAT
>CAZLEK010000055.1:9281-16076 GCA_964558525.1 uncultured Candidatus Brevefilum sp.
CTGATCAGGATTGATCTGATCAGGATTGATCCTGATCCTTTCGGCCGTCGCCGATTCCACGGGGGATCCATTTTTGTTGGTTTTCCCTCAGCCGGTGGATCCCGCCGCCGCGTTGGTGCAGGCGGTCGAATCCCTCTGGTTTCAGAAACATCTGCTCCCCCTCCAGCAGGCCAAACACGCCGCTCTGTCCTGGTTCGAGGGTTTCGTTGATGAACGGTTCCACCAATGCTGGATCAATCGGGTCGTATTCGGTTGGTTCTTCATAGGTGGTGATGTAGCCTTCGTAATTACGCAGGACAACCTTGTGATCCGAGTAGCTGACCAGGTAATTGGGGTTCAGGGGGATTTTTCCGCCGCCGCCGGGGGCATCCACCACATAGGTCGGCACAGCAAATCCTGAGGTGTGGCCGCGCAGAGCTTCGATGATCTCAATCCCCTTGCCGATCGGTGTGCGGAAGTGGCCGGCTCCCTGGACCAGGTCGCACTGGTAAAGGTAATATGGACGCACACGCATCCGGACGAGGTCATGGACCAGTTTGCGTTGGATATAGGGATCATCGTTTACACCTGCCAGCAGGACCGATTGGTTGCCGAGAGGGATCCCTGCGCGCGAGAGCTTATCGCAGGCCTGCGCCAGTTCAGCAGTGATCTCGTTGGGGTGGTTGACGTGAATATTAAGCCACAAAGGATGAAATCTCTGGAGCAGCTCGCACAGATCATCCGTGATCCGCTGCGGCATGAAAACCGGCACCCGCGAGCCAATCCGCACAATTTCGATATGGGGAATCTCACGTAGGGCGGTCAGCAGGCGCTCCAGGACTTTTGGGGACAGAGTCAGCGGATCGCCGCCCGAAAGCAGCACATCCCGAACCTGGGGTGTGCGCCGCAGGTAGCCTAACTGCGCTTCAAAATCTTCAGATTTGAAACTTTGGGTTGGATCACCCACAATGCGGGAGCGCGTGCAATAACGGCAGTAACTGGCGCATTGGGTGGTGACCAGCATCAGGACCCTGTCTGGGTAGCGATGGACCAGCCCCGGCACGGGCGAGTGGGCGTCTTCGGCCAGGGAGTCTTCCATCTCGCCGGTAAAGGGCAAAATTTCACCCGCGGTGGGGATGGTCTGTTTTCGGATGGGGTCCAGTGGATTTTGGGGGTCGATCAGGGAAACGAAATAGGGGGTGATATCCACCCGAAAAAGCCCGCGCTGGCTGAGGGCTTCCTTCTCGCTGCCTGTGAGGGTTAGAATCTTCTCGAAGTCCTCAACTGAGTTTAAGCGGTGGCTGAGCTGCCAGCGCCAGTCATTCCACTTCTCATCCGAAATATCATTGAAGGCGGGCGCCCGCTTTGAGGGAAAAGGCTGCATTTATTCTCTCCTGATTTTGGATTGGTGGTTATTTTACTTTGAGTCCGATAAGCGGGTCAATCGCTTTGGCGGTCATCATGTCGCTGAACCAGGTGAAAGGGTTTTTAACTCGCTGAAAAAATACTCCCGGTCCTGAGGATCGCTGATTTCAGCACCTGCCTCCTCAGCGAGAGCCTGGTACTTTGCTGTTTCAACCGGATCCCCTGCCAGATCACAGGCCCGGGCCATGGCTTCATAGGCAAAGGCCAGGTCAAAATCTTTAAGCTCGTTCTCCAGGGTCACCCGCATGCAGCGATCTGCGTGATAAAGGCAGGGTTCAGCGCGCTTGAGGAGGGCATAGACCCTGCTGATGAGCCACTCGCCGCGGGCGATGTTGACGGGGCCGCCAACTTCTTCCCAATGGAAGCGGGAGGCATGGGCGGCGTGGATCATTCGGTCGATCTCAGCTGGATCCTTATCGTCCTTTTCGATGAGGTCCCAGGTGTGGTTAAAGAGGTCAACAGCCAGCTGTTTGTGGGTATCTTTCTGGATCATGGTTGTTCCTTTCTGAGTGAATGTGGAGAAAACTGGATTATTCGTTGAACATCGCGCCGACGCTGCGGCCTTCATTGGCGCGGCGAATAACTTCTCCCAGCATGGGTCCGATGGAGAGAACTTTTAACCGCTCGCCAAACAGGTCCTGCTTTTCCGGTGGGATGGGGATCGTATTGGTAGTGATGTACCGCTTGACTGGCAGTTCAGCAAGCCTTTGGGCAGCTGTTCCTGAAAGAACCGGATGCACAAAGACCATATAAATATTCCGCGCGCCATGGTTTTTTAAGATTTCTACAGCGTGTACCATGGAGCCACCGGTGTTGACCTCGTCATCCACCAGGATCACATCCCGGTCCTGCACATCACCGATGATGGTCATGGAACGCGGGTTTTTAATGTCTGCAGTGCGCTTCTTTTCGATGAAGGCCAGACCGGTGTTTAACAGGTCGGCATAGACCCGGCCCTTTTTTGCAAAGCCAAGATCGGCGGTGACCACCACCGGGTTCTGCAGACAGGGAGCCACCTCCAGGAGATGATTCTTTAAAATATGAAAGCCGCGCAGAACATCGCCCGGAATTGAAAAGAATCCCTGGATCTGGCCGGCATGCAGGTCATAGGTCATGTAGCGGTCGGCGCCTGCGACCTGGATCATATCCGCCACCAGTCGGGCTGTGATTGGCACGCGCGGCTTATCTTTTTTATCAGAACGGCCGTAGCAGACATAGGGCACCACGGCGGTGATCCGACCAGCAGAATCAAGCTTGAGAGTCTGGATCAGGATCAGCAGTTCCATCAGGTTGCGGTGCACCGGCGCCGGGGTGGATTGGATCACATAGCAATCCTGCCCCCTGACGCTGTTGTGCAGCCTGACGAATAAATTCTCATTGGGAAATTCAATGATGTCCCGGCCGCAGAGGGGCTTTCCCAGGTGGGCGGAGATCTCTTTGGCCAGATCTGGCGAGGCCGTTCCGGCAAAGAGTTTGATGTTCCCATAAAGCAAATCATGCTGCATATGTGGTGTGGTCATGGTTTACCTCAACCTCCTTACTCTGGCTTTTGTTGCGCTGTGTGGTTTTTCTGCCATTCATGTCTGAGGACACTCATCAGGTGGACGTCGTAATACTTGCCATGTTGGTAATGGGCGTCACGGTAGCGGCCTTCATGGGTAAAGCCAGCCTTTTCATAGGCGCGAATCCCGCGTTGATTTTTGGCGATCACCTGAAGCCAGATGCGATGCAGGTTGAGGGTGTTGAAGCCGTGCATCAGCAGCAGGCGCATCGTTTCGGTGCCGAAGCCTTGGTCCCAAAACGTTTTCTCCCCGATCAGAATACCAATTTCCGCTGCGCGGTTGCGCCAGTCCAGGTTGTGGAACTGGCAGGTGCCGATGGGGCGGAAGTCCTGGTTGGGACTTTGGTCCTTGATTTCAATCACCAGCACATGTTCGCTGGTCGGTTTTTGCATCATGGCGTCATACCATTGTTCCTCTTCAAACCGAGACATGGGCGCAGCGAAGAACAAGTTTTCTGTGACCTCTTCATCATTGATCCAGCGTGTGAATGCAGTGATATCTTCTTTTTCTGCAGCTCTCAAGCGCACCCGTTCTCCATGTAAATAGGGCATTTTGCATTACCTCTCTCTCGTAGATTCAGGGTGACAGGCGGGTTGGCCCGCGGAAGAGATAGACGGCTTCCCGAATATTGGCAAGGTCCAACAAGATCATCAGGAAGCGGCTGAGACCAAACCCGAACCCACCATGGGGTGGGGTTCCATAGCGGAAGTAGTTCAGGTAATTTTGAATCGGTTCCAGCGTCAAACCCTTGGCCAGGGCCTGCGTTTTAAGGACATCGTAGCGGTGCTCGCGCTGCGCGCCCGTGGCGACCTCCAGGCCTTTGCCGAGCAGGTCAAAGCTGCGGGTGAGATCTGGGTCATCTGGTTTCAGCATGTGATAAAACGGCCGGGCCTCAAATGGCCATTCCGTGACGAAGACATAGTCTTGGCCTTGGGTTTCCTTGAAATGCGCGCCGATCGCTCTTTCTGCACCGGGGTCCAGGTCATATTTCTTTTCTGGGGGCAGATCGTAGCCAATTTCATCGAGCAGATCATGGGCTTCCGCCATGGTGATGCGTGGAAACGGTACTTCCGGGATTTGTAGCTCAACCTCGAAAGTCTTTTGGATCTGATCACCGTGTTTATCAAGCACACCCTGATAGGTATGGGCCAGCCAGCGTTCCATAAAGGCCATTACATCTTCATGGGACTCAATCCAAGACATTTCCATGTCCACGCCGGTGAACTCGGTCATGTGGCGTGAGGTAAAGGAGGGGTCCGCCCGGAAGACGGGACCGATCTCGAAAACACGCTCGTAACCAGCAGCCATGGCCATTTGTTTGTAAAATTGCGGTGATTGCGCCAGGTAGGCGGTTGTTTCAAAATAGGGGATGGTGAACAACTCGGCGCCGCTTTCGCTGGGCGCACCCATGATTTTGGGGGAGTGGATTTCGATGAAGTCATGGTCCAGCCAATACTCGCGCATGGCCTGTTCGGCGGTGGTTTGGATTTCAAAGATCAACCGGTTAACATCGCGCCGCAGGTCCAGGTAGCGCCAATCGAGACGGTAGTCCTGTTCGGGTAGGTATTCGCCAAAGGGTTCAAAGGGCAGGGGGATCTCGGCTGCGCCTTCGACGGTCAGCTCAAGAAGTTGAATTTCAAGCCCACCCAATTTGACGATCTCGTTTTCCACCACCTTGCCGGTGATCGTCAGGGCGGATTCAGTCCCAAGGGTCGAGATCTTCTCGGCCAGTTCGGGATTGCCTTTCTTGTAATGCGCCACCTGAACCAACCCCGTTCGATCGCGGACGACCAGGAACTGCATGTTTTTTTGATCTCGCAAGGTGTGGAGCCAGCCTTGGATGGTCACTTCGTCATCGATGTGTTGGGGGAGGTTTTTGATCAATGTGCGGTCCATAGGTTTCTTCTCCTGTAAAGGTTGATCGCTTTTGCTAATTTGATTTTTTGTCGACTCAGTCCTGATGATAGTGCTGGACAAAGAGGATCCGTGACGATCCTGGTGTGAGACTCCAGATGCGCTCAAACGCCATTGAGTGCGCCGGAGGGGCAGGAAAGCGGCGCCAGCTCACCAAATACCTGGTCCTGAATCATTTCGACAACAATGAATGATGATTACCAGAATACTCATTTTCTTTGTGACCTTTACGTGTCCTCATCGTGCCTGAGATATCGTGTGTCCTCATTATGCCCGATAGGTATGCTGTAATAATTTTATCCAATCTCTGAGCGGATGCTTTGAGGTTATTTTTGCGCCAGGAGTTTCTCGGCCGCCTCAATCGGCGGATACTCGCGCTGGATGACGTCTTCGAGGACGCGTTCAAACTGGCCGGCATCCAGGCTGGAGCGCCAATTTTGAACCAGTTTATCTTCAATGATGGCTTCCAGATCTCTTTTCAGTTTGTAGGCTTCTTTTTGCTCCCAGATCCCAGTCTCTTGGAGGTAGGCGCGATGGTCCTGGATGGCCTTTACCAGCTGGCTGATCCCTTGGCCCTCAGTAGCCGTTGCCAGCAGTACGGGCGGGGTCCATTTCTGGGCGTCGCTGGCTGCCAGGGTTTTTGCCTGGCTGCCCATGACCATCCTGTGTTTGGCGGCGGGTGGAAGGCCGCCGCGTCTGCTGGCCATTTCAAGCATCGCGCCCAGGGCGCGCGCGGTGTTTTCTGCGCCGGGCCGGTCGGCCTTATTGACTACCAGGATATCCGCGATCTCAAGGATGCCGGCCTTGATGGCCTGGATATCATCGCCAAGCCCAGGGGCTTCCACCACCACCACGGTGTGGGCCAGTTGGGCAATCTCCACTTCCGCCTGGCCTGCCCCGATGGTTTCAATCAGGATCGGGTCAAAGCCAGCGGCGTCCAGAATTGTGGTAAAAGCAGCAGTGTTGTGCGCCAGCCCTCCTAAGGCGCCTCGGGAGGCCATTGAGCGGATAAAGACACCCTGGTCGCCAGCCAGGTCCTGCATGCGGATCCGATCGCCCAGCAGGGCGCCGCCGGTGAAGGGGCTGGTGGGATCCACCGCGATGATGGCGATCTTGGGCCCGGCGCCATCTCCCTCAACCTGCCGCAGCGTTCGCGCCAATTGGTTGACGAGGGTGCTCTTTCCGGTACCCGGTGCGCCGGTTATGCCGATCAGGTGAGACCCGCCAGTGTGGGGAAACAGCTCAGATTGCAGTTTACGGCTTTCAGGCTGGTTATTCTCCACCGCGGTCAGGGCCTTGGAAAGCATGTGTCGATCACCCTGACGGATGGCAGTTGGGTCCAGAAGTGCCATCGTTATGCGTTCTGCTTATGTATGGCCTGACGGATTTCCTGGACAACCGTTTGGGTGTCGGTGCCCGGGCCGTAAACGGCATACACGCCCTTCTCCAACAGGCCGGGAATGTCCTCTTTGGGGATGATCCCGCCGATGAAGACCTGGACGTCATCCAATCCATTTTGGTTGAGTTTCTCGATAACCGCTGGGACCAGGGCGTTGTGCGCGCCGGATAAAATTGATAAACCAACCACATCCACATCTTCCTGCAAGGCGGCTTCGGCGATCATCTCCGGCGTCTGGCGCAGTCCGGTATAGATCACTTCCATGCCGGCATCCCTCAGGGCTCGGGCAATCACCTTTGCCCCGCGATCATGGCCATCCAATCCGGGCTTAGCTATTAATACACGTATTTTTCTGTCCGTCATTCACTTCTCCATGCTTGGCGTTATCAAATCTGATTATACCGCGAGTGCGCTGGCTTTTATTTAAAAGCGCTTTCGTGTCTACTCAGGCATTAGGCAAAAAATTAACACAAAGGACACAAAGTACACACAAAGGTCACTAAGAAAATGAGTTTT
>CAZLEK010000056.1:0-15720 GCA_964558525.1 uncultured Candidatus Brevefilum sp.
GGCTCAAAGATTATGACCGGATGGTGACCCATACCTGGCTGAGCAGCGGTCATTCGGATGACCCGGCTGCGGCAGAGAAGGTATATGTCAATTCAGTTGGCACGGCAACCCCGATCGGACGCTGCGATGGTTTCAAAGGGGAAGCGCCGCAAAGCGAAACCGTGATGACGGAGAACTTTATGACCGAATCAGACACTTCACCAGCCGCAGAAGCGCCAGAGGAACCCGACAATCTGGAACCCAATGCAGATTTTTGGGATCAAGATGGTGACTCAGAGGATGGGGAAGATCCTGCACCGACGGGAGAACCTATTCCCACTGAAGAAAATATTCCCACTGAAGAAGAACCTGTTCCAACCGAAGAGATAATCCCAACACAACCAGAGCCCGCAGAAACAGGATTAAGTCTGACGCCAGCTGAGTTGGCAAACCAGGGGACGCACAGCTACACAATGACCTGCCAGATTGGCGATACGACAGACTCCAGTTCCTTTGTCGCCACCTGGGAGTTCTCGGAAAGCGGTGCATCTTATCTGGAACAAGGACTTTTTTATGCGCGGGTATCCCCCAACGTGTATCAAACGGATTGGCCAACAACCATTACGTTTACCACGGGCGGGTACAACACTAGCTCTCATTATTTTGAGACGAACGAGGAAGGCCAGGAAGTCCAGTATCCGATTCAATGCACAGCAACATTTCAGTGAGGATAAACGATGAACAATAAATTTCTCTGGGCTGTCTGTTTATTAATCCTGGCCTCGTTGGCTTGCCAACTGCCGTTCTTCAGTGCTGATGACGCTGATGGTGAGGATGACACTGGTAGCATTGAGAACAGCTTGCCAGGTGTGGACGCTGACACCTTTGATGCGACAGTTGAGGATCCGAATCTGCTGGCCGCAGTACCACTGAGCCCTGCGCAACGCCAGGTTTTGTTGGTTAAAGGCCAACCCAACCGCTTCTTGTTGACGTTTATGGATGGTTTAAGGGAAGAAACCTGGCATTATGATCAATTTGGTTATGAAGTAACTTTTCGAAACGGCGATATTTATACCGAAGCTGACGGTGATTCCCTATCAAATTGGGTGGATTTTGTTACGATCTTTTCACCCTGGCAGTTTAATCAAGCGATGGGCTTGAATGAGTTATTGGCAATCTCTGAGGCAGAGGCCTTTGCGATTGAGTTGCTTGCGGAAACGTTCCAGGAAGATCTCACCTTAGTGTACATGAAGGGATTAGTTGCTGGGCTGCGCGGGGAGGACCTGCTCTTCCTGCGCACGGTCCCGGTTGGGGAAGGCGCCCGGACCTTGGATATCCCGGTTAGCCAACCGACAGCGCAAAGCCAATTAGATGCTGCCAGCAACCTGACACCAGCAGAGCAGGCCCATGCCGGCACGTTCACCTACCGGATATATTGCCTTTATTCCGACGGGACCTCAGAAGATGCCATCGCACCAGTCACCTGGGCTTTTTTGGAAGATGGTGTCTATTGGGATGATGATGGACCCTTCCCATGGATCCGTGAAAACAGTTATGGATTATCGGACAGTGATGGGGAACTTTTTATCAATTTTAAGGAAAATGTCATCACCATCACCGGCGAATATCCTGATTTAAGCGAACAGGGCGAGGAGGTTATGGTCACTTTCACCTGTGCCCTGACCCAGGAGTAGACTTGGATCCGGATAAATTCACTAGCGCTCTTTGCGAACAAATGCTCTGATAGCATTGACAAAGTATTTATTTATGGTATTATTATACTTGAAGTTGTGTCAGTTTTTGGAAAGGTATCAACCGTCCAGACTTGCGGAGACTGGATGGTTTTTTTATCTCTACCATGATTAATTGACACACAAAACAACATTTTTTAGTAACAAACAAAGGAAGTATTACGAATGTCAGAAAAAGAAATTGGAACCGTAAAATGGTTCAATGATGCAAAAGGTTATGGTTTTATCGAACGTCAAGAAGGCGACGATGTCTTCGTACATCACACCGCAATCATGGGTTCGGGCTTCAAGTCATTACGAGAAGAACAGCAAGTAGAATTCTCCGTGGAACAGGGTCCCAAAGGCCTGCAAGCGAAGGACGTTCAACCCCTGTAGGCTTTTAAACGCAATAACAAATAATATAATACCGGTCAGGTTTCCGCAAACTGGCCGGTATTTTTTTCCTTAATCCGTTCTGAAAGTCTAGCTTATTTAATGTTCAGTTACTCCTGATACCTATTCGGCGCTGACAGGCTTTGCTTCCCACATTTTCTCAAAAATAACCAATACCGTGGAGATAACAAATAATAATGAGGTGGTGACCATAATTACTTCATATGGTGGGTTTAATAACGGCAAGGTCAGATTGATTGAAAAATGGGCAATAATTGTCGAAAGAATGCTTCGGTTATTCTTGTTATAGATCCAGGTAAAAATTATGCTGTACAGCAAAATCGTCCCAAGGTATCCTGCAATGAACTCAAGATTCGGCGAGGTTCCATGGAGGTAGGATCCAGTGACAAAAATTAAAGGCAGGTGCCAGATCCACCACATAATACCAATTAATAAACTGGCAACGAGCGGGGAGGTTTTCTTTTGTAGATCATCAAGCATGATGCCTCGCCACCCCAGTTCTTCGGAAATTGGGCCGATGATGGCAATACTGAGTATATACAGAACAATATATGCCCAGGTCTGTTCCGGTAGGCCGCTCAGCGCTGGTGCAGCAATGTTGGGAAAAATGATTCCACTGAGCAGGTAAGAAAGGAGAATGGTAGCTGGGTAAAACAACGGGATAATCAACCAAAAGTGTGGTTTAATCCGATGGGTCTGTAAAACCCTCGGCCAAAAATCTCGGATCTTATTACGGTCAGCCTGGATGATGCCTGCAAGAGAGGGGCCAAATCCGCCAATCACGTAAAAAAGTCCCACCACCAGGTTATTATTGATATCCAGTCCGGTAAATGCAATCAGCGTCCATAAGATCCAGGAAATTGCAAAACTAATCACAATGAAGACTACAGACATGATTTACTCCTATTTATTTTCTCGCCAATTTAGTTCTTATTATAAATAAATCTCGATCTTACTCGCCCGGATGTATAGGGTATATTCACAGCCGATTATGAATCTGCTGATGCTGATCATTGACGGTCTCTACCAGGTAAGAAATCCCTTCAGCAGATTGACCAGAACCCCAGGGCAATCGCAAGATCCTGAAGAAAAGTTATGATTGAAATTCTATTTATCTGAAGGATGATCGATGGTATCTCATCCCAACTTTCCGCTCTCGCCGACGTCCTCGTCGGCGAAAAAAGCCAGCTTTTAATGCAAATTTCTCTATTGAAATAATATTTACGCCTTCCTTACTCATTTCCCCGCAACGAGGACGTTGCGGGGAGCCATTTTTCAATACCTCTTACTTTGCGATCACCCTGACCAGAACCCCCTTCAGGTTTGTACATTGATTGTCGCTCTATCTAAGAAATGTCTAGGAAAACCAGGTCTTAGTATTCCCCGATCTTTCCCAAAAGGGCCAAGATTGCCGGATCGAGGATTGATTCCGGCAGGTCAGTAGCCCGGTATTCATTGGCTCTTAGGGCACGTTCCCGCAGGGAATGCCAGAGTACTTCCCGCTCATCCTGGGCCTTGACCACCAGGTCATTGACCGTCTGAGCGGTGATGAACTGCTCGCCGGTGGTATAGAAAAAGGTGATGCGTTTCCAATCACCAGCAGGGACCGGGTTGGCCAGCCTTTGCAGGGCGCCGATCTGAATTTTGAAGTACTCTTCATGCGCGCGGGGGTGCTCCGGTTCATCCCGGATGAGGTCACGGCGTTGGACCAGTTCGTGTCCCAGGATCTCGGCCACGTAGGCGATCTGCCAGCGTTCGGCTTCACCAAAGGTTTTGGTCTGGTAAAAAGCCAGGTAATCTACGGAGATCACTTTGGGGGCAGATTTGAGGGGGATGCGGTACCAGCCGAAGAGCCGGGCAATATCAAAGTCGCGCTGGTTGGGAAGGATTGCCACCAGGATCAAGGCTGTTTCGGGTAAAGTTTGGTTCATGACTTCCCCTTTGAGCAATGGCTTTTGGGAATTCTATCATAAATTGAGGGGAAAATTATGTTTGAGTTTTTAATTTTTGATTGTAGGGTTTTTACTGCATCTCAGAAGCTGAGTGACCTGGGGTTTTACTGGTTGAGGGAGGACATTAGTGCCACGCGCCTTGCGGGCGCCCGCCATGAGAGAAATGGGGGAGTTGGTAAGGATAGTCAGGGTTAAGTTCGAAATGACCAATGTCGCTCATTCTTCATTCGCAGCCTGTGATCAATAAAAAAGGCTGCCGATGATATTTCGGCAGCCTTTCGATAGCACTAGTTTGTTTTAGATCAGCCCAACCCGTTCGTTGAATTCCTCGATCTTGGCGTCAATCTCGGGGATCTGCTGCTGCAGCTCAGTCCAGTAGTCTCGCTGGTACCATTGGGCATTGATCTCTTCCAGGGTCTTGCCCTGCTGCTCTACCCAGGTGAAGTATTTCAGATTGTGGATGCGCTTTTTGCCGGTATAGGTCAGGTCTTCCAGGTAGTCCGTTGTGGCGCCTTTAAGCCAGCGTGCATCGTCTGCGGCGGCGGCTTTCTCGGTATATTCCCCAATGGCGGCATGCATTTCCACCAGGCGGCTTTCATAGAGCTCCATCGAGTCGGTCAGCACCGTCAGGACGATGTCATTTTCAGTCAGCTCCTGGTATTTAGCGACCTTAATGGCCGAGAGCAGGTTGGAGATGCTGGAAAAGCCGAGCAAATCCAGGTTATCCACCAGGTCTACGGGGACGCCAGATTTCGCCAGGTGAGCGCGCCCTTGCGGTTCGTTGAACAACCGGGCCAGGTTGACCACGGCATTGTCGTCGATCCCAACGATGAGATCGGTGTTCGTGGCGTGGTGGATCCAAGGCACGTGCTTGTCACCGATTCCCTCAATGCGGTGGGCGCCAAACCCATTCGTGAGCAGGGTGGGGCACTGTACAGCTTCTGAAGCGGTCACAAAGCTGCCGGGGAAGGCCTGCTTCATGTAATCACCGCTGGCGATCGTGCCGGCGGAACCGGTCGCTGAGACCATGCCCCGGTATTCATCCTTGGGACCTGCAAGCTGCTTGACCAGGGTCTCAAAAGCGTGGCCGGTGAGGTAATAGTGCCAGAGATAGTTGCCGTATTCATCGAACTGGTTGAAGATCATCAGATCTTCGCCGGATCGGCGCAGTTCCCAGCATTTGTCAAAGATCTCTTTGACGTTAGATTCAGAACCGGGGGTTTTGATCACTTCGCCAGCGATGCTGGCCAGCCAATCAAAGCGTTCCTGGCTCATTTCCTCGGGGAGGATGGCGATCGATTCACAGGCCAGCAAGGCCGAGTCATAGGCGCCGCCGCGGCAGTAATTGCCAGTGGATGGCCAGACAGCTTTTTGCTGGGTAGGATCAAACTGTCCGGTCACCAGGCGGGGGACCAGGCAGCCAAAGGCCGCGCCAACTTTGTGCGCGCCGGTGGGGAACCACTTGCCAACCAGGGCTATGATCCGGGCGGGTGTACCAGTCAGGCTTTCGGGGAATTCTATGTAGTTAAGGCCGCCAAACAACCCGCCATGGGGGGTGGGTTCGTTATGCCAGGTGATGCGGAACAGGTTGCGGGGATGCAGGTCCCACAGGCCGATGTCCGTTAATTCTTCTTTGACCTTGTCCGGTATCCGGCTGGGATCGCGCATTTGTTCAAAGGTGGGGATGATGATGTTACGTTCCCGCACACGTTGGATCGTCCTTTCCAGGCGATCGGGGTGTACGGTTAAATCGATTGTGGCCATTAATGAGTCTCCTTGGTTAATTGTCAGACAACTTCTCTTGTATTATATTCGCTATTTAGCGCTTTGGGGGCAATCGGCCTGATTCGGTTTCACTTTCTTCCTCAGGCGCTTCGGCCACCACGTACAGGGGCCGGTCCTTGGTTTCATCGTAGATCCGGCCGATATACTCGCCGATGATCCCCAGGCTGATCAACTGAACCCCGCCCAGGAACAAGACGATGATCAGGGTGGTGGCCTGACCCACCAGGGCAGTGCCGGTTATCAGGCGCAGGATCGCCACCACCGGGATAGCGAGCACGCTCAACCCGGCGGCGATGAAGCCGATAAAGGTGGCCATTTGGAGAGGGAAGTATGAAAAGCCCGTGATCGCGTTGAGGGCGAACTGGATCATCTTCTTAAGGGGATATTTCGATTCCCCAGCATAGCGTGGTTTGCGTTTGTAGCGTACCCCAACCTGCTTAAACCCCACCCAGGCCGACATCCCGCGCAGGAAGCGGTGTTTCTCTCGCATCCGCCGCATCACCGAAACGACCTTTGTATCCATCAGACGGAAGTCGCCCGTGTCGAGGGGGATCTCAACATTGGTGATGGCACGAATCAGTCGGTAGAAAAATGATGCGGTGGTTTTCTTGAACCAGGATTCCCCTTCGCGCTCCTCCCGCACAGCATAAACCACTTCATAGCCTTCCCGCCATTTTTCGATCAGGTCATGGATCACTTCCGGCGGATCCTGCAGGTCGGCATCGATGATCACCACGGCCTCCCCGCGGCTGTAGTCAATGCCGGCGGTAACCGCGATCTGATGGCCAAAATTGCGGGCGAAGATCACCGGGCGGACGCGATCATCGTTGACCGCCAGCTTGCGGATGGCATCCGTTGAACCGTCGGTTGAGCCGTCGTCCACCAGGATCAACTCCCAGGGTTTGCCAGATTGCTTCATCACCTCTCGGATGCGCGGGTAAAGTTCGGGGAGGTTCTCCAGTTCATTATAGATTGGCGCAATGATCGTAAAGGTCGGTTTTTCCATCAGAGCACCTCTTTAACCGCCTCCAAAGATGGTTCAATGATCGGAGCATCAGAAACGGCCTGCATGGCAGCTTTGACGTCCTTCAGGCCGCTGCCGGTGCTGAGCACCAGGGCCGGGTCTTCCGGGCTTAGGCTGCCGGTATCCAGAGCCTTCACCAGGCCGGCATAGGCGGTGGCCGCGGCGGGTTCGGCAAAAATGCCCACCTGGCCCAGTTCAGCGATGGCGGTCAGGATTTCAGTATCGGGGACTGTGATGTATGTCCCGCCGGTCTCGCGGGCCGCCCGGATTGCGCGCACCCCGTCACGCGGCAGGTCCACAGAAATGCTGTCGGCCAGGGTATCCGCCTGCACAGCTTGAATGGTTTCCTCCCCCTGGTGGAAGGCATTGGCGATGGCTGCTGAGCCCTCCGACTGCACCCCGATGATGCGCGGCATCTGGGCCAGCCAGCCCAAGGCCAGCAGGTCTTTGAAACCTTTGTGCACGCCTGAGATGATGTTGCCGTCTCCGACAGGGATGAAGATCGTCAATGGTTTTTCGTCTTCAGGACGGCAGCGGATGACCTGTTCCCAGATCTCAAAAGCGGCGGTCTTCTTGCCTTCCGCCGTGAAAGGATTGTAACCCGTGTTGCGGTTGTACCAGCCGAAGTTCTCAGTGGCTTCAATGCTGAGGTCAAAGGCCTGGTCATAGTTTCCATTTACCAACAGGACCTTGGCGCCAAACACAATCAACTGGGCGATCTTGGCAGGCGGAGCGGTGCGGGGGGCGAAAATGACCGCCTGGGTACCGGCCGCGGCGGCCATTCCCGCCAGGGCAGCGCCGGCGTTGCCCGTGGAGGCTGCCACGGTCACCTCTGCGCCAATTTCCATGGCTCGCGCAACCACCACAGCGCTGGCCCGGTCTTTGAAAGATGCTGTGGGATTGGGGCTCTCGTCTTTGACCCACAGGTTTCGAAGTCCTAATTTTTGCGCCAACCGGGCTGGCTTATAAACCGGGGTCCAACCTGCACGGTGCAGGGGCGTCGCTACGCAGCCTGGATCCGAAACCGGCAGCAGGTGGCGGTAGCGCCACAGAGAAGCTTCAGGCAGGGTGAGAAAATTATCCGCGTTGAACCTGCTGTGGATGTTTTCGTAATCCAGGATGACATTCAGGTTTCCCCCATCCTTGGGGCAGGTGTAGGTGACTTCATTGGGCCCATATTCAGCTCCACAAAGGGAACATGTGTAATGGGAAAATTTGTGGGTCATTGGCAGATCCTGTCGGTAAGGGTGGAAATTGGACGGCAAGGGCTGCCGCTGTTTGAGGCAGCCCTTGATTCAACAGCTTAAGGGACGATCCAGGTGCCGGTTTTGCCCTCCAGGGCTTCCCCGATATGCTCCGGATCAGTGATCAATGCTTTTTTGCCGCCATTTTCCAGGAACTGGATGATCGCCTGCATTTTGGGCAGCATACTGCCGGGTGCGAAATGCCCTTCTTTGATGTATTGTTTGGCTTCTGCCACAGTCATTTTATCGAGCCAGACCTCGTCAGGCTGGTTGAAGTTCAGGGCCACTTTTTCAACAGCCGTGCTGATCACAAACAGATCTGCATTGATGTTCTTTGCCAACAGGGCCGAGCCAAAGTCCTTATCAATCACGGCTTCCACACCTTCGATTTCGCCTGCTGCATTGATGATCACGGGAATGCCGCCGCCCCCGACGCCCACGACAATGATGCCGGCGTGGATCAGGGTATCAATGGCTTCCGCTTCTACGATCATTTCGGGGAGAGGCGAAGGCACCACTCGCCGCCAACCGCGGCCGGCGTCTTCCACCACGGTCCAGCCGTCATTGGCTTCACGGGATTTGGCTTCTGATTCATCCATGAAAGTGCCGATGGGTTTGGTGGGGTGCTGGAAAGCCGGGTCGTCTTTATTCACCACGGTCTGCGTGACCACGGTGGCGGCATCCTTCTTAAGCCCGCGGCGTTTGAACTCGTTGTTGAGGGCTTTTTGGAACATATACCCGATCGCGCCCTGGGTATCTGCGCCGCAGTAATCCAGGGGAACTTCATGCAAAACATCCTTGGCCAATTCTGAACGCCGCAGGATGAAACCCACCTGGGGGCCGTTGCCGTGGGTGATGACCACATCATAACCCTTTTCAATCATGTCTACGATATGTTTCATCGTGTCCTGGGCAGCCGCGTATTGATCCTGGACGGATTTTTGATTTTTATCTTTGATTAGGGCGTTGCCGCCAACAGCGACAACCGCAATGCCTTTCTTTTCCATAACAGTAACAACTCCTTAAAGTAAATTTTAGGCCATGGTCAAAGCCATAACGGCTTTTTGGGCGTGCAGTCGGTTCTCAGCTTCATCAAAAACAACCGAATGGGGGCCATCAATGACGCCATCGGTCACCTCGATATTGCGGTCTGCTGGCAGGGGATGCATGTAAAGCGCATCCTCTTTGGCCAGGGCCATCTTTTTCTCATCTGTGATCCAACTTTCGTACTTATTGGTAACTTTCTTGATCTCCTCAGGATCGCTGGTGGTGACCAGGGGGCCCCAGGATTTGGCATAGACGATGTCAGCGTCTTTAAAGCCTTCTTCCATATCGTGGACCACTTCAAAACCGGTCTTGTACTTGGCAGCCTGCTCGCGGGCCTGATCCATGATCTCGGGCAAGAGCTCAAACTCCGGCGGGTGGGCCAGGGTGACATCCAGGCCAAAGCGGGGCATTTGCAAGATCAAAGACTGTGGGACAGAGATGGGTTTGGCGTAAGAGGCGGCATACGCCCAGGAAACCACCATCTTTTTGCCGCGCAGATTCCGGCCTAATTTCTCCCAGATGGTCATCAGGTCTGCCAGGCATTGGTGAGGGTGGTACTTATCGCACTGCATGTTGAGCACAGGTGATCGGGAGGCGCTGGCCACCAGGTTCAGGTAGCGGTTGCCGATCTCCCAATCGCAGTGGCGGATGGCCAGGCCGTCAAAATAGCGGCCGAGGATCTCGCCGATCTCCTTTTCGGTGTCGCCATGAGAGATTTGGGTTGATTTAGATTCGATGAAAGCTGCGTGTCCGCCCAGTTGGGCCATTCCAGCCTCAAAGCTGCAGCGGGTGCGTGTGCTGGAGAAGAAGAACAGCATCCCCAGGGTTTTGTTGTCAAGATAAGCGTGCGGCTGGCCAAGGGCGCGCTTCATCTTGAGATCAAAGGCCACATCCAGGACGGTTTCGACTTCTTCCTTGCTGAAGTCGAGATCGCTGATCAGGTTGCGTCCGCGTAAATCGGTTTTCATTGTTTGTCTCCTGTTGGTATTCAGGCTGCCAACCCTGAATTATTGGACGGCAGCCTGACCTCATTTTTGATTAGTTGATTACTCCATTTTGCCCAGAACCAGGGCGAGCAGCGCCATGCGCATCACCACGCCGTTGAAGGCTTCCTGCCAGTAGCGGGACCATTTGGTGATATCCACATTTGGCGGAATCTCATCCATGCGGGGTAAGGAATGCAGCAGGATGGCGTCGGTTTTGGCTTTGGTGGTGAGTAGTTCGCGGGTGATCTTGTAGTTAGCAGGGGTCAAACCCTCATCGCCTGTGCGCTCGTCGCGGGCTTTGGTGTAATCGGGCTGGACCACGGGCTCCACCAGGATCACATCGGCGTCAGCAATGGCCTGCTCAACATGTTCGACTTCCTTATAATCCAGGCTGTAGTCCTTGAGTTCTGCTTTGAATTCATCGGTCAGGGACTTGTCAGGCGGGGAGACGAAGGTGATCGGGCAGTCAAATTGCGTCAGACCGTAAGCCAGGGAGTGCATGGTGCGCATGCGCATGTCGCCAACGGCCAGCCAGCGCAGCCCATCGATGCGGCCTTTTTCTCGCAGCACAGTGTAGAGGTCAGTCAGGATCTGGGTGGGGTGTTCGCCCCAGCCGTCACCGCCGTTGATCACCGGGACGCTGGCCCATTTTGCGCCTTCATGCGGCGCGCCAATTTGGGGGTGGCGGGTGACGATCACATCGCCGTAGAACTCCAGCATCTTGAAGGTGTCTTTGATCGATTCCTGGTAGAAATCGCCAGCGCGGGTCATCTTGGCGTCTGAAAAGCCGGTCACCTGGCCGCCCAGGCGGATCATCCCGGCTTCGTGGGCCAACCGGGTACGTGTGCTGGGTTGGTAAAAAGCTGTCACCAGCGTTTTGCCCTTCAACATGTCATCGTTCTGCCGGTTGCGAGCGATGGGTTCTAATTTTTCTGCCGTTTCAAAGACTCGAAAGAACTCGTTACGTTCAAAATCTTTGAGTGAGAGAATGTCACGACCTAAAAAACTACGCATTGTTTTACTCCTTTTGATCTAAATGGGTTTGAGAGGAGGTGTTATTGACCATCAACACCACCGATTTTCCGAATAATGTGGAGGCGGAAGTAGCCTGGCAGGAAATAGCTGTGGGAATAATCCACCGGGTTGCCCTGTTCGTCAAATAAGAGACCTTTCAGAAGCAAGAGGGTATCACCACGCTGGATATGCAGCGCTTTGGCGACCTCGGAGGGTGCATGGATGGCGCCGATCTCGGTTTTTGAGATGGCAAGGGGCGGATCTCCGATGTGGATCAATAGATCTAAAACAGAACCGGTGAATTTTGAGGAAAGCGTTTCAGAATTGATGGTGCTCTCTGGGAGAACGTCAATCAGGTAAGCCACCGGGGCGTCTTCGGTCAGGATCACCCGGCGCACTTTGATCAGCGGATCGCCCGGGTTTAGTTGTAATTTCTCCGCCTGGGAGTCGTCCGCCTGGATGTAGGAAATATCATACTCTCCCATGGTCACATCAAAGCCCGCTCGTTCCGCCTGAGTCTCGATGCTTTCAAGCACTTCCAGGCCTGATTCGATCACCTGGGTGGGACCGACCACAAAGGTCCCCAGCCCTTGCCGGCGGCGCAGCAGCCCCTGGCTTTCGAAGGTGCGCATGGCCTCACGCAGGGTGGCCCGTGAAACCCCCAGCTGCTCAGCCAGTTTGGGTTCCGAGGGCAGTTTATCTCCTCGCGGCGTGTTCTGGATAAGCTGGCTGAGGTCATTCTGCAGCCGCTGGTAGGTTGAGATTTCGTCGTTCATTAATGTCATGTTCCTTCATGCTCGGCGTGCTGATGGCTGGTTCTGAATGATTGTTTCCATTCATCAACACACAGGTTTTTAGTTTTAGCCTTCGAGAAGGCGTTGAGCAGCCTGATTATGCTTCTCGACCATATCGGGCACGTCTACGGTGACCATTTGACCTTCTTTGACGATGGTCTTGCCGCCCACGATGTTAACATCCACAGTCTGTGGGGCGCAGAACAAAGCTGCGGCCACCGGGTCATGCAGGGCGCCGGCATAATCCAGCCGGTTGAGGTCAATCGCGAACAGATCCGCACATTTGCCCTCTGCCAGGGATCCGATATCGTCACGGCCCAAAACGGCAGCGCCGCCACGGGTGGCGATCTCCAATGCCTGTCGGGCGCTCATCAAAGGGGGTGCCTCTTCAGCGGAGCGGGAGGCGCCGCGCAGGCCGGCGTCTAAACGCGCTAGGAGCATGGCCAGTCGTGCTTCACCCAGCAAGTGGGAACTGTCGTTGCTGGCCGAGCCGTCCACCCCCAAACCAACCTTAACACCCATGGTCAGCATTTGTAGGATCGGGGCAATACCTGAGGCGAGCCGCATGTTCGATCCCGGGCAGTGGGCCACCCCACAGCCGTTGTCGGCATACAGGCGGATTTCATCATGGTTCACATGCACGCTGTGGGCAAACCACACATCCTCGCCGATCCAGTTCACCTCTTGCATGTAGGCCACTGGGCGGTGACCAAACTTCTCAAGGCAGAAATCTTCCTCATCGGCTGTTTCCGCCAGGTGGGTATGGAGGTGAACGCCGAATTCTCGGGCCAGTTCAGCCGACTGGCGCATCAACTCACCGGTTACGCTGAAAGGAGAGCAGGGCGCCAGGACGATCTGGACCCTGGATCCCGGGCTGGGATCATGGTAGGTCTCGATCAGGCGCTGGCTGTCTTTAAGGATCTCTTCTTCAGAATCGACCACGCTGTCCGGCGGCAGGCCGCCCTGAGACTGACCCAGGCTCATTGAGCCGCGCGAGGCGTGCAGGCGCAGGCCCACTTCGGCTGCAGCGTGGATCTCATCGTCCAACCGGGAGCCGTTGGGGAACAGGTACAGGTGGTCGGAGGCCGTGGTACATCCGCTCAGGGCCAGTTCAGATAGCGCGGTTTTGGTGGAGATGCGAATATCCGCCGGGGTCATGCGCGCCCAGATCGGGTAAAGAGTCACCAGCCAGTTGAACAGATTGGCGTTCTGCGCCTTAGGGACAGCGCGCGTCAGGGTTTGATAGAAGTGGTGATGGGTGTTGACAAAGCCGGGGTAAACAATGTGACCGGAAAGGTCCAGCACTTCATCGGCCGTCCTGGGAAGCTCGGAAGTTGGCCCAATAGCTTCAATAAAGCCGTCTCTAACGAAGATGCCAGCGTCCTTGAGCTCACGCCGCTGGTCGTCCATGGTGACCAGGGTGTCAATCTGCTTGATCAATAGGGTAGACATAGCCCTCCGCCGGGGTGGTGAGTTTGTCAGACATATTGTCTGTACCTCTAAGTTTATCGAGAATCCCCGTTCCTGTCAATTGTCTGACAAATTTTCAGGATCAGATCTGGGTCGAAATGAATACAATTTACCCCCAAGAATAAACCCATTTCTCCAATCAGATCTTAAAAAATATAACCCCAGCCATCCCTGGAAACTAAAAAATCAAACCGTTTCAGACCGCGTTCACCCCAGTTGAATATTGATCGTCAACGCCTTCAGTGAAAACAAGAGCATTGTCACTCAAGCAGAAGACCCTTTGTCTTATCTTTCCGCTTCAACCGCCGCTTTTCTGGCTGCCTTGTTTTGTCGTCCACGTTCATGAGCGGAAAGCAATCGTTTGCGGATACGATAATTGAGCGGTGTAACTTCTAAAAGCTCATCCTTGGCCAGATACCCGATAGCCTCTTCAAGGCTCATCTGCCTGGGGGTCGTCAATCGTGCTTCATTGTCTGCATTGGCCGCTCGCATATTGGTGAGTTCTTTTTTCTTGCAGACATTCATTTCAAGATCCCCGGGTCGCTGGTGTTTTCCAACCACCATACCAGCATAGACTGGTGTGCCTGGCTCGAGGAATAAAGTCCCCCGTTCTTCAGCATTCTTTAAGCCAAAGGTGGTCGTCAAACCTGTCTCGCAAGATACCAGGGAGCCAGATGAGCGCTCATTGATTCCCCCTGCTTGCGGCAAATAGCCATGAAAGAGTGTATGCATGACACCAGCGCCGCGCGTAGCAGACAGAAAATGAGAACGGAAGCCCAATAACCCACGGGTTGGCGCTAAAAACTCTAAACGCACGTTGGCTTCAGAGGTGTTAACCATGTTTTTCATGACACCATGCCGTGAACCCAACATCTCAACAACCACGCCGACTGTATCTGGACTGGTCTCAATGTACACATCCTCGAAAGGTTCCAACGTTTTGCCCTGATTGTCCTGCTTTAGGATCACATCTGGTCGCGACACCTGAAATTCATACCCTTCCCGACGCATGGTTTCAATCAGGATCGCCAGATGCAGCTCACCTCTGCCAGAGACCCGGAAGGAGTCTGAGCTATTGCTTTCGCGCACTTTGAGCGCTACGTTAGTACGCAATTCCTCGAAGAGACGCTGGCGCAATTTTCGGGAGGTGCTCCATCGGCCCTCACGTCCACAAAAAGGTGACGCATTAACCCCAAAAGTCATATGCACGGTGGGTTCTTCCACCTGGATCGTCGGTAAAGCATGGGGGTGTTCCGGATCGGTCAGCGTCTCACCAATGGCAATCCCCTCCAATCCTGCCAGGACGACGATATCCCCCGCCTGAGCGGAGTCAACCGCGACCTGCGCCAGCCCCTCAAAGATGTTCAAATAAGGAACACTTTCAGGCAATACCACACCATCAACACGTATGCGGGCCAATGCCATGCCGTTTTGCATCTGCCCAGCATGGATTCGACCAATAGCTGTCACGCCCCGGTATTGATCGTAACCCAGATTGGTGACCAACATTTTTAGCGGCGCTTTGAGATCCACGCGTGGACAGGGGATATGGTTCAATATCGCTTCCAAAAGAGGCTGCAGATCGGGGCCTAAGTCCGGGCTTCGACCAGCCTGGGCGCTGACCGCATTGGTGTAAATCACCGGAAAATAAGCCTGCTCCTCACTGGCGCCCAATTCGATGAATAAATCAAAGGTTTGGTTGAGCACTCGCTCCGGATCAGCGCCATTGCGATCAACTTTGTTGATGACGACGATGGCGCGGTGGTTCATTTCCAGGGCTTTCTTGAGGACGAAACGCGTCTGGGGCATTGGGCCTTCGGCTGCGTCCACCAAAAGCAGCACCCCATCGACCATGTTCATCACCCGTTCCACTTCTCCGCCAAAATCGGCATGCCCGGGCGTATCGACGATATTGATTTTGACATTTTGCTGCTCATCTTGATCCCAAATATCAATAGCCGTGTTCTTGGCCAAAATCGTGATGCCGCGTTCGCGCTCTAAATCGTTCGAGTCCATCACACGTTCGGCCATATGTTGATTGGCCCGGAAAACATGAGCCTGTTTGAGCAAGCCATCCACCAGTGTGGTTTTGCCGTGGTCAACGTGAGCGATGATGGCGATATTTCTGAGATCAGTTCGTTTTGTAAGCATCGGTCTAAAAGTTCCGGTTCATGAGAATATTGGTGTGTTCCATAAAAAAAGCACCGGCCAATCAGGCCGACGCTATCCTGCAGGAATATAATCCTATCCGACTGGATCGATTTTGAATAGAGGCAAGTTG
>CAZLEK010000057.1:0-14887 GCA_964558525.1 uncultured Candidatus Brevefilum sp.
CAGGTCGTCAATATCAACGTAATCTTGTAGCCATGTGAGTGGTACTTTCATGTGTCCTCTCGTTCGAAATTTCTACTATTTGAATTCGTTCATTTCTGTTCGGTGAATGGTGAATCGTGAATGGAGCATGGTGAAATTGCCAGTGGAATTAACCATCGCTGTTTGGAATGCTACCTATGGAATAATTTTCCGAAGCCTCGGATAGTTTGGACCCCGGTTCGCTTGAGCCTCTCTTGCTTCGCTTTAGGTAGTTAATATAACCATGGATCAACTTCAAGAGGCTATCTGCCTTTTTGGAAATTATTAATTTTGCCTCTTCTGAGATATACCCTTGCGATTTAGCGATTTCTATATGGCTCATCAATTCCATCAGAGACCCTCTAGCAAGGTAGCAAAACCGGATCGTTTCCTGATAATAGTATCGCCCATATCCTTCAGCGATGTTAGCGGGAACACTAGCACTAGCTCTACGCAGCTGGGTTCCAAGGGACCATTTCTCCTCAGATGGTAGATTTGGAATAACACATTCATAGATTGATTTTGCTAAATCCTGGGCTAACTGATAGACTTCCAATCTGTTCAATCCTTCCATCATCATATCCTTATCCTCGTCCAAAAACGACCAACAATTCACCTCTTACCATTCACCAATCACCAAACACCTACTCCCTAAAATTGTCTCAAAAACCGCACATCATTGTTCCTGAAGTGCCGGATGTCGTCGATGCGGTAGCGCATGAGGGTGCTGCGGTCGATGCCCATGCCGGCAGCGAAGCCGGAGTAAACGGCCGGGTCGTACCCGCCGTATTCCAGCACCACCGGGTGCACCATCCCGCAGCCCAGGATCTCGAGCCAGCCGGTTTCCTTGCAAACCGCGCAGCCGCGGCCGCCGCACACAAAACACTCCACATCCATCTCTGCGCTGGGCTCGGTGAAGGGGAAGTGCGAGGGCCGCAGGCGTGTGCGGGCGTCCTCGCCGAAAATCCGCCGAGCAAAATCCTCCAGGGTGCCCTTCAGCTCAGCGAAGGTCACACCCTCGCCCACCACCAGCACCTCCACCTGGGCGAATTCCACCTCGCTGCGGGCGGAGAGCTGCTCGTAGCGCATGGTCGCGCCGGGCAGGATGGCCCGAATCGGCTCCGGGGCGCGCTCGCGCATCACCCGGATCTGGCCGGGGGAGGTATGCGTTCGCAGCAGGACGCCTTCCGTCTTGGTGTAGAAGGTGTCCCACATGTCCCGGGCGGGATGGTAAGGGGGCATGTTGAGGTAGGTGAAGTTGTAATCATCGGTCTCCACCTCCGGCGAGGGATAAACCTGGAAACCCATATCCCCAAAGGTGCGGGTGATCCGGCGCAGCACCTGGGTCAGGGGATGGAGCCTCCCCCGGGTGACCGGACGTCCGGGCAGGGTCACATCCAGCTGTTCGGTCGCCAGGGCCTTCTCCAGGGCGGCTTCCTCCAGGGCCTGGCGCTTCTCCGCCAGTGCAGCTTCCAGCGCCTGGCGCACCTCGTTGGCCGCCTTGCCCATCACGGGGCGCAGGTCATTATCCAGCTGCCCCATACTGCTGAACACGGCCATCACCGGCGAGCTGCGGCCCAGGTGGGCCACCCGCCAGGCTTCCAAGGCTTCAGCATCGGCCGCATCCGCCAGCACGGCCAGTGCATCGGCCTTGATCTGTTCTAATTTTTGAAGCTCTTTTTCCTTGTCTGCCATCATAACCTTTCTTTGTTTTCGCTTTTTCCTCGTGCTAAGGCAATGTATGCCTTAAACAAAACGCCCGTCCTCATCAAAGGACGGGATTTCCGCGGTACCACCTTTTTTGGTCCTGCAGGCGCACTGCAAGACCCACTCACCACCGACATCCGCTTGGGAGATCGGCCGACCAGATAACGCCGGGTCAGGCGGCTCAGACTACTCGCTAAACTTTCACCTGAGCGGCTCGAGAGGGAACTTCGCCTGGCTTTCACTGGGTGCAGGTCTCAGTCTGGCCCGCACCGCCCTGTCAGCTTCCGGCAGGTTACTTTCCTCTGTCTTCGCCGATGACATTATGATTGTTCCTATTATCGTCAAAATTGCAGCCGCTGTCAAGCAAAACAAAGGAAAAATCCCAACCACTTCCGTATTCCCATTGGCTTATTCCAGGCAGCAGGCCGAATGTTCGCGTGTAAATTTAGACAGGGAAAAATGTTTTCCCAACTTCAGTTATAAGCCAGCCGCGTGGCTTCATCCGCCATGGTCGGCGCCAACCACGCCTCCCATTGGGGATCTTCCCAGGTGCCCAAATCCTGGTGCATGTCTAAATATTTCTGGGGAATGGGGTGCGTTCCTAAGACAACCTCGACAGGATAGCGTTTTTGGATAAACGACGTAAACGTGTCAATATAGGGGCAGGGCGGATATCCGACCAAAAAACCGGTAGCCAGATGAACGACTTCGGCCCCATTCTTGACCATCTCATCCACGGCGTACTCAATATTTCCGCCCGGGCAGCCATCGCAGGTGGTATAGCCCACCAGCTCAATCGTCTGGCCCTGATAGCGGCTGAAGGCGCCTTCTCGGTTTCGAAGCGACCGGAGGCATTTCCCACCCGCGCAGGTCCGATAGCGGTCGCAAATGATGATTCCTATTGGTTTTATTTGACTCACAAAAACCTCCGTTTAAGGATAGAGTGTTTATACTTTTGGTTTTGATGCCATTCATCATGGACAACTTGAGTTTGAATCCAAACTGTCATGATCACTTAAAACCAATCATAATCCGAATTCTGGTTTTTGGTCGTTCACATCCGCTTATTCGATTGTGTTTACACGCGTCCCTGTTCCAAAATTTGAAATAAGACCTGAATTGACTTTTCGTTCAATTGAGAGCTTAAAACCAAAGGCCCCGCAGGAAGCGAGGCCTTTGGCGATTAATGATTATGCGGAGGGCATGAAGGGCCGCACAAAGGGCGAGGTCTCTCCCCGGCGCATGAAGTGCCCCGAGGGACCTTCACCAAGGAATTCCGAGAACCAGGATTCGTGCTCAATCTCTTCGTTCAGGATCGCCAGCGCCAGCGCATGGGTACGGTGGTCTTTGCCGGCGGTCAGGCTGCAGATGTGGCTGTAGCCTCTCACCGCGCAGCGTTCTGCTTCCACCAGGACCTTTAGAATGGCCTTGGCGTCGTTGATATCCTCCGGCAGCCGGGCCGGCGGGCAGGCCGACAGATCATGAAATGCTTTCATGTCATCGGGCAGCTTACCGCCCAATTCATAGATCCGGGGGACCAGGGCTTCAAAGTGATTGCGGTCTTCAATGCGGGCGGCTTCGGCAATCTCTTTGATGCCTTCACCTTCCAACCCGATCAGGTTGGCGCGTAGGATGGTGTAGTAGTAGAAAGTCGTCAGCTCCGCTGCCGCGTTCTTGATCAAGAGCTCCAACAGTTCATCCACATCCACGCCTGCTTTTTCAACCATTTGTCGTGCGACTTTAGCCATCTTTTTTTCCTTTCACTGATAAGTGGGGTTCAAATTGAGTTTAATGCCATTGATGAAGCTGGGAATAATTTCTAGCTGGTCAGCGATGTGTTTTCTGGCACTGGGGGCACAGGCCGTAAAAGGTAACCTGGTTACGGTGGATCAGGTAGCCGGATGACTCCTCTTCTGGCACTTGAATGGCGCCCAGGTCGCCCTCAATATCCACCAGTTGATGACAGTTTTCACAATAAAGATGATGATGCTGGCTGGTATTGGTGTCGTAACGCATCCTTTCACCCGCCAAACCTTCGACCTGCCGCAATGCGCCCAAATCCACCAACTCATGCAGGGTGTGATACACCGTAGCCAGGGAGATTTCAGGCATTACCTTCTTGACCTCTTGATATAAATCATCAACGGTTGGATGCGTGTGTGTCTCAAGCAAGATCTCAACGATCAACCGCCTCTGGGGCGTGACCCGCAGGCCGTTTTCCCGAAACTGGTTGAGGATCTCTTGATCTGTTATCATCTTCATTGACGTCAATTATCGATAGTGATTATTATTTGATAATCATTATAGTTTAGAAGAGGTGAAAAGTAAAGCCTGAAAAAGCCCCTTCAGTCTGCAGAACTCCCAAGTAGACTTTTGTTTTTCGGGCCGATACAATAACAAAAACCGACACGCCCATCAATCAGTGGTGTTATTAAAAGCAAGCCACCCGATCAAAAAAGGAGGTCCCATTGCGAAAATCCACAAATATTGTCGGGGAATTATTGGCCACCGCTGGAATTCAAGTCAACGGCGGCCAACCCTGGGATATCCAGGTGCATGACGGACGGTTTTACGACCGGATCTTACGGGACGCCACCCTGGGTTTGGGGGAATCCTATATGGACGGCTGGTGGGATTGTGAGTCAATTGATGCCTTCATCGACCGGGTGCTGCGCGCCAACCTGCGAAAGGAAGTGGAAAGCAGCCTGCGCCTGGCCTGGCACGCTCTCCGGGCGAAACTCTTCAACCGCCAGTCCATGACAAAGTCCAAACAGGTGGCCCAACAGCATTACGACCTTGGCAACGATCTCTACCGCGCCATGCTCGATAAGCGCCTTAATTACACCTGCGCCTATTGGAAGAACGCCGAAAACCTGGATGAGGCCCAAGAAGCCAAGCTGGACCTGGTCTGCCGGAAGATCGGCGCCCACGAGGGCATGCAGATCCTCGAACTGGGCTGCGGCTGGGGCAGCTTTGCCAAGTACGCGGCGGAAAATTACGGCGCCCATGTGGTGGGTTACAACATCTCCGAACAGCAGGTTGCCCTGGGCCGGGAGCTCTGCCAGGGCCTGCCCGTGGAACTGCGCCTGGAGGACTACCGCCAGGCCGAAGGCCAGTATGATGCCGTCATCTCCATTGGGGTGATGGAGCACGTTGGGTATAAGAACTATCCCGCCTATATGACTGTGGTCGATCGCTGCCTTAAATCCGATGGAATTGCCTTCGTCCACACCATCGGGAGCAACCGCAGCATCACCACCGGCGAGCCCTGGACGGACAAATACATCTTCCCCAACGGCCAGCTGCCCTCCATCGCCCAATTGGCCAAGGCCATGGAAGGGCGCTTCGTGGTGGAAGACTGGCACAACTTCGGCCCCGATTACGACCCCACCCTGATGGCCTGGCATGCCAATTTCAACCTGGCCTGGCCGGAACTGAAAGCCAAGTATGGCGAGCGCTTTAAGCGCATGTGGGAGTATTACCTGCTGAGCAGCGCTGGCGGCTTCCGCTCACGGTCGCAGCAGCTCTGGCAGATCGTGTTCACCCGTCGGGGCGCCCCGCAGCCCAACTGCCGGTTGAGTTAGGAAACAGCATGATCCAAACTGAAGTGCTGATCGTCGGCGGCGGCCCCGCCGGCTCGGCCTGTGCAGGGCGGCTGCGGGAACTGGGCGTAGACTGCCTGATCCTTGACCGCCAGACCTTTCCCCGGGCCAAGCCCTGCGCAGGCTGGGTCACCCCCCAGGTATGGCAAGCGCTTAACTGCATCCCTGAGGAGTACCCGCACGGATTGACACGCTTTGATTCCTTCCAGGTATCCATCAAAGGCATCCACTTCAAGCTGCCCACCCGCCAATATGCCATCAGACGGGTGGAATTCGATGCCTGGCTGCTCGAAAAGGCCGGCGTTGAGGTGATCCAGCATCAGGTGAAAAAAATCCAGCCGAGCGGCTCTGGTTTCATCATTGACGGCCAGTTCCAGGGAAGTTTCTTGGTTGGCGCAGGTGGAACCCACTGCCCCGTCCGCCGGCAAGTTTTTTCTCCCAGCTCCCCTGAAAAGGAACAGGGATTGATCCTGGCGAAGGAGGAAGAATTCCACTATCCCTTCACTGATGACCGCTGCCACCTGTGGTTTTTTGAAGACGGTCTGCCCGGCTATGCCTGGTATGTGCCAAAAAAGGGCGGCATCCTCAACATCGGGATCGGCGCCAGCGCCGCCGGATTGAAACCTAAAAACCGAAGGCTGAACCACTTTTGGGAGAGACACATTCAGCAATTAGCCTCCAGGGGCCTGGTTGAGGATCACGCCTTCCAGCCGCAGGGCTACAGTTACTATTTACGCGGGAAATCACGCGCCCCACAAAAGGGGAATGCCACCCTGGTGGGCGATGCCCAGGGGCTGGCCACGCGGGACATGGGCGAGGGGATCGGGCCGGCGATTGAGAGCGGCATCCTGGCTGCAGAGGCGATTAAACATCAATCGCCATATGAGATCGCGGGGATCCCGCGCTTTTCTTTCCCCTCCCTGTTGAAATGGCGACCCTGATAGGACATGTTTGATCTCAAATCAGACGGCATACCAACCGAGAGATTTGATGAAGATTTTGCCTCACCTACCCTAGGGCAATCGCAAGATCCCCAGAAAAGTTATGCTTGAATGTCTTTGATCCGAAGGGCGATCGATGGTATCTCTCCCCAACGTTCCGCTCTCGACGACGTCCCCGTCGGCGAAAAAACGCCTTTTGTAAATGCATATTTCCCTATTGAATGCATATTGACGCCTTCTTAACCCATTTCCCCGCAAGGAGGACGTTGCAGGTGGCCAATTTTTTCCATACCTCTTACGTTGCGATTTCCCTGTCACCTACCCCACCAATGGTTGACAGATCGACGGTTTTAAAATATACTATACCCCAGTATAGCATCAATGGAGGTTGACTGAATTTATGCCGATCTATGAATATCAATGCAAGGACTGCGGGTCCCAATTTGAAAAACTGATGGGATTTTCTGATCCCAAAGCGGATTCCCCGGAATGCCCGGACTGCCAGTCTGAAAACACCAGCAAACGCCTCTCAACCGTCGCAGCTTTCAGCCGGGGCGGAGGAACCAGCACCAGCAGCTCAAGCTGCGGCAGCTCGGGCGCCTTTCGCTGAGCAGGCTGACTTTGATCAGACCGGTGGTCTGAAAAGGCAAGCAATCCATGATCCAAACCAAAAACCCGGAAGTCAAAGCTCAAATCAAGCGCCGGCTGGCGCGGATCGAAGGCCAGCTGCGCGGCGTGCAGAAGATGATCGATGAAGAGCGCGACTGCCGGGAGGTGCTCCAGCAGCTGATCGCTATCCGCTCAGGCATCCAATCGGCCAGCCTGAACTTCCTCCAGGAAACGGCCTCTGAATGCCTGCTTGAAATGGAAACAAACGAAGGTTCCACCTCACCCCGAGAGACTATGGTGGAACTGATCAAGATGCTGGGCAAAGTAACCTGAAGTTTCGAACATCCGAAGGAGAATTATGTCAGCACAGACAATATTACGATGGGTCCCAGGCGGCAGCCGGTTCATCTCGACGGATTCCACCGGGCATTCCGTGGTGATGTCCAAACCCGACGAGAACGCTGGGATGAAACCCTCCGAGCTGATCCTGTCAGCCCTGGCAGGCTGTGCCTCGGTGGACGTGGTCGACATTCTGGCCAAGAAACGCACCCCCCTCTCCTATCTTGAGGTGCAGCTCAGCGCCGAACAGGACGCAGACCCGCCCTGGACCTTCCGCAAGATCTACATGAAATTTCTGGTCAAAGGCCAAGGGCTGACGGAGAATAACGTCGCACAAGCGATTGACCTGTCTGAAGAAAAATATTGCTCCGTGGCCGCCACGTTAAGGGGCAAGGCAGAAATTGTCACCAGTTTTGAGATCTTGGAGCAGTAAACACAAACCAAAAGGCAACCCCATGGGAAGTCCTTCCTCAGCTATAGATCAAGTCTGATCGTATCTTCTCAGGAATAGCTCACGCCTATGGAAACACCCCGGCAGGGCATCTCTCCGCATCCAAGTAAAGATGCATAAGAAACAGGGCCCTCGACTATCTCCTCATCCGCGCGTCAATGAGATACTGTCCGTTATGGCGTTCTACAACCGGCTTTTGAAACCTCAAGAGCCCATTTTTTGTCGTATTTTCGGGAATGCTTTTAGCTAAGCCCTGGCCTGGCGCAGTCGAAATCCCAAGAAGAAATTCAAAAGCCCAATCAGCAACGCGAAGGCGCCAATCACGATCACCAGGCCCACTGCGCCCTCCTGGGGGAAAATGAACAGCACGATCCCAAAGATTATTGAAAGAATGCCGTTCAATAACAGCAGCCATTCCCCGGCAACCGTCTGGCGCAGCTGCAGCGCCGCTAAAAACCGGAATACGCCAGTTACCAAAGCCCAGGCGGCAATGAAGTATAAGAGCACTGTCTGGGTAACCTCGGGCCAGAGGAAAGTCACCATGCCGATTCCAACCGCCAGCAGCCCAGCAATGATCAAAGCCCACCAGCGCGGGTTGGCATCCACAGTGATCAAACCTGCAACCAGGGCAAACACCCCGTCCACAAGCACAAAGGCCCCGAACAAGATCACCAATGTGGTGACCGTCAGCTCCGGCCAGATGATCGCCAGCAAGCCAAATAAGATTGCAGCCAGTCCGCGCAGCAGGAACAACCACCATTTCTTTTGATAAAAAATCAACATGAATTAATCCTCCTGGGGATTAAATGTGGATATGGATTTGGTTTCACTTCACAAATTAATCCTACCCAATCCACTGGCTGGATTTAAAGACATTGCACACAAGAACTCGTTTCAGAAGCTTTCAATTTCAAACAACCGGCCTGACCAACATCGGCAGTCCCCCCTTGGGACGCAGGGTCACCAGGGCTTCCTCCTCCACAGAGGCCTCCGGCGGCAGATCCAGCCTGAAAGCCCGGCTGACCATCGCTAAAACCAAAACGGCCTCTGTATAGGCAAAACGGTTGCCAATGCACAGCCGCGGGCCGCCCCCAAAGGGGATGAAGGCAAAGCGCGGCCGGTCACCCTCCTCAGCGAACCGTTCAGGTTGAAATGCCCCGGGGTCGGGCCAGTGGTCGGGGCGGCGGTGCATGGCATAGGGGCTGATGATGATCAACGTGTCCGCATCAACGGCCGCGCCGCCTGGCAGGCGGTCTGATTCCAGGGCGCGCCGGGTGATCAACCAGGCTGGCGGGTACAGCCGCAGGGCTTCATCGTAAGCCTGCCGAGTGAAGACCAGGGACGCCAGATCATCATATCCCGGCTGGCCTTCTCCTAAAACCTCAACTGCCTCCTGGCGAAGCCTTTCTCGCTGTTGGGGGTTCTGCGCCAGTAAAAACCAGCTCCAGGAGAGGGAACTGGCCACGGTCTCATGCCCGGCAATCAGCAGGGTCACCACCTCATCGCGCACTTCTCTACCGCTGAGGATAAATTGCCCCGCCTGATCGCGTGCGCCTAACAGCAGTCCCAAAAAATCTTCCCCCGGAGATTCTCGGGGCCGGCGGTCGATGAGCGCGTTCACCACCATTTCGATCTCAGCCGACGCTTTTCGAAAATCGCGCCGCGGGCGGATCGGGAGCCACTCCGGAACCATCATCAGGGTGCGTGTTTGGAAGATTAAATAATCCAGGGCATCCATCACCGCGCCGGTCAACCGGTAGGCCTGGCCTGAAAGATCTGCGCCAAACAAGGCTTTGGCCACCACATCCAGCGCGCACTGCATCATCTCCCGGTCGATATCCAGGAGGTCACCCCCGGGACCGTGCTCGCGCCAACGTTCCAGCATGGGCTCAACGGTCTCAACCACAATCGGGACGATCCCCTTCAGGGAATGCGTGTTGAAAGCCGGCTGGGCAATGCGCCGTTTTTGGAGCCAGTTTTGTCCCCCAGGATGGGTCAGCAGGCCTTCACCTGTGATCTGGGAAAGGACATCATATTGAAAGGTGGCTTTGTCATAATTGCGATGATTCATCTGCAGCACATGCTGCACATCTTGGGGATGGTTGATGAAAACTGCGCGCTTCCCTGGGATCCGGAAATCGACGGAATCGCCATAGTTCTGATACGTTTCTAAAAGGTAGCGGTGTGGATGATCGCGAATAAATTTTAGATCCTTGAGCAGTTCCCATTGTGAAGGACTGGGGATTGACTGTGCATACTCTTTCATAGCTGACTCCTAATCTGATTATAAATGTTTTCTTCATAAACAAATCACTCCCACAATGGTACTGGCGTCACTGGGCGCTTTGGAAAACTGGTGACCAATGACCCTAACTGAATAACGCTACTGGCTCCTATCCTGAGAGAAATCGCTTATCATTAATTCAAATCTTCGCTTGACATCGAACGTATGTTCGTGTATGATTAGAAGAGATAGTTAGCACAAATGAGCGGTTCTAGAAAAAGGAGCCTGAAATGATGGCGAGAAAGAAAGCTGGTCTGGGTGAAAGACACAAGAAAATCCTTAAATTTCTCGAGAAATTCCATGCTGAAAACGGGTTTCCCCCCTCGATTCGTGAAATCGGCGAGAACACCAACATCAGTTCCACATCGGTGGTCAATTATTACCTCAACCAGCTTGAGGAGATGAAATTTATCCAGAGGGAGAGCAATGTCTCGCGCGGCATCCGGCTCTTACGCACCTTAGAAGGCAACCTCGTTGATGCAGCCCAAACCATCACGGATATGTTCAGTGTCCCGGTTGTGGGGCGGATCGTGGCTGGCGAACCGGTTCCAGTGCCGTCTTCGGATTTCAATTATTACGACCAGGAAACCGGGATCGATATTGCTCGCAGCCTGCTCCCGCCGCGCGAAAAAACAGAAGGCCTGTTCGCGCTGGAGGTCCAGGGAGATTCGATGATCGACGCCATGGTCAATGATGGCGACATCGTCATCATGCGGCCGGTCAGCCAGGCTGAAAACGGCGAGATGGTGGCCGTCTGGCTTTCGGACCGCGATGAAACCACCCTCAAATACTTCTATCACGAAAACGGCAAGGTGCGCCTGCAGCCTGCCAACCCGCAAATGCAGCCGATCATCATTGATAATCCTGCCCAGGTCAAAGTCCAGGGTAAAGTCGTCCTGGTCATCCGGCGGATGGAAGGCGCCTGAGTTCCGCCTGAAATCATTAGGTTAAACAGCAAAGAGGCTGTCGAAAACGGACAGCCTCTCTTTTTTTGGGTTTGCTCTTGGGTTACTGCAGTTCGACTTCAGCGCCGGCAGCTTCGAGTTTTTCCTTGGCGTCGTTAGCAACGTCCTTGCCAACGGCTTCCAGGATCTTGGAGCCTTCGCTCTCAGCCATGTTCTTGGCGTCAACCAGGCCCAGGTTCGTGAGCTGGCGGATGACCTTGATAGTTTCGATCTTTTTAGGACCAGCGCTCTTGAGAACCACATCAAATTCGGTTTTCTCTTCCACTTCTTCTTCAGCGGCGCCGGCGCCGGGGGCAGCCACGGCAGCCACCGGGGCAGCGGCGGAAACGCCCCATTTTTCTTCCAGCATCTTGACAAGTTCAGCAGCTTCCAAAACGGTCAGCTCGCTTAATTGATCCATTAATTTTTCTAAATCAGCCATTGTACTATTCTCCTAAAATCTTTCTTATTTCGGTCAAACGGTGCAGGGTGCACCTTTGAATAATGTTATGATTGTCCCTTGCGCATCAGGCAGCGTTTTCAGCAGCCTGTCCTTCTTCAGAGAAGGCCCTCACCACTGCAGCCATCGAACGGGCTGGTTCAGCCAGGGTGCGGACAAGTTTGGATGCTGAAGCCATAATCGTCCCCAGCAGCATGCCGCGCATCACAGGCAGGGTGGGCAGATCGGCCAGGGCTTTCACTTCAGCTGCCGCGAGCAGCCTGCCATCCATGTAGCCGCGCCGGATCCCAAACATGTTGGATTTTGAGATTTCGCTCATCACCTTGGCCACACTGGGGGCGTCGCTGAAAGCGAAGCTGACCATATTATTCTCTTCCCAGAAACCCTCTTCAAATTCAAGGTCCTTTTCGTCCATGACCAATTTGAAGAGCCGGTTTTTGACCACATGGATTTCTCCGTTGACATCGCGCAGTTCTGCCCGCGCCTGGTCAATTGCCTGCATATCCATGTTCTCAAAGGACATGATAAAGAATGCATTGCTGTTATCAACCCATTCTTGATATTGCTCAACCATTGCTTGTTTTTCTTTTCGAGTAAACGCCAATGTATTCACCTCCTTCCAGATGAAGTTGTTTAAACTGAGAAGTCTTTGCCTCATTGTTCGCTGAGGCAAAGACTTCTGCAAAGATACCTTCCAGTATCCAGAATTGCGATCCTATGCCTTCACCTCGGCGGGAAATTAAGCCCCAGATGGGGCGCCTGCTTTCTTCAGCGAAGAAATCTCTTATTTAGTTTTTCGTTTGCGTCATGGATTATAACACAAACGTGCGCCAATTACAAAGTTAACGATGAAGCGTAGGGGTCGATCTTGATCCCGGGGCTCATTGATGAAGCTACGGTCACGCGGCGGATAAAGTTGCCGCTGGCGCCAGCCGGGCGCGCCTGACGAACGGCAAGCACGAACGCCACCAGGTTCTCGACCAAATCCTCAAGTTCAAATGAAATCTTACCAATGGGGACGTGGATATTGGCGGTTTTATCGAGCCGGAATTCAATCCGGCCTGCCTTGGCCTGCTGGATCGCGTCGGCAATGTTATCCGGTGGGACAACCGTGTTCGCCTTGGGGTTGGGCATCAACCCGCGCGGGCCTAAGATGCGTCCCAGGCGGCCCACCGTACCCATCATATCCGGGGTGGCAATGGCGACGTCAAATTCCGTCCACCCAGCCTGGATCTTTTCCACAACTTCCTCAGAATCAGCCACGTAGTCTGCACCGGCTTCACGGGCAGCATCAGCGGCATCTCCCTGGGCAAAAACCACCACCACCACGCTCTTGCCGAGGCCGTTTGGCATGGCCACCACATCGCGGATCTGCTGATCCGCCTGCCGGGGATCCAGCCCCGTCCGGAGGTGAACTTCTACCGTCTCATCAAAATTTGCAAAACTGATCTCTTTCAACAAGGCCAGGGCTTCACGCGGTTCATAAAGTTTTTCGCGGTCAACCTTCTGCCGTGCCTCAAGATACTTTCTTCCATGACTAGCCATTATTGCTCCTTTGTGGTTCCAACGGGTGCAGGCACCCTCCCACTGATCAAAATAATTATTCCTCTACGACGACGATGCCCATGTTTCGGGCAGTGCCTTCAATCTGGCGCATGGCGCCTTCCATATCCACCGCGTTCATGTCCTTGAATTTCTCTTCTGCGATCTCACGCACCTGGGAACGGGTCACCGTACCCACCTTTTCTCGATTGGGCTCGCCAGAGCCCTTCTCAATGCCTGCCGCCTTGCACAGCAGGATTGCTGCCGGCGGTGATTTCAGCTTGAACCGGAACGAGCCGTCTTGGAAAATCGTGATCTCAGCAGGGACGATTTCTCCGGCGCGTGAAGCAGTCCGGCCGTTGTAGTCCTTGCAGAAGGCCATAATATTGACGCCATGCTGGGCAAGCGCCGGGCCAATCGGGGGCGCCGGGTTGGCTTTGCCAGCCTGGATCTGTAAGGTAATGATCGCTTTTACTTTCTTTGCCACTTAATGTCTCCTTTGTGGTTCTGGCGGGACCTGGGTCCCTCCCACAATATGCTAAAAAATGTTGCTAAATTATTGTTTTTCTACCTGCAAAAAGTCCAGTTCAACCGGTGTGGAACGCCCAAAGAAATTCACCATCACGCGAACCTTGGTCCGGTCCATGTCAATTTCATCCACCGTACCGATGAATTCATTGAAAGGCCCATCGATAATTCTGACCTTTTCACCAGGCTTGAAGGTGACCTTGAAGGTCGGCGCTTCAGCCTCCATCCGCTTCAGGATCTGAGAGACCTCTTCCGGGCGGAGGGGAATGGGATCATTGCCCATGCCCACAAAACCGGTCACACCCGGCGTATTCCGCACCACATACCAACTCTCTTCGCTCATCTTCATGTTGACCAAAACATACCCGGGGAAAACATGGCGCTCGATAGATCGCCGCTTGCCGTCTTTGACCTCAATTTCCTCCTGGGTGGGGATGACCACATCAAAGATCTGGTCCTTCATCCCCATGGTTTCAATGCGCTGCTCCAGGTTGTGGCGGACTTTATTCTCATAACCTGAATAGCAGTGAACCACAAACCAACCCCGGTCCTGATCAACCTCTTCTTCCTCTGGCTCTTCCGGTTGAAGGGCGTCCATCAGAGATTCGGCAGCATCCTCCTCGGGCGCGGTCAGATCTTCCGTTGTTGAAACGGTCTGTTCTTGTTCCTGCTCTTCTTCAGGAATCTGTTCTTCAGGATTCTCGGTTGCTGCCATCATAACTACCCTGTCTTTCCCTGGAGGGGCCCAATTAAAGGGCAACCAGGAGCGTGATCAATCGCGAAAATGCCAGATCCAGCACGCCCAGGACCAACGCCATAATAATCATCACGATTAAAACCAGACGGGTCATCTTCCAGGCTTCTTCAGGGGTGGGCCAGGTGACTTTCCGCAGCTCACCGATGGTCTCCCGCCAAAATCGCTGGATCCGTTGAACAATGGTTAATTTCTTTTTCTTTTTTGCCGCCACAAGTTTCTCCTTGCTTACGTCCAAAACGCCGCCCATATGATAGACGGCGTTGAAAAATTCCAGGCAGGCCAGGTAGGAATCGAACCCACAACCCCCGCTTTTGGAGAGCGGTGCTCTGCCAAATTGAGCTACTGGCCTGTGTGTGCTGTGAAGCAGGCCTTGAATCTCTCGATAGCCTTACCTCAACAGTCTCATTTTACCTCACGATGCTCCGTATGCGCTCTGCATCGTGCACAGTACTTTTTCAACTCCATCCGTCCCGGGTCATTCCGGCGGTTTTTTTCCGTCGTGTAATTGCGCTCTTTGCATTCTGTGCATTCCAGCGTGATCACCGGACGGACACCTTTCTTTTTTGCCATGTGTATTCTACCATGGCTGCCCCAGAGACTGGGTTTGCCCCAGTGATTGGAGCAGCCATGAATTCCTTCCTAAAATATGTCTACTCAATAACTTTGGAGATCACGCCTGCGCCAACCGTCAGGCCGCCCTCACGG
>CAZLEK010000058.1:0-14873 GCA_964558525.1 uncultured Candidatus Brevefilum sp.
CCTTTGACCCGTGCCTGTGCGTGCATGCGCAGCGAGGGAAGCAAAAGAATAACGGTCGTTGCGATCAATACGAGAATATCAACCCATGGCGCAATCAAACCGCTTCCCACCACGGCGTGGTTCATCAAGTCCTGAGCATAAGTCAGCGGTGAAAGGTAGGAGATGAACCGCAGCGCAGGCGCCATCTGACTTATGGGAATAAATACCCCACTGATGAAGAGCAGTCCCCATCGCAAGAGGGTGCTGGGCATTTGTACATCCCCAGGTTTGGTGGTGGGGATGGAACCAAAGATCAACCCTAAGCTTGAAAAAGCAAATGCGCTTGAAATGATCCCGGCTATCAGCAACAAGGGTTGGGCGATCCTTGCCCCGAAGAACAATAGGCCAGCGCTGAGGGCAACCAGCGAAACAGACATTGCAAAGATCGCACCTGTGACAGTCTTTCCGATCAGCAGTGTCAGGATGGACATTGGGGCAGCCAGTAAGCGATCGTAAGTGCCGATCCGACGCTCTGTTGGAATGATGAACGGTCCGGCGGCGCCAGCGGTAAAAAATGAGGTCATTGCCAGCAAACGCGCCAATCCCTCAACGGCTCCCTGGTTGCTGCCCACGGAATAGGAGAAAAACATAAAGAAGGGCATCAAGAAACCAAACATGATCATGCCAGGTGTCAGGTAGTAAACCCTTACATCCTTAACCGAAACCGTCCATGCCTGAGAAATCTCGTTCTTAATCCGGTTGATTTTTTCTTGGGTCATGGATTATTTTCCCTTTCTGTACTGTTGTGGTTTGGTTTCTTGCGATGTTTCTTCAGAGCCAATCTGACCGCCGGTGATCTCCAAATAAACATCCTCGAGGCTGGGCGCGAGGGTGTTCAGACTGACTACCCGCAGGTTGTTTGATTCGGCATAAGACATGATCAGAGGCAGCAAGGCGGATGGGTCTTCGGAATACAAGCGCCATTTATCTCCCATCTTGACATGGTGGGTCACGCCGCGCAAATTGCTCAAAGCATCGCCATGCATCTGGCCATCTGGTTCCAGGGCAACGATCACAGATTGCACACGCTCAACGGCGCTTTTTAGGTTTTCAGGTGTGTCAATGGTCGCAATTTTTCCATGATTGATGATCGCCACCCGGTCACATAGCTGGTTGGCTTCTTCGATTAAGTGAGTGGTCATGAATATGGTTGTGCCTTCAGCATTCAGTTGCCTGATCAGGTTCTGAATATCGCGTGCGCTCTGGGCATCCAGGCCGGTGGTTGCCTCATCCAAAAAGAGGAGTGTGGGATTGTGAATGATTCCCATGGCGATACTCAATCTTCGGCGCATGCCTTTTGAATAATTTTCCGCCAATAGTTTCCTTTTCTCCCACAAGCCAAACATTTCCAGCAGTTCGCGTGCCCGTGGCTCTCGTTCTCCTTTAGGGACCAAATAAATCCCAGCTGTGAACATGAGATTATCCCAACCGCTTAATTCAGGGTAGATGTTGGAAACTTCCGGCACAAGCCCCATGATTTTCTTTGCATGATAAGCATTCTTTTTAAGGTTTTTACCATCAATCCAAATCTCACCATGGGTGGGTTCGAGTAAAGTGGTCAGCATTCTTTGTGTGGTTGTTTTGCCTGCGCCATTGGGTCCTAAAAACCCAAAAATTTCGCCTTGGCGTACTTCAAATGAAATGGAGTCAACAGCTAACACCCCATTTTCGGGTTTTCCATAAATTTTTGTCAGGTTCTCGACCCTGATCATATTTTTCATTGGGTTCCTTTTCAAAAAAATTTATTCCTTGGTTTCATTTTGACGAGTTATCAATAGAAACTTGATTGTTTGGCTGCTCCATCAACCAAGCGCGATCCAATCAACAAGATCACCTTCATCACATATTGGTTTGGGCGTATCCCTCCGGCGTTCAACCAGACAAAAGTGTTCCCGACCTAAGAACATACGCTGTTTCACGATATCCGCTTTTAAGATCGGCGATTCCGCCATCTGTGTTTGATGGCACCGGATTGCCTTTAATTTTGATTCCCAGACTTCTGAAACGTCAATGGTATGAGTGATGTCTTTATCAGGCGTCGCATTGAGATGCGGCAACCTTACATTCTCGACCACAGATGAAGGAACTGCCACGCTGTAAAAAGCAACGACATCCTCACATTGCCGGTATACGTCTAAGGCTGAACGTCCGATGGCAATGTGATCTGGGTGTCCCGAAAGGCCACGGGGCCCAAAGGAAAGGATGATTTGTGGTCGGAAGATGTCGATAACCTCGAGGATTTTGGCCTGGATTACCTTTGGGTCAAGGGATGACAGCTGTCCATCTGGAAGCCCCATCAGGATGGGTTCTTCAAGGCCCAGTGCCTGACAGGCGCAGCGCAGCTCTCCCTCACGGATGACGGGCAGTTCATTTGGGTCGCAGCGGGGTGGATCCCCGCAAGCGCCGGCCTCTCCCAGAGTTGCGGTCAAGACCTGCACGCGCACACCTGCTTTAGCCAGCAAAGCGAGCGTTCCGCCCGGCCGAAAGGTTTCATCATCAGGATGAGCAAAAACTGCCAGCAGGCTGCGGGTCAAATTTAATCCTTTCAATTATGCTGTGGATCGCTATTCATTGTTTTGGGTTCTTTTTTTTCGCTGCAGCTTGGACCACACCCGATACAAATACAAATAAACGCCAGTTACGACCATAAACATTACAGAAGCTTGCTGGATCCTTTGGATCGGTTTATTGGCTGCTGATCCGATCGAAAGGAGATTGATGATTAAGATGATGACGACCGGAATCACCATCCAGCGGTGGATCTTTCGCATCCATTTGTTTAGATCTGTTAAAAACTTTTTCATGTTTACGATACCTCTCATCTCTATGATTTGGTTCTATTTTTTTTGGGAGTTTAAATCTCGGTTTGTGCGGCTGGGCAGATCATTGTGATCATTATTGGAATCTTTTACACTAATCCTTTTCCTCCGCAAGCTCCAAAGCACGCGCCAACAGCTTGAGCAATTGGTTTTGATCATCTTCATCCAAACCAGAAAGCAACCGGCGGAATTTTTCCAGCCTAGCCTGGTTAAATTCCTGATGCAGGTCTTCTCCTGAGTTGGTGATGAAAAACTGAACAGAACGCCGATCTGCTGGATCCGGTTCTCTTTTCACCAGTCCCCGATCTTCCAGTTTGCTGATGCCCACGCTGACCGTGGGCGCGCTCAGGTCCAGGTTTTCGGCCACCTCCTGGACACCACAGCCCGGATGATTCGCCACTTCTTCCAGCAAGGCCAATTGTGCCGGTGAGATAATATTCTCGAAATTTGGGCAGTGATTGATGTTCATTTTTTGCAGGCGCTTGAATAAAGATAGCAACCGTTCTTCATACGGGATCTCTTGTTGAGACATAAAGCCGCCTTATTAATAGTTAGACTAACTAAATATATTCTATGACAACTTGTTTGTCAAGTGCTGTTTGGGCATTCTCAGGGCATCTTTCCTATGCAGGATTCTGGCCCAGAGTTGATATGATCCAACGAGCATTGTGAAAAACAACCTGTGTTTTTGAGGCGATAAAAAATGCGTGGAGATCAAGAAAAAACTACATGAATAACGAAGCTGGTTCAACCCCCCACAAAACGGCGCCCAGCCCCACGGCAAAGGCGCCGGCCTCCAACACCGCCTGCGCATTTTCCCGGGTGAAGACACCCCCGCTGGCGATGATCTGCAGGCCGGTCTCATGATGGCGCAGTACAGTTTCCAGGGTCTGTGCGAAGATGGCCGGACCGTAAAGGCGGCCGCTGACCAGGTTCCCGGCGGCATCCGGCAGGGCGCCGCGCGGCGGCAGCAGGTGCACGGCTGCCGGCTGCCGTTCAAGGAGGATCGCCAACAGCTCCGTCATTTGGGACTCCTTCAGGCTGATGATCCTGGGCAGTTCCCCCTCGCTCGCATCTAAAAAACCCCTTAAGAGGGCTGGGCTGCAATCCGGCGGCAGGCCGATCTCCACAGCGAACAGGTTATCCAGGCCTTCCAGTTTACGTACCATTTCAAAGATCATTTGTGGAGATTCCCCCAAGAGGTGCACGATCACCGGCAGAGTCGCAGCAGCCCAGGCGCGCCGGTATTTCGCAATGGCCCGGCGAATGCCAGGGTTGGGCCAACCGGTGTGCAGCAGGAATCCACCCGGGAAGGGAACACAGCCGCGGCTTCCAGCTGGTTGACGGGCATGGCGGCTGATAGGGTTGGTGATGAAGGCGCCCAATTCATCCAGGAAGGGTATCGCGTGCGCATCTGGTGCGAATCCCAACGTGCCGGAGGCATTGACAAAGGGTTTCTCAAGCACAAAATCCCGCTTGCGGATCGGGGCGTCCTCATCCAGCCACATGCAGCAGCTCCTCTAACGGGAAAACCGGCCCCTCCGTGCAGACCTGCCGCCAGCCTTGACGGGTTTTCACAGCGCAGGCGCCGCAAGCCCCAATGCCATGGCAGGGCATGGGCGTTCTGATCAAAACCTGGCCCTCAACCCCCGGCCCATTCGTCCCCAGGAGGGACAGCAGATTTTTTAGCTTTCCGTGGTCAACTTCAACAGCCAGGAAGTCCGGCCAGGACAGATTTTCCTCAAGCCCGCTCAGGGGGTTGATCTCCACGCTGGCAGGGACGGCATCCAAAATGCGAGTATAGGGCTTATCCTGGAAGAATAAGGCCACCGCCGCACCCTGCGCCAGGGCGGGTTGGACCAGCGGCAGGATCCGGATTGGGTCGCCGTCCAGGGACAGCAGGCCCACCCGGCGGGCCGTCGTTGGCAGCGCAAAGCCGCTGCCCTGCGGCGGGAGGCAGACGATCCGATCGCCAGGCCCCCAGCGGTCTGGGATTGGGCCTAAAGCAGGTCGCTCGTTTACGCCGATGACCCGGAATAAAGGCTCAGTGAGAACTTGCGCTTCGTCGGTGAGCCGCTGTGCCGGTACAAATTGCCCCGGTGAGGGCAGGGAACTTTTCGAGAGGTCGAAGATTCCAGCAACGCCTTCCCCCATCTGCAGAATCTCCAAAAGACGGGCTGTTATGAAAGCCAATGCCATTCCTCCGATTACCCCAGGTGGGCCTTAACTTGGTCCAGCAGTTCCTGGCGCAGTTTTTCCAGTTCGGATTGGATGGCCGCCAAGCCCTCTTCCCGCGGGACGATCCAGCGCTCATCTTGATCGCGGCGCTTGAACTCCAGGCCGCCGTTCTTGAGGGATCGGCTTGAAACGGTCACCCGTAGGGGTAGGCCAATTAGATCGGCGTCGTTGAACTTCACGCCGGCGCGTTCGTCCCGGTCATCATAGAGGGGTTCCAGTCCAGCCGCAACCAGATCCCGGTACAGGGCTTCGGCCGCTTCTTGTGCTTCCGCATCCTTGCCGGGCAGCAGCACCAGGTGGACTGGGAAAGGCGCCACGCTAACCGGCCAGACCAGCCCATTTTCATCATGGTAAGCCTCAGCCACGCTGGCCAGCAGGCGGCCCACACCGATACCGTAGGAACCCATGATGATCGGCTGGGCCTTGCCGTCTTCATTCAAAAAGGTCGCACCCAGCGCTTCTGTGTAGCGCGTGCCAAGTTTAAAAATATTACCCACCTCCACACCCCGTTTGGCTTCCAGGATACCCGCACATTTTGGGCAGGAGGCCCCATCCTCAGCCATTGCGATATCTGCCACCAGGTCGGGCTCATAATCCCGTCCGACGTTGGTGTTGGTCAGGTGAAAGCCCGGCTCGTTGGCTCCTGCAACGAGGTTGTGCGCTTTTGGCAGGAGGTCGTCCACAATCACCAGCACATTCTCCCGGGAGATGCCGATGGGTGAGGCGTAGCCCGGGGCCGCGCCGACGGCCTGGATCTCCTCATCCTGGGCAGGGCGCAGGCTTTGAATATTCTCCTCTCCAGCAGCGGCCAGGGCGTTGATCAGTTTGGTCTCATTCAGGGCCATATCCCCCCGCAGGACGGCAAACACCAATTGGGGATCCTGATCACCCGTCATCTCCGTCATGAAAAAGACCGCTTTAGCGGTTTTCGAAGCGGGAATCGCTAAGAATTCTATCAGATCAGCAATGCTGGTCACGTCCGGGGTAGCGACTTTTTCCATTGGCTGCAGGGCTTCCTCCTCCGGGGTGGGTTTTTGGAAGTCGGCCACCTGGCGGTTGGCAGCGTAGTCGCAAGTGTTGCAGAACATCAAGGTGTCTTCACCCACCGGAGTCAGGTACATGTATTCATGAGCTTCTTTACCGCCCATCATACCGGTATCCGAGCCCACTGCCCGCACCGGCAGGCCGCAGCGGTTGAAAATCCGGAAGTAGGCTTCGTAATGGGCTCGGTATTGAGCGTCCAGCCCTTCCCAATCCCGGTCCAGGCTGTAGCTGTCGAGCATGGTGAACTCACGCACCCGGATCAGCCCGGCGCGGGGGCGCGGGTCGTCGCGGAACTTGGTCTGGATATGGTAGATCAGTTGGGGCAGCTGCCGGTAGGATTGGATCTCCCGACGGGCCAGGTCGGTCACGACTTCCTCATGAGTCATAGCCAGGACCATGTCATGCTCAGTGCGGTCTTTGAAGCGGGCCATCTCCGCGCCAATTTGGGACCAGCGGCCGGTCTCCTGCCAGACGTCGGCGGGGTGGACCACCGGCATGGTCAGCTCCTGGCCGCCGATGGCGTTGATCTCCTCGCGCATGATTGTCTCAATCTGGTTCATGGCGCGGCGGGCCAGCGGCAGGTAGGAGAAGATCCCGGCCCCCAGCTGGCGGATAAACCCTGCCCTGAGCAGGAGGGTGTGGCTGGCGATTTCGGCTTCGGCGGGTTCTTCACGCAGGGTGGAACTGAACATCTGGGACATACGCATGGATCAGGCCTCGTTTTCTTGTGTGGTTGGTTCCTCTTCACCGGAGTCTTCCGTTTGAGACGGCAGGTCCGGCAAAGAGATTTCTTCTTCCATGGTGACCTTGCCGCGCAAGAAGGCCCCTTCTTCCGTCGAAAAAGATTGGGTGGTCACATCACCGTAGACCCGGCCGGTGGCGCGGATCTCCAATTTTTTGGCCAGGATTTGTCCTCTGACCGCGCCGGCCACAATGATGGTGTCGGCTTCAAAGCTCTGGCAGGTCACCCGACCGGTTTCACCGATGATCACCAGGCCGCGCACGGCAATTTCCCCTTCGAGGGCGCCTTCAATCCGCACACCGCCCTTGCCCCGCAGGTCACCCTTCCAGTTGATGCCTGGCCCCAGCACCGTAGTGACGCGCTGGGTGGAAGAACTGGCAGTAAATGTTTTTTCAGGTTTGTTTTTGCCAAATAGCATGCGATTGGCCTTTCTGTTAATAAAATAAGATCTTCCTGGTGGGTGATCAGCGCCTGGGCGGCCAGATCGTACCGGCCGGGACGACCCCACCTTTGGGCACATCCGCTTTGACAGTTGCGCCGTTGCCGATGAGGGCGCCCTCGCCCACCCGCACGTTCAGGTTGACGGTGGCCCGCATGCCGATCAGGGCTCGCGCACCCACCACCACGCCGCCGGCCAGTGTTGCACCCGGGGAAAGGTTCACATAGCGCTCCAGACCAACGTTATGTGAGACAATCACGCCCGTGTTGATAATGCAGCCGAAACCAACCCTGACCTGCGTGCCGATAGTGGCGAAAGGGAAGACCTGGCAGCCGTCTTCAAGTTGGGCGCTTTTTTCGACCCAGGCCGTGGGGTGGACCACGGTAGGCACGTGGAAACCCGCCCTTTGCAGCTGCTGGTAGACCGAAAGCCGGGAGTCCAGATCACCTATGCCACCCACACCATTCACCGCCAGGCGAAAGCCATCTTCAGCCAGGGCAACCAGATCGCCACCGCCCCCCAGGATGGGCAGCCCAAAAACCCTGTCAGCCGGCGTGTAGCCGTCATCCACAAAGCCCACAATTTCGTAGCCTTCCAGTTCCCCAATCAGCGCTGCCAGCGAGCGTCCGTGGCCGCCGGCGCCGTAAACGAGCAGGCGCTTTTCGCCCTTCGGGATGGGCCGTGCTGGCTGCTTTTCCGCCAGGCGGTCTGCCACCATCTGGCGGGTGACCAGCGCTCCCTGGGGAAGGGAGCCGAGATCCAGGCCGTGCTGTTCGGCCAGCTCCCGGGCGGGCACGGTGATCCGCAGTCCATTGGGTTCGCGCTTTGCCTGCGTCAGGTTGTCTTCCGCAGGCGCCCAGGGTGTTAGAGAAGGATCCTGTGCGTCCGGAGAACTGCCGATATAGGCCAGCACGTCGCCAGCCTGCAAAGGTTCGCCTTCAGCAAACCGCAGGCCAACCAGGTACCCGCTCGTCTCAGCCCGGATCTCTCCGGTGGATTTGGTGGTTTCAATCAGCGCCACCACCTGATCTTCTGCGAGCTTATCACCTTCAGCGGCTTCCAGGGAAACCAGCAGGGCTTCCGGCTCGTTGGCGTTTAACAAAGGGATTCGGATCGGAATGAGTTTATCCACGGTCTGCCACCATTTCTCGGGCTTTGTTCACAATATCCGCTGCCTCCGGCAGGCATTCCGCCTCCAACCTGGGGGCGGCGGGGATGATCCTCTCTGCCCCCCCCAGACGGCTTGATTGACGCAGTTTGCTCCCCAGGGCTTCGGCAGTGCGCGCCAGCACCTCTGCGCCCCACCCCAGTGAGAGGGCGCCTTCCTCCAGGGTCAGCAGGCGACCAGTCCCAGCAGCGGCGTCGAACAGAGGCGAAAGCTCAAAGGGCGCCAGGCAGGTAGGCACCAGCAGGTCGCAGAAGATCTCATGCTCGTAAGCCAGGGTCAGCATCGCTTCCATTGCCAGGTGGGCCATGAAACCGTAAGCGGTTAAGGTCAGCTGCGGTTTGGGCGCCGATTTGAGGGCCAGCCTGTAAAAGGGATACCCGTCAGGTGATTTGAGCTCGGTCAGGGTGTGCTCTGTCAGGTCTGCCTCAGTGAAAAGTTTCAGCAGGTACTGCAGTTTGTGTTCCACGAAAAAGGTCGGCGCATCGCTCTGGGTGATGGTCTGGGTGAGCAATTCTCCCGGTGCACCCAGCAGGCTGCTGACCCCTCGGAAGTGGAAGGGGGCCAACACCGTCAACCCGGGCACGCCCAGGAAGAGCTTTTCCAATGACTGGCTGTGGGTAGGGCCGTACCCCCGACGTCCCCCCATCGGGGTGCGGATCACTACCGGCGCTTTGACCGCCTGGCCGTACATACCCCTGAACTTGGCCAGGTGGTTGACCACCTGATCCACGATCAGGGTGCTGAAGTCGCCGAACATGATCTCCACCACCGGGCGCAGGCCGCGCAGGGCCATCCCACCGGCGATGCCGGTGATCCCCGCCTCGGAGATAGGTGTGGGGATCACCCGATCCGGGAAGCGGCTGGACAGACCCTTGGTGACTTTAAATGAACCGCCGTAGGGGTCCAGCAGGTCTTCTCCCAAAATAATGACCTGCGGATCCGCTTCCAGGGCCTGGTGCAGCCCAGCGTTGAGGGAGTCCAGCACGCTGATCGGTTTCCGGCCCATCATGGCGCTGCCCCTTCCTGCAGTGCCGCCTGGAAAGCGCTTTGGACCCTTTCTTCCACGGCGAGGTTAACGGCGTTGCGCTGCCCTTCCGGCAGGCGCGCCCCGTGGATGACAATGGGGTCGCGTTCCGCCCACAGGATTTCCAGTTCCTCGGGGGTGCGGGTGTCGTCACCCTTGGAGTGTGTGCCCAGACGGGCGGTTTCGAGGATCAGGGCCTGCGGGGAGTTTTTCTTTCGCACCTTCTCAAGCAGCGCACCGGCTTGGGGTTCGATCTCAAGGATGTCGCTGGTGTCAAGCCAGGTGGTGGGGATGCCGAAGGCTTCGAACCGGGCGGCGACCTCCCCCGATATCGTCAGGCGGCTGGGTGTGGTTTGAGCAATGTGGTTGTGCTCCAACACGAACAGGACCGGCAGATCCCACAGAGCAGCCATGTTCAGGCTCTCGTAGACAATACCCTCGCCCAGGGTGCCGTCGCCTAAAAAGTCCACCACGACCGCGCCGGCGCCAGCACGCTTCTCCGCCAGGGCCATTCCAGCGGCCATGGCCACCGTCCCGCCCTGAACGCCGCTGGAATAGAAATTGCGCCAGTGCAGGTGCTGCGAGCCGCCCACGCCGCCGCAAACGCCCGAAGGCTTGCCCATCAATTCCGCGTAGAGGGCCTGCGGATCGCCGCCGTAGGCCAGGAAATGGCCGTGGCAGCGGTGGTTGCTGACCACCACATCCTTTTCTTGCAGGTGCGAAAGGACGCCGACTGCGTTGGCCTCCTGCCCCAGGCTGGTGTGGGTGGTGCCGGCGAAGATCCCGGTGGGGAACTGCTCCAGCAGCAGGGTCTCGAAGCGGCGGATGGTATAGAGCTGCTGGTAAAGTTGAGTATTTTTATCCATGCAGGCTGCCCCCTTCGGCCACAAACCGCCAGGGGATCGATCGCCAGGGTTCCGGCACGGAATTCAACCCCACCCGGGCGGTTTGGGACACCTTTTCTTCGGGGATTTCCTGGCCGGCTTCAATCCACAACCCTGCTTCAAAGCTGCACAGGTCGCTGGTGTTCAACTTCCCATCGATGGACAGCGCCTGGGTGAGCTTGGCTGGCCCGTCCGTCCAGCCGGGCTTTTGGGCTTTGTAGGGCCGGTTTTCCATCATGGCATGGAGGCCTTTTTCGGGCTGAATGGCGCGGATCAGCACCGCAGCGGGCTTCCCTTCCGGTGAGGTGACGGCGTTGAGCAGCCAGTGCATGCCGTAGGTAAAGTAGACGTAGGCATACCCCGGCGGACCGTACATGACCGCGGTGCGGGACGTTTTGCCAGCAGCGGCATGGCAGCCCAGGTCGTCTTCGCCCTGGTAGGCTTCGGTTTCGGTGATCCAACCGCTCATCTGTTGGCCGTTTACAGACCGCACCAGGCGGCAGCCCAACAGATCCCGGGCAACATCCAGCGCCGGGCGGTTGTAAAACTCGCGCTGTAGGATTGACATGCTGTTATTTTACTTGATTAATCTGGAGGATTGATGTGGGTCAGGTTTGTCAGCCCAGCCGACCAACCGACCGAGTTGAAACCAGAATCAGCTTAAATTGATCCTTTTGGAGGCGTATCCAATATCATGAAGGCGCTTTCATGCCTTCAAACCAATACCTTAGGCAGGAAAATGATGCTTCAAATTGACAGATCATTTACCAAACCCAGCGCCTTACATGCCCTAGGAGCCGTTCTTAAACTGCGGGTCTTTATCGATGGTTAACCGGAGGCCTTTATCCAGCGGGATCAAGGGGACATAATCCAGTTTTTCTTTGGCCAGGGAAAGGTCGGCGCACATCCGCGAGACCCCGCCGCCGACGCGCGGGTTATAGACCTCCTCGGGGTCGCCGCCGGTGATCTCAATCACCAATTGGGCCAGTTCCCGCACGCTGGTCTCGGTACCGCTGCCCACGTTGATGATGGGTTGATCCAATCCATCCACTGTCCCTGCCGATACCATGGCGTTGGTCACGTCGTCAACATAAACATAGTCGCGGGTCTGGTTGCCGTCGCCATGGAAGACCAGGGTGCCATCCTGCAGGGATTGGCGGATAAAATTGGGGATGATAGGCGGATGGGCTGGTGGGATGCGCTGGCCGGGTCCGTAGGCGTTGAAGATCCGCAGGCAGATGGTTTCAATGCCTGAAAGCTCGCCGATGGTGCGAACGTACCATTCCGATGACAGCTTGGAGACAGCATAAGGGGAGAGGGGTTTGGGCGGCATTTCTTCCGTCAGCATGGGGCCTTGCTGATCGCCATAGACAGCGCCGGAAGAGGCCAGCACCACCCGCGGCGTGCCGGCATCCCGGGCGGCTTCCATCAAAGTGGCCGTGCCGCCAACGTTGACCTCGTTATAATCGCGCGGAAAGAGGACCGACTCGGGCACGGAAACCCTCGCCGCCAAATGATAGACAACGTCGATGTCCTGCAGCAGTGTCCAGAGTTTGGGGCGGTCGTTGATATCACCCCGGGTGAAATGAACGGCCGGGTCTAATGCCTCCGGGTCCCCGGTGGAGAGATCGTCCAGCACACGTACATGGTGCCCCTGGCGGTGTAATCGATTGCTTAAAGCCGCGCCCAAAAAGCCGGCGCCGCCTGTGATCAAAAAATTCATAGTTTTGTCCTCAATTGCTAAACGTCAGACATGATAGCACGAATCCCTTTTGGGGGGAAGTGTTGTCAAAAGTGAGACCCAGAGAGGAGCTGCTCCGCCAGGCGTGAGGGCGTATCGGTGGTTAACTTATCCACCCCGTGTTCCACCAGGAACCGGGCCAGCTCAATCTGGCCTGGATGGGTGACATCGATCGTCCAACCATCCACCCTGGAGCCATTTTGATGCAGGAAATTGATCCAATCAAAACCGGCATCGAAGGCCATTTTCAGAAGTTCGGCCCGGATGTACCAGTCGCAGCCTTCCGGCGCTTGCACCAATAAGGCGCCGGCGCGGGCGGCGAAATAGTCGCCCAAGGGGCCCCATTCATAGGCGGAGAGGGGATGATCGTCCCGCAGGCCGTAGGCCCCCACCCGGAAGGGCGGCACCTCCGGCGGTCTTGGATCCTCACTTTCGAGGTCTAAATAGAGTAAGGGATCAAAACCCAGGGCCAGGTCCGGGGCAAAACGGGCCAGCGAACGCACCGCCCAATCCGCCACCGAGGTCACCTGGATGCGGTCCTTGACCGGCGCCAACAAATCCAAAAAGCCTCGCAGGACGGCCCGGGTGAGAGGCGTGAAGGGTTTGAGGTCCAATTGCAAGCAGTTTGTCTCTGGATGGGCTTTGAGCAGGTCAATGGCGTCTTCCAGGAACCCCACTTTTTCTCCGGTGATCTCGCCCTTCACTTTGTAGGTCAGGTTTTCGATCTGGCCGCGGGCCATGCCCGGCGCCCGCCCCTCGCCGCTGGTTTCCTCTTCCAGATACTGGTCGTGGAGCAGGGCAAAGCTGCCATCTGCCAGGGGGATCACATCAATTTCAATTACGGCCGCGCCGGCCTCCAGGCAGGCTTTGAGGGCGCTCAGCGACCCGGGCGGCGCTTTGTGATGGCAGTTGGCGGCGTGATGGATCAGGGTGACAGGGTGTTTTCTTTTTTCCAGTGTTTCGGGAAGCATTGGTTCTCCGGTGATAGGGTGTGGTGCTTAATCTATTTTAACAGCAAAATCTTCAAAGATAAAGAAAACGTCCTGGGCAATCCCAAAGTTAGGGATGTTGAAAAAATTGACTCCCGCAACGTCCTCGTTGTGGGGAATTGAGTAAGAAAGCGTCAATATTGATTCAATAGAGAAATTTGGGTTTAAAAATGGCGATTTTTCGCCGACGAGGACGTCTGCGAGAGCAGAAAAATCGGATCAGATACCATCGATCGCCCTTCGGATAAAAAGAATTTCATTCATAACGATTCGTGGGGATCTTGCGATTGCCCTGAGAAAACATCCCTGCCGACTTGCAGTTCGACAGCGGTGCCGTAAAAAGCGTTCCTGTTTTGTGGGTATAATAGATGGTTGGAAATTGTCATCACTTGATGGATAAAAAACAGATCAAAGGAGATAATGATGATCGTCACGACAAAGAAATTATTTGAAGCGGCTTATGGCAACTACGCCATCGGCGCCTATAACATCAACAATCTGGAGCAGTGCGTGGGGCTGTTCCGCGGCAACCTCCAGTCCAATGCGCCTTTTATTATCCAGATCAGCAAGGGCGCCCGGTCTTATACCGACAAACACCTGCTGGAGGGCCTGATCCGCAGCGCGGACGACATCTTCCCCGAGGCTGTTTTTGCGGTCCACCTGGACCACGGCGACGAAGAAGCCTGCATGGACTGCATTGAATCCGGTTTCTACAGCTCGGTGATGATCGATGCCAGCCATGAGGACTTCGAGACCAACATCGCCATCACCAAACGTGTGGTGGATGCAGCCCATGCCAAGGGCATCGTTGTTGAGGCTGAGTTGGGCCAGTTGGGCGGCGTGGAAGAACACGTCAAGGTGGATGAGGCTGACGCCAAGCTGACCGACCCCAGGCAGGCCAAAGAGTTCGTGGAGCGCTCCGGCTGCGATTCCCTGGCCGTGGCGATCGGCACCAGCCACGGCGCATTCAAGTTCTCCGGTTCCCAATCGCTGCACTTTGACGTGCTGGCGGAGATCCAAAAAGAACTGCCCGGATTCCCCCTGGTGATGCACGGCTCCAGTTCCGTGCCCCAGGAAGAGGTCAAACGCATTAACGAAGCCGGCGGCAAGATTAAAGGCGCCAAAGGTGTGGACGCAGGTCAGTTCAAGCAGGCTGCAAAACTGGGCGTCACCAAGGTGAACATTGATACCGACGGCCGCCTGGTGTGGACCCGCGTGCACCGCGAGATGTTCCGCGATCATCCGGAGGTCTTCGACCTGCGCAAACCCGGCAAGGTTTTCATGCAGGAATACGCCAATTTCATCGCTGAGAAAAACCGTTACCTGGGCAGTGAAGGCCAGCTTGATAAGGTCCGTGAACTGGTCTCCTGAGGGGAGGTTGTATGAAGCCGATTGAAATCCGTGAGGGACTCTTCTGGGTTGGCGTCAATGACCGGGTTACAGAATTGTTCGAGGGCCTCTGGCCAATTGGACGGGAGGGTATCTCTTACAATTCTTACCTGATCCGCGATGATAAAACCGCCCTGATCGACCTTACCAAGGAGATGTTGAGCGACGAGTACCTTGCCCAGGTCAGCGAGATCCTGGATTTACAAGACCTGGACTATGTGATCATCAACCACATGGAACCCGATCACAGCGGGGCCCTGACCCGGCTGCGGGAGATCGCGCCGAACGTTCAGATCCTAGGCATGCCCAAAGCGGTGTCGATGCTGAAGGACTTCTACAACCTGACGGAAAATGTGC
>CAZLEK010000059.1:0-14863 GCA_964558525.1 uncultured Candidatus Brevefilum sp.
GATGCGGCCCAGGGTCTCCAGGATGCGCATGGCCTTTTGGGCGGCAGGGCCGGCCACGCCGGCGAGGAGGGAGTGTTCTTCTGAGGTTAGGTGCATGGTGAAGTAGACAAATTGAATGGTGAATTGTGATTGGTGAATGGTCTCACACCCCCCCAGATTTGTTGATTGGATGAATTCTGATTGGGGCGTGGAGAAAGGTAATCAAACAATATGGGTTGATGAGGAAAACAGGTTTGATTCATTCGAGGAAGTCCGAAGGGTTGATGGCGGGGAAGGCCGCTTTGTTAAAATGCTTGCCCTTGGTTTCGAGCGGGGCAGTCAGGTCGAAGCCAACCTTGCAGGTTTCGTAGGTCCCCGGTGTGGCGCTGGGGTCGAGGGAGGAGCCCCGCTCCCGCCCGAGCATGAGCAAATCCCGGTCCGCCTGGAAGCGGGTGGCCATGGCCCATTCGACTGAGAGCGGGTCGTAGATATCGATGTCTTCATCGACCACGAAGATGTGCTTGCAGGAGCGGTGACCGCGGGATGCGGCTTGAATGGCTTTTTTGCCATCATCCGGGTGTTCTTTTTTGATCTGGACGATGGCATGCAGCCAGGAACAGCCGCCCGGGTTGATGTTCACATCCAGGCAGGTCACCACCTGGTTGACCTCGCGAAAAATGGTGGGTTCACGCGGCATGCCCATCAGCAGCTTGTGCTCCAGGCCGCCCGGCAGCAGCGCGTGCCACTGGGCGTCCCGGCGGTGGGTGATGCACCTGACCTCCAGGACGGGCTGCTGGCGGATCACATCCCGGGTTTCTGTCAGGTCCACAAAGGGACCTTCCGCATGGCGCCGGTCGCGGTAGACCGTCCCTTCAATCACAAATTCCGCCTCAGCGGGGATCCACAGGTTGGCGCTGTGCGCCTGGACCACCTGAAAAGGTTCCAGGGCGTTGGCGATCTCCAACTCATCCAGCCCGATCTCCACTGAGGTCGCCGCTGCCACGAGGATGTTCGGGGAAACGCCCACACAAATTGCCACGTCGACCGCCCCCAGGTCCTGCAGGAAGGCGTCAAAATTTCGGGACTTGACCACCCGCACAGCCATTTCATTTTTTGAGAACTGCATGCAGCGGTGAAAATCCAGGTTCTGGCCGTATTTGGGGTGACTGGCGACCATCACCCCTGAACTGATGTAATTACCGCCGTCGCCCTCGCAGTGGTAGAGGATCGGTAGGGCATCCAGATCGGAGCTTTCCAGAACGACTTCCTGGCAGGGCGCTCGGGGGACACGCTCAGGTGGGGTATGCCCGTCAATGGCCGCGGTCAGGGTGGGGATGATCTCCTGGACGGGGATGTTGAGATAGTTGGCGAAGGATTCCTTGGAACAGAACAGGTTCCCCATGACGGGGAAACGGGATTGGGTCATTTGCCGGCAGAAGACCGGGGTCGGTTCCAGGGTTTTCAGCAGGCCGGCTGCCTGTAAACGGGCCGATACCGGCCGGGTGATCGTGATGCAGCTGTGTTGTTCCTGCAAACTGTGCAGATAGGTTCTCAGGCTCATGATGGATCGCTTTCTCGTTGAAAGAATTATAGCAGGAAAGGTGTTGTGTGCCTTTTCTCAGTATCATTTAGCGGCTATCCAGTCGGATGGACGTACTGGATGGGTTGAGATTATGGTGAGCTAGTCTGCCAGGTTTAAGTCTGCTGTCAGGTACAGGTTTTTGTAGATTTAAAGTAACTGCTCAGCCTGATAAATAATTTGGTGAAGAGTAAAAATAGATATCCTGGTGTGATATTTCGGATGCGTTCAAATGCCATTCACTGAACCTTAGGTGTAGGAAAGAGGAACCTGCGCAGGAAACAAATTAACCGGAATAGTGAAGATGATGATTATTTTTAGTAGAAAACTCTTTTTCTTTGTGCTCTTCGTGTGTACTTCGTGTCCTCATCGTGCCCAAAGGGTATTGTGTTAAGTTTTTGCATAATGCCTGAGTAGACACGATTTAAATATATAATACTCATTATTGGCCAGGGAAATGGGATGTAAGATTTTTAGATCGTGAGTTGAATTCGATTGTCTTCTGACCCGGTATAATGACCGGCATGCCAGGTCATTATCAATATCAGGCCGTCACTTTATTGGAATGCATGCAGAACCCAGCTACGGTTTCCTGGCTGGCGCAATTCGGCCTGTCCCTGCCTGATCAGGCGCCCCCAGGACGGTACCCGACGCCTCTAGAGATTAGGGGTGTGATGGAGGGGCTTACCGGTGTGCAAACTGAGTACCTGGTGGGGCGTGCCGCCTGGCAGGTGACGATCCGCGATCGCCAGGATGTTGGCTGGGCGATCCTGGCGGTGGATGGGTACCGCGGTGAAGCCGACGTTCCCCGGCCATTTTATTTTATTGCTGGTTGGGATGAGCTGATCCTGCAGGCGGCTGCCGGTTTGGCCAGGGTTTGCGGGCCGTTGGTCCTGCTGCCTGAATCCGGCGCCTGCCCGCAGATTGTGCGTTGAGGACCGCAATCTTGCCAGCCAATCCGCCCAAAATTTGGGCCTCGCTGAGAACGTCCCTGAGATCGCAAGGGAATTGGTCCCCGCAGCCTGGAATTAGCGTAGAACATCGGCGAGATCGGAATCAACCGCTCCCCCCCAGGTCCTCGTTGGGGGACAATCAATAAATACCGATGCTTTTATCTGTTTAGGTAGGTTTCCTGGGAATCCCCGCTTGGGGCTGCCGCCGACGAGGTGATTGGCGAGTTCGGACGATGAACTCAAGTTAAACTCAGCTGCCCACAGGTCAGGACCCAAGGGCAGCTTTTGATTTCTGATCTCAAAATTGATTTTGATCCTAGAAAATGATCAATAGGAGCAGGATTGGCAGGAAGAGCAGCACGCCGATGGCGATCAGGAGGCCAAAGACCGCGCCCAGGATGCCAAAGACCAGCCCGAAGACCCCGCCAACCAGCCCGGTCACCAGACCGAAAATGCCTTCGATCAAACCGACAATCAAACCAACAAAGCCTTTTATTAATCCAAACATTGTCAATCTCCTTTCATTTCAATATACGAGAGAAGAAAGAGAAAGTTGCAAAGCAGGCATGATCTAGGGGCTTAATCACCCTGAGTGGCGGATTTGTAAGCTTCCAGGGCGCGCTCCCGGCCAAAAGAGTGCTCCACAATCCGTTTGGGATAGTCCTGGCCAGGGATAAAATCGTACTTTTTTGCTTCCGCTTCGCTCATCTTCCAAGGTTCGTGACGGAATTTTATAGGCAATTTCTGTAGAGAGGGCACATAACGGGCGATGAAGGCCCCATCCGGGTCGTATTTTTGCCCCTGCAGCACGGGGTTGAACACCCTGAAGTAAGGCGCGGCGTCGGTGCCCGTGCCAGCGCTCCACTGCCAGCCGCCGTTGTTAGCGGCGGGGTCGCCGTCCACCAGGTTGGCCATGAACCAATCTTCGCCCGCCTGCCAGTTGATCAGCAGATCCTTGGTCAGGAACGAAGCGGCGATCATCCGCCCACGGTTGTGCATCCAACCGGTTTGCTTGAGCTGGCGCATGCAGGCATCCACAATGGGAAAACCGGTCTTCCCGTTTTGCCAGGCCTGCAGGTCTTCCGGGGCATCCCGCCAGGGGATATCCCGGTACTTCTCTCGGAAAGGGCCTTCCATAACATGCGGGAAATGATACAGGATGGCGATATAAAACTCCCGCCAGACCAGTTCATCCATCCAGGTGCGGATCTCGGCGCGATCCTGGTCATCTTTCGCCTGGAGAAAGGCGATTTGCGCCTGGGCAAAGGCTTCTCTGACGGAGATCAACCCAAAACGCAGGTATGGGGAGAGTTTGGAGGTGCCGTCCAGGTCCATCCGGTCGCGCCGGCTCTGGTAGTGGTGGATCCCCTCCTTGGTAAATTGGGTCAGCCGGTCCTGGGCCTCTTTAGCGGTGCCTGGAAAATCTGCCAGGGGTTTTGCGGAGGGCAGGTCAAGGGATTCGATATCTTCAGGTAGGGGCGGCAGGGAGTCGGGCGCGGGCAGGCAGTCAGCTGGCGTTGGGAGATGGGACTCATACCATTTGTTCTTATAAGGTGTGTAAACGATGTAGGGGTCGCCATCATCTTTTAGAATTGTAGAGGGGCGCCGCAGGGTCACACCGGGGAAGGTCTTCAGGGTGAAGCGTTCCCCCACAGCTTTATCCCTCTCCCGGGCGAAGGGGCTGTAATCCTCATGCGCAAAAAGGGTCATTTCGCCCAATTCTACAGATAAATCCTTAAAGGCGTCCTGTGCCGGGCCCTGCCGGATAATCAGCCGGCTCCCAAGGGCCTTTAGCTGTCGGTCCAGATCGGAAAGGGCGTTCAGCAAGAAGGCCCGGCGTTTGGGCGCAGCCTGATCCATCAATTCCGGTTCGAGGATGAACAATGGAAGAAGCTGATCGCCCTCCCGAAGTGCGGCCTCCAGGGTCTGGTTATCATGCAGGCGGATATCGCGGCGGATCCACCAGATATGGGTTTGTCTCATAGGTGCTCCTTATATAATGATTGTACTTAAAGGGCTCCCAGCGGGATGGATTTGTCGAGGCTTAACCAGAAAGCCGCCCGTAAAACGGGCGGCGATCTCGCTCAGGCCGTAGCACCCTTATCGAATCTTACCGAGGAGGGGTGCCACAGCCATTGTTAAGTAACTACTACTATCTAACATGTACACCACCTCCTCTTTTCGTGGGATTGCAAATTATCAGAGAAGGAGAGAAGGATGGTCCTTCTGTGAATGTGGCTAAAGTATCACACATCTCAGGTGGTTTGTCAACGGCGTGTAGGAGGGCAAGGGCAATCACAAATTAAGCGGTATTGAAAAAAATAGCTCCCCGACACGTCCTCGTTTCGGGGAAATGGGTAAAGAAGGCGTAAATATTCATTCAATAGAGAAATTTGCATTTAAAATGGCGTTTTTTCGCCGACGGGGACGTCGGCGAGAGCGGAAAGTTGGGAAGAGATACCAACGATCACCCTGCGGATATAAAGAATTTCAATCATAAGTATTCTTGGTGATCTTACGATTGCCCTGTAGGATGGCTGTCAGGGCGATATTATTTTACGTCTGCCTCAGGCGGGTCACTCTGGTATAATTTTGGGAGCGTTCACAAAAACAGACAGCGAGGTCAAGGATGAAGTTCCGAAAATTTGGTTCTTTGGATTGGGAAGTGTCTGCCCTGGGCTTTGGGGCCATGCGCTTACCCATTCTGGATGACGACAGCAGCAAGATCAACGAATCCCTGGCAGCAGAGATGATCCGCCATTCGATTGATGAAGGGGTCAATTACGTGGATACGGCTTATCCCTATCACCAGGAACAAAGTGAGCGCTTTGTGGGCCAGGTGTTGAAGGATGGCTATCGTGAGAAGGTCAAATTAGCCACAAAGCTGCCCACCTGGAAAGTCGAACAGGAAGCTGATTTTGACCGCTTATTGGAAGAGCAGATGAAGCGCCTGGAGGTTGATTTTATTGACTTTTATCTTCTGCATGCGCTCAATAAGAACGCCTGGGAAAAAGTTAACGGTCTGGGCGTGCTGGATTGGGCTGAGAAGTGTATGGCAGAGGGTCTGTTCGGCGGCTTTTGCTTTTCCTTTCACGACGAATACCCGGTGTTTGAATCGATCATCCAGGCCTACGATAACTGGACCATGGCGCAAATCCAATACAATTTTGCGGATGTGGATTATCAGGCCGGCCGTAAAGGGCTCAAGCTGGCCGCTGACCGCGGGCTGGCTGTGGTAGTGATGGAACCGCTGCGCGGCGGCCGGATCGCCAAGAACCCCCCACCAGCCCCTGTCGCTGAAGTCTGGGCGAAGAGCGACCGGAATTGGACGCCGGCGGCCTGGGCCTTCCACTGGTTGTGGGACCAGCCGGAGGTTTCGGTGGCGATCAGCGGGATGCATACGATGTCGGATGTGACTGAAAATTTGGCCCTGGCGGACGAAGCCGAAGTTGGCAAATTGACCGAGAAGGACCACGCGCTGGTGGGTGAGGCTCGTAAAGCCTATGCATCTCTCGCTCCGATCCCCTGCACCCAATGCGAGTACTGCCTGCCCTGTCCGAACGGCGTGAAAATCCCCACCATTTTTGAGATGTACAACGATGCTGCCGCTTACGACGCCTGGGAGCATGCCCGTTGGGCGTACAATAATCCCCTCAAACCGGAAGCCCGGGCGGACCAATGTATCGAATGTGGCGAGTGTGAAGAAGTTTGCCCACAGAATATCCGGATCATCGAATGGCTGGCTGCCGCCCATGAAAAACTGGCACAGCCGGCATCCTAGGTTTCTTGAAGAGGATCAGTTTAAAATTTCGGCTGTGACGAGGATTGGGTTTTTGCAACCCAGGGTCCGTTTTTTCGTAGATATATAAGCAGGGATGCTCGCTTGTCACGTTTACAAACCAAACCCATAAGGGCAGCGATGAGAGAACCATTGCAACAAAACAAACAGCAAACGCCTGTCTGGCGCTGGGTCCTGCTGGGCGCGGCGATCCTCCTGACAGCCGTCTGGCTGTTTCTCACCCCCCATGGTTTGCTGGGAAAAGCGGATGCGGTGGGTTATGCTGTCTGCCACCGGATCGAAGCCCGGTCGTTCCATCTCGGCGATCGTCCTTTACCTTTGTGCGCCCGTTGTTCGGGCATGTTCCTGGGAGCCCTGTTGGGCATGGTCTACCAGGCTGTTCAGGGGAAGAAGGGCCAGATGCCGCCCATCCCGGTGATGATCCTGTTTGGCCTGTTTGCCCTGAGCTGGGCTTTTGACGGCGCCAATTCCTTTTTGATGTTGGTTCCGCAAATCCCCTCACTGTATCAAACCCAGAACTGGACCCGCCTGCTGACCGGGACGGGGATGGGGCTGGCGGTGGCTGGGATCTTGTGGCCGACCTTTGTGCAGTCCATGTTCCAGCGCTGGCAAAAGGCTTCCTCTTTGGGCAGCTGGAAGCAGGTGGGTGGATTGCTGCTGGCTGCAGGGTTATTGAATTTGCTGGTCTTATCAGAGATCCCTGTGGTCCTGTACCCCCTGGCTTTATTGAGCGCCGGCGGCGTGCTCATGCTTTTGATCATGGTTTACAGTGTGGCTTTGGTGCTGATCTTTAAGCGGGAAAACACCTATCTGCGCTTCCGCCAGTTGTTCATGCCGCTCACGGGCGGATACATGATTGCCCTGGTCCAGATCGGGGCGATCAGCCTGGTGCGCTACTTGTGGACGGGCACCTGGGGAGGGTTCAATCTGCTTTCATTTTCCGCTATAATAAAGGTAGGAGAATCAATTCAAAGGATATTTCAACCATGGATATTTTAGCTGCTTTTGGCCTTTCAGCAAGCGCCGGCTTGAATGCCTATATTCCCCTGCTGGTGGTTTCACTGTTGGCTCGTTTCACCAATCTGATCACCCTGGCAGAGCCCTGGCAGGCGCTGGAAAGCTGGTGGATCATCGGCCTGCTGGCCCTTCTGTCACTGGTTGAATTTTTTGCCGATAAAGTGACTGCTGTCAACCACATCAATGATGTCATCCAAACCTTTATACGGCCCGCGGCCGGGGCGGTCTTGTTTGCCGCCAGCGCAAAAGTCATCACCGAGATCCACCCGATTGTTTCGATTGCCGCGGGGCTGCTGGTGGCCGGAAGCGTGCACGCCGTCAAGGCGGCAGCCGTACGCCCGGCGATCACAGCCACCACTGGCGGGACAGCCAATGTGCCCGTGAGCATTCTGGAGGATGTGGTTTCGACGACCTTATCCGTGCTTTCGGTGGTGCTGCCGATCGTGGTGGGGATCGTGCTGTTATTACTCGCCATCTGGATCATCTGGTGGCTGACTCGGCGGACATTGCGGCAGCCCCCCAGCCCCTAAAATCGTAAGAATTCTTTATTATCTGGGAGACCTAAATGACAAACCAAAACCAATATTCACAAGATCCTTATCCTTATGATCGGCGAAACTCATCACTGGCTGTGATCAGTTTGATCTCTGGGATCGCCAGCTTTTTCATTGTGCCGCTCTTAGGTGCGATCGCGGCGATCATCACGGGCAATATGGCCAAGAAGGAAATCAGGCAATCTCGAGGACGCCTCAGCGGAAGCGGGATGGCCACCTGGGGCAAGATCCTTGGTTGGATCAACCTGGCGGTCAGTTTCGCAGGCATCTGCCTTGGTTTTTTGTTCTTTATCCTGGCCATCAGCGGGATCACACTGCCCTTATTCCTGGCGCCGTTATTTGAGGGCGGGTTTTAACGCTTCCTGGCTTCAGATCGCCTTTGGCAGGTAAAAAAAATGGGAATTCAATGACCGGAGAGAAGATCACCCCACACGAAACCAATCTTTACGGACCGCAAACTTCTTCCCTGGCGGTGGTCAGCCTGGTGCTGGGGATTGCCAGCTATTTTGTGGTCCCCTTGCTGGGGGCCATCGCTGCGATCATCACCGGCAATCTTGCTAAAAAGGAAATCCAGCAAAATCCGGAAGCCTTGAGCGGTGAGGGCCTGGCCCGGTGGGGGATGATCCTCGGCTGGATCAATATAGCCATGAGTATTATCGGGATCTGTCTGACGGTGTTTATTGTGATCATGAGCCTGCTGACGGCTTTTGGGGTCGTCGCTGTACCTCTGCTCATCATTCCATACATCAATGGGGGGTACTGATCCCAGGTGTAACCGATCGGTATTTATTAGGAGGAAGCAATGACGGAAGAAACTTATGAAATGGCTGATGCTTCAGAACAGAAGGGCGGCCGGACGCTGTGGATCATCCTGGGGATTGCTGCGGTGATCATCATTTGCTGCTGTTGTGTTGTGATCCTGGCGGCGATCATCATCGGCATTGCCACTTTTACTGTGGATCCTTATTATTACTTCAGCCCGTTGCTCAGCCTGATTTAAAGCATATTAATCTTTATTCTGGTTACAGAGGCGCTATTACCGCGTCTCAGTTTTTACTGAACAGTCTCTGGGAGGCGGTTCTCTGAGGCCAATTGGGTCAATGCCAGCAATCCCTGGCGCGCCTTTTTTCGAGTAGCAGGGTCCAGGGGAAGCTCGGTGAATTCTTCTTCATCGAGGACCAGGTAATCCCCATTGGGATAAACGAGCACATCCAAAGCCAGGTCGACATAGGCGATTTTCCCAGGGCTGAACTCCGCCGGGCAGGTTACATTGCAGTACCAGCCCTTGAGTCGATCATCCTCCCGGTCATGGATCTCAAAGATGTTATACCAGCGGGTGTAGAAATAGCGCTCCACAAAGCGGTCATTTTTCTTGAGGATCAATCCATGAAAGGGCAGGTCTTCCCGGTTGAAAAAGGCTTCGATGATGAGCCCTTCCCGATCTTTTTTTAGCATGCGGCCTTCATACCGCCAGGTTTCCTCACGCTGTAGGTTTAATTTGACGATGATCAGGGTTTGCTGCTGGATGGTCATTCTTTCTGGTCTCCATTGGCCAGGCAGAGGACATCGCTGGCGCGGTAGCCCACAGTGAGTGTCTCACCAATCTCAACAGGTTCCGCAAGCACAAGGTTAAAGAAGGGGATTTCTGGATTGATCCGGAGGGTGACCCGGTAGTTTTCTCCCTGAAAAACCTGATCGAGAACCTGCCCTGCAACCTGGTTTGGATAGTCCCCAAACTTTCTATGAGCCTGTGTGGGCCGGAATAGGAGCGTTGTTTCCTGGCCTTGATCTGGTGGGGTTTGATCGCACCCGGCCTGGATCGTCCCCAGCGCGGTTTGGACTTCCAGTGGGGCGTTTTGGATGACCTTTCCTTTAATTAAGTTCCCCAGGCCGAAAAATTCCGCCACCCAAACGTTGCGCGGGTGATGATAAAACTCGTGGGGGCGGCCGCTTTGCAGGATGATCCCGTTATGCAGCAGGAGCAGGCGGTCAGCGATGGCATAGGCTTCTTCCTGGTCGTGGGTGACATAAATAGCCGGCACTTTTGATTCTCGCAGGATGCGGCGCAGTTCCCGGCTGAGCTGTTCCCGCAAGGTGCGGTCCAGGGCTCCCAGGGGTTCGTCCAGCATCAGCAGGCGCGGCGCAGGCGCCAGGGCGCGTGCCAGGGCGACTCGCTGCTGTTCACCGCCGGAGAGTTCGGTAACCCGCCGGTGAGCAAAACCGCTCATGCCAATGGTTTCAAGCGCTTTCTGCACCTGTTTTTGGATTTCTTCCCTGGGCTGATCCTGCATGCGCAGGCCGAAGGCGATGTTTTCGGACACGTTTCGGTGGGGGAACAGGGCATAGTCCTGAAACATCAGACCGAAATGGCGTTCGTGGGCGGGTGTCTTTGAGAGCGATTTCCCTTTCCATAAAATCTGCCCCCCTTCCGCGTCCTCCAACCCGGCGATGATCCGCAGGAGGGTGCTCTTGCCGCTGCCAGAGGACCCCAGCAGGCAGATGGTCTCGTCCTGGTTGACTTCAAAGGAGACCTTTTTCAGCAGCGGTTGGCCTTCGTAGGTTTTTTCGATTTCTTTAACGGTGAGCATTAAAACAAGTCCCTCCCGGGCAGGTGCAATCTTTCGATTAGAAGAATACCCCCAGCGCAGACAGCCATCAAGATCGTGGACATGGCCAGGGCCTGACCGTAATTCAAAGCGCCGGGCTGGGAAATATACCGGAAAATGGCGATGGGCAGGGTGGGGTAATCTGGGCGGCTCAGAAAGGTCGTCGCCCCAAACTCGCCCAGGGAGATGGTCAGCGCAAAGATCATCCCTACCAGGATGGCCGGGGCGATCAGGGGCAGATCTACTTCTCGCCAGACACGGAAGGGGGACGCGCCCAACACCCGGGCGGCATTGCGCAGCGAGGGGGGGATGTTTTGCAGCGCGGGGCCCAGGGTGCGGACCACGAAAGGCAGCGCCACCAGGCTGTGCGCGATTGGCAGGAGGATTGGAAAATCGAGATTGCTGAAGGGGGGCCGGTTGAAGACGATGATGAACCCCAGACCCAGGGTGATCGCTGAGGCTCCCAGGGGCAGCATCAACAGCGGATCGAGGATTTCATTGATGTGTGTTCGCTGCTTCAGGGCGTAAGCCACCAATAAGCCTAAAAACAAGGTGATTCCGATGGTGATCAGCGCAAACAGGAAGGAGTTGCGCGCGGCAGCAATTGGCGGGACATAAAACAATGACCCCCGCCGGTTGACCCCCAGTTCGCGGTAATAGCGCAGGGTAAACCCGCGTTGAATTTCGCCGCGTTCACCGCGATTGGCTTCCAGTTTCACAAAAGACCGCAATACCAGGGAGGCCAGCGGCGCCACCAGCAGACTGAAAAGGCTGACGACCAAGACCAGGATCACCAGGCGTTCGAGCATGGTTTTTGGCTTTCGAAGGCCGATCTGCTGGGAGCGGGGCGCCACAGCGATGTCTCGCAACCCCGAGAGCCGGTTGTAGCCAATGGTGATCCCCAGGGTGAAGACCAACTGCAGGATAGACAGCACCGCCGCGAGGGGCAGGTTCAAGAGGTGGAGCGCCTGGATATAGATCTCTACTTCAAGGGTGGCAAATTGCGGGCCGCCCAGCATCAGGACCACGCCGAAGCTGGTGAAATTGAACAGGAACACCAGGAGTGTCGCCGAAAGGATTGATGGCCGCAGTAATGGCAGGGTGACTTCTTTGAATACCTTCCAGGGGCTGGCGCCCAGAACCGTGGCGGCATGCCGCAGGCGAATATTTTGTCCTGCCCAGGCATTGCTGACCACGCGAATGATGATGGTGGTGTTATAAAACACATGCGCAGTGAGGATGGCCCAAAAGGTGTTCAGAAAGGCAATCGGCGGAGCGTCTAAATCAAACAGGGCCATCAGCCCCAAATTGGCCCAGCCGCGCGGCCCCAGGAGGGCATTAAATCCGGCGGCGACCACCACGGTTGGAAGGATGAACGGCAGGGTCGTTAATAATTTCAGGACTTTCTTGCCAGGGAAGCTGAAGCGCGCAAACAACCAGGCGCCAGGCAGCCCGATGACGAGGGTCAGCAGGGTGGAAAGGGTCGCCTGGAACAGCGTGAACCCGAGCGGGTCCCAAAGCTTGCCCCAGGCCAGCCCGGACAGGCTGAAATCCCATTCCGGGGAGGTGATCAGGCTGAACAGGGCGATCAGGGGTTGATAAAAGAAGTAACCCAAAAAGACGGCGGGCAGCAGCCAGAAGAGCACTGCCCGCCAGGTGGGATGTTTAAACCAATGCCGCAGTTTTGGCCTCAATTGGGTTAATCCAGAACGGTTTCGGTCCAGGCTTCGATCCAGATCTCCCGATTTTGATCAATGCGTTCGATGGGCAGGGAAGCCGGTTGGTCTGGGATCTGGACGTTGTCGATGAAAACCTGGGGCAGCTCCGCTTCCGGGTTGACGGGGAAGACGAACATTTGCAAAGGGATGTCTTCCTGGAAGGGGACACTGAGCATAAAATCGACCCAGGCCTCTGCCAGGGCACGGTTTTCTGTGCCTTTCAGGATGCCCACGAACTCAATTTGGCGGAAACAGGTGTTGGGTCCGATGATGGAGGCCGTCGGCGCTTCCTCTGGCGGATCTTCTGCAAAATAGACTTCCGCCGCAGGGCTGGATCCGTAGGAAACGACAAAGGGTTGCGGTCCCTGTCCGCTAGAGCCGCTGAAATTTGTGTAGTAAGCGGTTTCCCAGTCGCTGACCACCACCAGGCCGTTTTCTCGCAGCGCTGACCAGTATTCCAGGTAACCATCTTCACCGAACTGGGCAATCGTGGCCATTAAAAATGCCAGGCCGGGAGAAGAGGTGGCTGGGTTTTCAGTCACCAGCAGTCCTTGATACTGTGCTTCGGTGAGCGTCTCAAGGGTGACTGGTACAGCCAGGTCGTTCTCTTCCAGGTAGGATTTATCATAATTGATGCAGACATCGCCGTAATCCACCGGAAGGGCGGTGTGGTCCGGATCGACCTTAAATTCATCCGGGATCAGATCCAGAAGGGGGGATTCATAAGGCTCAAAGATGCCCTCCTCCAAGGCCCGTGTCAGAAAAGTGTTGTCCACGCCGTAAAAAACATCGGCAATGGGATAGTCCTTTGACAGGATCGCCTGGTTAAGGGCAGATCCGGTATCACCGCTGCGTACGAAGCTGATGGTGGCGTTGTTTTCTGATTCGAACTGCGTCACCAGGTCTTCGCTGACGGCAAAGGAGTCGTGGGTCATAACGGTCAGGCTGCGCGGTTCGGTTGGTGTTTCGTTTTCGGAGGGCGCCTGGGTCGGTTGCGGTGTACAGGCGGCAGCCAGGACCATCAGCACAAGGCTGAAAACAAGGTTTCGGTTGAGATTCATAAGCAGTACCCCTCCTTTCAGGAGGTGTTGGTTGAAAATTCGTGAATACAAAGCAGCCATCCCTGCTCTACTTCAATGGACGCAGACGGCGCCTGCATCGCATTGCTGATCCCGCGAGAGCGGTCTGGGTGGAGGGTTTCTCTTTCCAAGGGATATTTCAGTCCTTGGGTGCGGATGCCCCTCACCGGTCCTTGCAGGGGTAGGAGTGAAACACGCTGGCCGGGTTGCCCATTAATTCGGGCGGAATCCCGGATCAGGAAGGCTTCCTGTTCGCCATCCACAAGGCGGATATCAACTTCTTCCAGCTCCGGTTTGGTGAGCAGGAAGATGTTGGCCAGGGTCTGATCGATCCGGCCGCCCAACGCGCCGAAGATGCGGATGCTCTTGGGCTGGTGTTCCAGCGCCGCGGCGATTCCCAGCTCCAGGTCGGTCTGGTCTTTTTCTGCGGGATGCTGGCGAACCTCGAGGTTTTCTTTCTTCAGAGACTGGATCAAGTCCCGGTCAGCAGAGTCCAGGTCGCCGATGATCAGGTTGGGTCTGAGGCCCAGACTCATCATGTGATGCAGGCCGCCATCCACGGCGATCAGGAAATCGCCCGATTGGATCGAGGATGACGCGGCCCTTGGATTCGGCAGGGGGCCGTTGGCAAATAAGACAATATTTTTTGGATCAGGGGACATAAAAACACCCTTCCTTGAGCGGAGGGTGTTGGTTATAAACAATCGTTTCCCTCCGCCGGCATTACCCGGATCAGGTCTTGCGGGTCGAGGACCATCGTCCTCCTCTCAGCCTGGCTCACCAGGCTCCCCGTTCAACTGTCATTGATATTTGTTTACCTGGCGATATCCTACCACACTCAGGTTTTATCTGTCAAATTTTCCCGCAGTTGTGCAGGGCAATCGCAAAAATAGAGAAATCTGCCTTTAAAAATTCGTTTTTTCGCCGACGTCCCCGTCGGCGAGAGCGGTAAGTTGGGAAGAGATACCATCGATAACGCTTCGGATAAAAAGAATTTCAATCATATCTTTTCTTGGGGAGCTTGCGATTACCCTAGCAGCTGAGGAATTAATTCTCGCTTGTCAGGAATTCATTAACTTCAGCTTCGGCTTTTGATCGGCTCATCTCATATTTTTCCTGGACCACGCCGACCAGCTGGTCGAATTGGCCTTCAACCTTATCCAGATCATCATCGGTCAATTCACCCCATTTTTCTTTGGCCTTGCCGCGCAGTTGGTTCCATTTGGCTTTCATTATCCTTGAGAGATCCATCTTGTTTCCTTTCGATATTGATTGTTGCGTTTCTTTTATCGATCATGTTGATCAAGTCTCATTCTATCGAATCGATCAAAACCTAAAGCATGATTCCTGTTTGCAAAGCGTTGGAGATTTGTTGATTGGGATTGAAATCAATCAGCTGATTTTACGCACGTGATTTCTTTCCGCTTTGAACGACCAAAGACGATGTTAATGAACAGAGCAACAGCATCAATGGGTGAAAGCAAACTGAATCTCCTTGATGATTAGCTAATTTCCAAGCAAATCTGTAACTGCTCAGCCTGGTAAACTATATGGTAAAGAGTAAAAAAATATCCTAATG
>CAZLEK010000060.1:0-14789 GCA_964558525.1 uncultured Candidatus Brevefilum sp.
ATTTGCAAATGGCTCCCCAGGATCGCTCGCAACCATAACAGCGCACCAGGTGGCCGTGGCTCAAAGGATGACTCCCTCCAGGGCCGCCCTTTGGGGAATGTCGGATTCGATCCTGACGAGTGAATATTGGTTCCAAAGTTTTTGCCGGGAAGGGGCATACACCCGCAGGTAATTATCGGTCAGCCCCGACAGCCGCCATCCTTCACCCTCGTTTCTGAGGCCTGATTCCCACAACACCAACAGGTCACTCCCCAGAGACTTCCTGCGAAAAGCAGTGCCTGTTTCACGAAATACACGGCGCAGGTCTGCATTCCGCGCTTTGGCGGTCTTTACCGGGAGGCGCGCCTTTAGCTTATATGCCGGGGTGCCCTCACGAGGGGAGTAGGTAAAAACATGCCCCCCGGAAAATTCCAACGAGTGTATCAGCGCTTTTGTGTTCTCAAACTCCTGCTGGGTTTCACCGGGGAAACCTGCGATCACATCGGTGGTGATGGCCGCAGCAGGGATTGCGGCGCGGATCCCATCGACCAGTTGGCGGTAGGCCTGGGTGGAAATTGGCCGTCCCATCGCCTTTAAGACACGATCATCCCCTGATTGCAGTGGGATATGCAGGTGGCGGCACATGCGTTCATCGCGCCAGAAAGCTAACAGCCCAAGATCAAAATCCCAGGGCTCAATCGAAGAAAGACGCAGTCTTGAAAATCCCCCCTGGGTAAGGATGCCGTCCAATAGATGGCTCAAGGAACGTTGTTCTGGCAGGTCCCTTCCCCAGGCGCCCAATTGCACGCCGGTCAGCACCACCTCTTGCACACCACCCGCTAAAGCGATGTCAATATCCCTGCCGATATCCGCCAGCGGCCGGGAACGAGATCTTCCCCGAGCCAGCCGGGTCAGGCAATACGTACAGTGATTGTCGCAGCCCTCCTGTACCTTAATAAACGCACGTGTGCGAGCCCGGTCGCCCGGCAGGGGTTCCCGCGCCAGGTTGAGGGAGGCGATCTCCCTGGGCGCCGCCCCGGTGAGGGTTGAGACCAGGCCCTCTTTTTCTGTATTTGCGGCCACGCCGGTCACACCTTCCAGGTTCAGGGCTTCCTCGGGATACAAAGTCGCCCAGCAGCCGGTTGCAATCACCTGGGGGGCGCCCTGGCGGGCTGCCCGGCGCAATTTCTTGCGGGAATCGGCGGCAGCTTTGACCGTCACGGCGCAGGTGTTAACGATCGCCAGGTCGGCCTGGGATGGATCAGCAACGATTTTATGCCCCAGGGCGCGGAAGACATTGCCAATCCCCTCCATTTCACTCTGGTTTAATCGACACCCAATGACATCAAGAAAGACTTTCATATGGCAGATTGTTGATTTAAGGTTTAACCACAATAAGATTATCAAACAGGATGTTGATGCCCGGCTCATCAAAGTTCCCGGCGATCAACCCCACATCACCTGAACTGAGAGAATCATCTTGGACCGCAATTAATTTTGATCCGTTGACGATTAAAACCAGGTTTTCTGCCTGGCATAAGGCGTGAATTTCGTTATCGCGGTCGCCTGTCTGGATCGCAGCACTATAATCCATGGTCGGCCGGCCGATCAATCCAAACTCGCCGTCCAGCATCTTGAACACCCCGTAGTATTGGTCTGAGCCGATCACCAAAGCATAAAAGTTGTTCGGGTTTTGATAGCGGCAGATCACACCAAACAAGTTGTTTTCCGGCCCGCTGATTTTTCTTGCTTTGGTATACACCAGGACATCCTGAAAATTCAGGCCTGGGACGCTCCAAAATTGATAATTGGGGATGCTGGTGGACAATCGAAATCCATCCTGATCATATCCTGAGAAGCTGCTCGAATCGGCATGCGTTGACCAGCCCCCACTCTGATGCGAGAAATCGTCTTTAAATAAGACCGGGGCATCCCCAACCCATGGCAGACGGTCCGCAGCCAGGGATCCGGGCCCACAGGCAGTTAACAGCAGGACACAGAAAAATAAAAAACCTGAGAGCCGGCGTTTCAGCCTTCGCCGGGTCTCCAGTGGCAAATACGCGAAAAGTTTCATGGCGGCATCCCTGTCCAGGGTTTTACCCGATTTGATCAGGTGCATCAAATCAGTCAGCGAGACATGTACAGAGAAATTATAACCCGACCTTCCCAGTTAAGGCATTTCTCAAAGCATAGAAAAGGTCGACCCAATTTGGATCGACCTTCGAAAAACGAGACAAATCAGCCATTGTCTGTCAAAAAGGCAAAGAAAAGTGTCGGACAATTCTTAGCTCAACAGGCGTCGCCTCGCTTTTTCCGGGATATGAAGAACACCCTTTACAGGGCGTCAATTGGAATTGTGACTCTGAATTATTTGGGGTCACAAACGACCCCGCCGTGCCGTGTGCCGCTGAGTTTTGAACCTGCATAGGCAGGTTTGTCGTACCCATCAGATCCGCCTTGACCGAAGTCTATCGCGTCACTGGATGGAGATCAGACGTTAGTAAAGGGTGTTGGCCCAAAACTGGTATGCTGCATCACGAACACAGCAGGGTAAATTACTTATACCATAATTCCACAGGCTTGCAAAGAAGTTTTATGTTAAAATCAGCGCATAAAAATCTGGATGACGATCGCAGAAAATGTCGCAAAATGATGAAATCCAGGGCCAGCGAAAGGGCGCCTTTGAGAACTTTTATTGCCGCAGACTTACCTGATGAAATCCTTCAAAAGATCAACAAAATCACTGCCTATTTCAAAACCCAAACCCCGCCTCGGGCTGTTAAATGGGTGGATTCAAGCAGCCTTCATCTGACGATAAAATTTCTTGGCGAGATTAAAAAGGAAGTTCTACCCGCAGCGCAAGCGCTGATCCAGGATGCGCTGAAAGGCTGTTCTGCCTTTTCAGTTTCCGTTCAGGGTCTGGGCATGTTTCCCAATGACCACCGCCCCCGAGTGATCTGGCTGGGCATTGAGGACGGCGCGCCGCTGCACAAAATCCATACTGCGCTCGAACAAAACCTGAAGGAGCTTGGCATTAAACCTGATAAACGAGGGTTCCACCCCCATCTGACGCTTGGTCGGGTCCGAAGGCAGGTTCCCCTGGATGAGGTGGAAGCGATCGGTCAGACTTTGAATGCTCTTCGGGTGGACCGCCTGGGCGCCACCCGGATTGAAGAAATCATCCTGTATCAAAGCGAACTGACCCCACAAGGCCCAGTTTACACACCGCTCTTTGCGGTTCCCCTCCTTCAAGTATAATTTAATCACACAATTTGAACGTAGAACAGCGAGGTGAAAACTGGAAGCAATTGAATTAGCGCGAGACATTGCAGATTTACTTGAAAACAAGAAAGGAGAAGATATCGTTGTTCTGGACATCAAAGATATCGCCTCCTTTACAGATTATTTCGTGATCGCCAGCGGCACAAGCAGAAGGATGCTTCAAAGCCTGTCTGGCATAGTCGGCAGAGAGATCAAGACACGCTATCATAAGACCGCCCAACCTCAGGGCACTTCCGATTCCGGGTGGATCGTATTGGATTACGGGGATGTTGTCGTCCACTTATTGTCACCCGAAGAGCGTGATTACTACCGCCTGGAAGACCTGTGGTCCGAAGGACAGGTTGTTTTGCGATTGATGTAATCCTCTTCCCCAACGGTTTTTCTACTGAACAACATACGGATTAGAGATTGCCTTTAATCCCGCAGCAGGCTCCTGACCCAGCAGCCCGTTGATCGCTGTTTAATTAAAACCCAGAAGGCTCAACCAGGAGGCTACGCTGAAGATCTGCGCCCTCAGAAGGTTTGGGTTGGTTTTTTTCTGGATGGCAAGGTTCTCACAAATTCAGACCCTCCGCGGGTATTGATATCCACCAGCTGCTCTTGATCCCTCCGGCCAGCTGATCGGTGTTGGACTCCGATCTACTGATTGAGCTTATTCTTCAGCCAGTTGATGCAGATAGGTGATCGTCTGCCAGATCTCTTCTTCGCTCAACACCGAAGAGAAGGACGGCATGGCGGAGAAAATGGGATCGCCCTGGCCGCCCTCGGCAATCCGCCAAAAAAGGTAATCATCCTCGTGCATCTCAACCGCAAAAACAAGGTCCGAGGGCGGCGGATTCAAATCGCCAGCCTGGGGGCCTTCCCCCAGCGCAAGTTCGCCATGGCAGGATTGGCAGCGTGCTGCATACAGCGCCATCCCGGCGTCGGCTGCTTCAGTATCGCCTGCCAATGGATTTTCAAGACCTTGATAGGGTTCTGGAACTGCCGCGCCCGGCGCCTGGGACTGGCAGGCAACGATCAGCGCCAATCCGGCCGCCAGGGATACCCCCACGAATAAGACTTTTTTCATCCTGAAACCTCCTTTAAAACTTCCTGACTGTGTTCCGAAGGCTTTACATTTTCAAAGACTCGTTGGATGTTCCCTTCGGGTCCAATGATGAATGTCGTGCGAAAAACACCCTCATATTCCCGTCCAAAAGATTTTTTCTTTCCCCACACCTGGTAAGCTTCACAAACCTTATGCTCTGGATCTGCCAGCAGGGTAAAGGGCAGGTCATATTTTTGGGTAAATTTCTGGTGGGACTCGACCGTATCCGCGCTGATGCCGATAATCTCCACACCGGCGTCTTTAAATGCTGCATAATCATCCCGGAAAGAACAGGCTTCCGTGGTACAACCGGGGGTATCATCTTTGGGATAAAAGTAAACCACGATCGTTTTCCCCTGGTAATCGGCCAAAGAATGGGTCTCTCCGGCACTGTCTTGTAATTGAAACGAGGGCGCTTTCACACCTGGTTTTAACATCGCTGGGCTCCTTGTTGATAAGTTCACTGATTGTGTGGTTTATTTGATTATAACGAATTGCGATCCTCAGATTCAATCTGAAGATTGCACAGATTGCAAAGCCTCAGGAAAATCACACGCGCCAAAAGCCGAATAAAAGCACACCAGCGCACATACCCAGGGAAAAGATGCGGCAGCTGATTTTGTTCCACAACTGCCAGGGACTGCGACCATCGCGCCAAAACGCCGGGTTACGCCAATCAAACGCGTTACCGGATCCAGAAGGCAAACCCGATCAGGTACATTGGGATGAAATAAACAGACGCAGTCGCCGCCTGCATCACCAGCCAAAAGGGTTTTCTACCCCTGCGAACCCGTTCCATCAGCCAAATCTCGAAAAGGCCGATCGGCAGCGTCAGGAATACCGGCCAAAGCAGGAACCAGGGGAATTGGATCAGGGCGATCAAAGCAAACAGAAGATAAGCCAGCAGGATCAAGGCATTATGAAACACCATTGTTCTTTCCCAACCGATCCGCGTGGCGATCGTCTTGCGCTCAAGACGCCGATCCATCCCAAAGCGCTTCAGGCTCAACAGGAGTGGATAGCTCAGGTAAGCCGCGACAAATGGGATCACGGTCAGGGTTAACAGGCGGTGAAAATCCTGCGACTGAATAAAAAACGCGCTCGCCGGCGGAAGGATCACGAACAACACCACCTCCGCCAGCAGTTGGTAAGGGGTCCATTTGGGGAGGGCCTGCATGAGGTAATACAATCCTCCCGCGAGCACGGTGAAGATCATTAGAACTGTCCATCCCTGCCAGAGGACGCCCCCCACCATCCAACCAATGAAAATCGTGGTCGCCGCGGTCAGGAACGTCCCCGCCAGAAGCGCCAGCGCCAGTCTTAACTGGCGGCGTTGATTTTCGGTCAGCTCCCCTAACGATTTTGCTTGACTGCGGACCCGCGCCAGGAGCCCCAACGCTTCTGAGCCTAACACGACCAGCATAATAAAAAGCAAACCCTGGACAGCCAATGTCCAGCTTTGTAATGTCCGGACATACTGAACCAGTCCGAGCCCCAGGATGTAAGTTGCCAGCAGGCTGATCAGGCGAAATGGTTTGATAAATTTCAGTAAGCTTTGTGTGAACACTCATTCTCCAAACGTTTTTAGGATTGATCTTTAGCCGGGCCAAGGCCCCACCGAGGTCAGGGGCTGCGTGGTCCTATAATCATTTTAGCGAAATGGTATAATGGAGGCAAGTTCAGGCTTTAATTCCTATGCGAAATAAATTTTGGTCTCTGTGGATCCTAACCTTATTGTTCACGGCCCTTATCAGGTTTGCCGTGTTTGCAGTTCAGGCCGGCAGTCAGGGTTTGACCCTCCAATCCCCGCCATCCTGTCCGGCAACCGGATGCGCGGCTGGTCAGCGTTTGAACTTCACGGTCGATTTCTCTGTGGATCCGCAATTTTCATCAGGTGGTGCAAACACCCAAATCTGTATCTATACACCATCGGATGGCCTCTCGGGAACTGCAGTCAGCCCCTGGGCGGATTTCAGCCTGGGCTGGATCACAGACGATGCATTATACGATCAAGGCCAGGTGGGTTCCCTCTGCAGTGATGAAACCCCAACAGGAGACGCGTTTCTAACCGGGGTCCACGCCAAACACTCCGATCCAATCAAGGACCAAATCGAATTTGCCCTGCACATCCATCCCGAAACCAATCTTGACGGCCACGTGCACGCCAAGGTTTTTCAGCTGGACAGCACTGGAACCAATTGGACTGAGACAAGCAGTCCGTCGGACGCTTTCACCAAAGACATATCAGTCACTCCTCTCGCCACAACCGCCTATACCGCAGAATTTACCGCAGATTGCGGCTCCCACAAACCCTGCCTGGTGCATTCAGGCGATGACCATCCGAACGGCCAGGGTACGGGCCTATACGATGCCATTCAAGCTCTTGACCCGGGCGGGAAGATCCTCATCCTCAAAGACTATCGAATAAAGACCTACCCGATTAAAGTGGATAAGCGCCTGACCATCCAGGGTTTTGATGAGGAATCCATGCTGACGAGCATCAATTCCAGCCAGGCCTGCAGCAACAGCTTGATTCAATTTGAGTCTGGGGGCGTTCTGCAAAATTTGCAGATCAATGACGGTAACTGTTCCGCCAGCAATTCACGTACACTGGTTGAAATCAACAGCTCCGAAGGTGTTTCTGTGCTGAGCAGCACCCTGACATTTGGGGATGTCGCCGTTCACGTGCGCGACAACACCGGATCGGTGGATATCGCTTTCAACGAGATTGCCAACAACCTGGATTATGCCGTGCTGGTGGATGCCGGTTCATCTGACCCCGGACGCGTGAATATCTACGCAAACAATATCCTCAATAATGGCACAACAATTCAGGCAAACTGTAATGCTGGCGGAATCGCCAATCACAACTTCTGGGGCGAGGGCGCCCTGGGTTCTGCCAATGTGACTGACTGCATCACATCCAACGGCAAAGACTTGGGGGCGCCCATTCTTGCAGCATCGGATGGCCGCGGTGTCCAGGCCCTTCTCAGCACCGTTAAAAGCAGCTTTAGCTATCACTTTGACGGCCAAATCGGTGTGCGACACACCGCCGGCGGCGATTTTAATCTCGTGATTGTCAATCACGGCCAGGGAAATCCGGACAACATCCCCTTCTACGCTTCAGGATCGGGAGACATCAATCCCTGTGGGAATTTTTATGATCTTTTCCTGGCAAAAGATGCCAGCCCCAAGAATCTTGAGCTTGCCCTGAAATACGACCTCAACGATCAATGCCTAAACATCATCGAATCAGAATACTACTGCGGGAACGCCAGCCAGAGCCGGTATCCCCTATGGTGGTACGACCCGGCGATGGATGTTACCGAAGGATGGGACCGCACCGGACAGCCCCCCAAAGGCGCTGGCGGCGGCGGGGCATCCGGGCAGACGACTGACTGCGATACGGTTCGGGATGAGATCATCGTAGAAATTGATAACGCTGGCCGGCCGGGCCTGTTCAGCGACCTTAACTTCACACCCTTCATCACCGGGTATATCGACGGCGCACCTCTGACTGATTTTTCAGCTGCTTTCACAAATTTTTATACGCGGATCACCTGGACGACAGCTAAAGAGAAGAATATCCAAAGGTACGAACTGCTCAAAAGTGAAAAAGAAACCAGCGGCTATGAGATCGTCACGACTGTAAATGTGAGCACGGATTCATCCACCCCAAACACTTATCAATACTACGATTACGATGTGAACCTGGGGGCCGCCTATTATTACAAATTACGGGTGTTCCACCGGAGCGAACCAGATGAGATCATAGGGAATCACGGTCCGATCTCACTCAACGTCCCGGACCCAACTGTCACCATCACACCCTCTGTGACCAATACGCCCACCATTACCCGCACGAACGTTCCCACATCGACGCCGGTCTATCGAACCCCCACCCGGCCCATTTACCGCTCACCAACGCCAGCCGGCACCCCCACCCAGGTGCGGACATACGGCCCCTCACCGACCGGCGGCACCAAACCAGCCTTTGAGCCCTCGCCTACTGGCACGCTGACACCCTTCGATGATCCCAATTCAGGCTATCCAGCTGGGGATGAGACGGCGACATCGCAAACACAAGACCCGGGATCCGATCAACCCACCCCAACGCCCTCTCGAACAGCAGCTGGCAGCCAGGGGACTGAAACCCTGCCAGGCACAGAGACGGCCAACAACGGAACAGGGGGCGACCAGACCCATGCTGAGGCCAATCCACCTGTCCCACGAGCCTTTCATCTCATGGTTGGCCTGGGAACTGGGTTGGCTCTTCTTCTTGGGGCCAGTGTGATCATGGCCAAAACTGTTTTCCGATAGCGTAAAGCAGTTCATGCTTGATCAAGGTCATCCCTCCTAGAGGTCTACCCCTGCCAGTTTCGAGATAGCCAGATATGTGCAAAGCCATCTTTTGGCAATCTGGCTTTGGGATGATGAAAACTCAGGCCCTGCCTCACAAGGGATGCTCGGCGATGCATGATCGCCTTCGCCTCCGGTCGAGCCGGCTTCCTCCTCAACTGTAAAACCCATGGATAGGCCCCACTCAGGCCAAACATAAAATCAATAAAACAGGAAATATTTGCCGCAATACAGATCCATTTATTACCGCTTTCAATCCAATCAATGCCCGCTCTTGCCGACGTGCGCCTCGGCGAAAAAACGCCATCCATAAATGCAAACTTCGCGATTAATAAGATATTTACGCCTTCCTTACTCATATCCTTTTCAATACCGCTAACTGTGTGATTGCCCGGCACTCCCGACCTGGAGATTGTTGAAAATCGGTTCGTTGGAAATCTTTCAAAGCATTTTTCTTGAATTGCGCCTTTAAATTAGATCCGTGGGGGAAAAATCTTCAAACGAAGGTTGACTACGTAGAGACCACCCGCTGGGGCGCCTCTACGGCGGAGCAATTGAAAAATCAGTATATTATGCAAAATATGATCGGTGAACAATCCAGGTTATCAATTAAGGTCGATTTATCGGTCTTTAATGGTTATTGTCTGTTTGGTGGCTTTTAAAATCAATTCTTATTCAACACCCTCACCCGCTTTTTTGACTTTTAATTTCTTTTGTGCTATTCTTTGCTGGAATTAAGATCAGCACTGAGGATTCAAATTTATGCAGCGTGAGCGCGTTTCGGAAAATGTTTACTGGTTTCAAAGCGAGATGTATGCGCAGGTTTCCGCTGGGGTGATTGCCGGTCCGGAATGGGCCGTGGTGGTGGATACCCTGATGCCCCAGGAAACTCTTGAGCTGCGGGAATTCATTAAGCAGAAATTGGGTTTATCCGTGCGTTACGTCATCAATACGCACCATCACGCCGACCACTGCTGGGGGAACAGCTTCTTCCCCAACGCCACTGTGATCGGGCACAAAAAATGCCGGCAAATGCTGATCGACCGGACCCCAGAAGCCCTTGAAATCGCCAGCCAGGATAACCCGCTGTATAAAAAACTAAAGATCATCCCCCCTCAAATCACCTTCGAAAAAGGGACCTATACCTTCGAGGTGGGCAAAAAGCATCTGATTTGTTTTCCGACACCCGGCCACTCTCCCGATGGGATTTCTGTCCTGATCGAGGAAGATCGCATCCTGTTTGCCGGCGATGCCTTTATGCCCCTGCCGTTTATCGTTGAGGGAGACCTGGATCAGTATACTGAAACCCTTCAAAGCTTCATCGATATGGGCCTGGAGAACATCATCCAGGGCCATGGCGATATCATTTTACGCGGCGAAATTGAAGAAAAGGTCAAGGCCAATATCACCTATCTCAGGGCCATCGAAAAAGCGGTCAAGACAGCCACCCGCCGCAAGAACCCTCTTGAGGTGTTGGATAGTATCAGCGTGGAAGCTTGCGGAAAAAGCCGGATCTTGTTGGGTGGGTTGGCCCCTGAGCTGCATAAACGCAATCTCAGATCCCTCTATTACAAGACCATCCAGCAGGACACAGAGCCGCCAGGCCCCTCCCAGATCCACTAACCCCAGATCAAGCTCAGCAATAATATCAGCAGGACCATCACAGCCGGCTCGCCCCAAAAAGCCCAGCCCTGACGTCCTTCTTTGAGCGCGCTCACCAGGCTGGTCAGCGCATAGGCCAGCCCCACCAGGTAAAGACCAACCTGGATCGGGGGCAGGGGAAGGTAATGAAACCCGACTGCGATCTCTGAAAGGATCAGGCTGATCAGAACAGACCACAACCATTCCCAGCGTCCAATCCGCAGGAAAATCGACCGCGAGATGACCATCATCGCCCCCAGCCCCAATAACGGCAGGCGCAGGTATAGGCGCAGATCCGCCGAATAAAGCGCGATCGCCAGCAATAAAAACAGGGCAAATGACAAACCCGTCAGCCCGATTCGGGCCAAGGGGTGGCGGATGTCCTCAGAGGGCATCACGTTATACTCAGCGATAAACACGGCCATTAACAGCAGGCTGCCCAGCAAAAACAGGACCCACCACAAAGCTTCCCCACTGAAGGCATTCAGGGCAATGCCGATCACCAGCGAAGTGAACACCGGGATGATCCAGTGACTCACATGCGCCCAGGGAGACGGAGAGAGGTTACGGTCAGGATGTGAGAGGATCAACCAATCTATACCGACCGCTGCCAGGGCAGCTGTCAGCAGGGTGATCACCGTATTAAAATCAAAGGTAAAATTCAGCTGGATCCCCAGCAGGGAGAAAGCCAGTGACCTGGCAGGAAAGGAAATCAAACGGGTCAATGCAAAGGCCAGCATAATGGCTGCACTGACAATTGAAAACCGGTTGATCTCTGGGAGGGACTCTCGAAATCGCATGAGAACATTTTACCATGCTGGCCCCAAATACAATCAGAGGGTAAATGCGATAATGAGGTATTAAATGAAAGGATGAGGTGAATACTCGGTAAATTTGTCCGATCAGCAATAGCCATAGACCCCCTAATGTGGTAAAATTGGTATTTGTATGAACACAAGTTCTGAGAATCAATTTCAAAAGCCAAAGATCATCCAGGCATTGACGGCAGGATTTAATACGATTGCCAGCCATCCTTATCTGATCCTCTTCCCGATCCTCCTGGACCTTTTCCTATGGTTCGGGCCCGCTTGGCGCGTGGATGCGCTCTTTCAACCCGGCCTGGAAGACCTAAATTCCCTGCCTGGAATGAACGGCGCCGAATTGGACCTGCTCCTCGAAAGCTACCAGGCCTTTTGGGCAGACCTGGCAGCCAACTTCAACCTGGCGCTTTCTTTGCGCACCCTACCCATCGGGGTGCCAAGCCTGATGGTCTCCAAACCATCTTTTCTGAACCCCCTGGGCCGGCCCCTTGCCTTCAACCTGGAGACCAGCTTTCAAGCGCTCATATTCCTGGGCTTCTTCCTTCTGATGGGTTACCTGTTGGGGAGTATCTATTTTTCCAGCATCTCCGAGCGGATTATCGAGCGGCGGAAGAAGAACGGAGAATTGACATTTCTAAAGTCTTACCTGCAGATCATTCTGATGCCCCTGATCCTGCTGATGCTCTTCTTACTGCTCAGCATCCCGGTGTTGTTCATTCTCGGCGTGACAACCATGATCAGCCCTGCCCTGGGGCAGCTGATGTTATTTGTCGGCGGAGTGATGCTGGTGTGGACTTTAATGCCGCTGTTCTTTACCCCGCATTGCATCTTTCTCTACCGTCAAAACCTGATCGCAGCAATGATGACCAGCATCAGCGTGGTCAAAACCTCCATGGGAACAACGGCCTGGTTCATGATCCTTTCCTTTGTGATCATTGAAGGCATGGACATGCTTTGGCGCACCCCCGATGTGGACAACTGGTTCCTGTTGGTGGGGATTCTCGGTCACGCCTTCATCGTCACGGCGATCACCGCAGCATCTTTTCATTACTTTCTGGATGCAACCCGCTTCACACAATCGATCGTGAACCGGGAGACCAAAACCGCGTAATATTCAAATTCACCTCAAGAAAGAAAACGGAGAATTTAGATTGGCAAAAAAACCTGTTTCTTATAATGCAAATGATATCCAGGTTCTGGAAGGCCTGGAAGCTGTCCGCCGCCGGCCGGGTATGTACGTCGGTGGGACGGACGTCAAAGCGCTCCATCACCTGATCTACGAGGTGGTTGACAACTCGATTGACGAAGCCCTGGCTGGCGAGTGCGATCGGATTGAGGTCACCATCAATGAGGATGAAAGCGTCACCATTGAAGATAACGGCCGCGGCATCCCTGTGGATATTCATCCTGAAAAGAAGGTTTCCGCCCTGGAAGTGGTCATGACCACACTCCACGCCGGCGGCAAGTTTGGCGGCGGCAGTTATAAAGTCTCCGGCGGGCTGCACGGCGTCGGCTCCTCAGCCGTGAACGCCCTTTCGGAATGGTGTGAAGTTAGGGTTTACCGGGATGACAAGGTTTATTTCCAACGCTACGAAGAGGGCATCCCCCAGGCGGCTGTGGAAGTGATCGGAAAAGCGCCAAAAGGCCGGTCTGGCACCATCACCACCTTCCGTTATGACCCCAAGATCTTCCTTGATGATGTCACCTATAAATTTGATACCCTCATGCAGCGGTTTCGAGAGATGGCCTTCGTCACCCGGGCGGTGACCCTGACATTGATCGATAAACGCGATGATAAAGAGATCACCTTCTATTTTGAGGGCGGCATTGCCTCCTTTGTGAAATATCTCAACCGCAACCGGGATTCCCTGCACGATGTCCTTTATATCGAAAAGGAAATCGAAGACATCGGCGTGGAAGTGGCCATTCAATACACCGACTCCTACTCAGAATCCGTGTATGCATTCGCCAACACGATCAACACCATAGACGGCGGCACGCACCTGACGGGTATGCGGATGGCCCTGACCCGTTCGATCAACGATTATGCCCGGAAAAACGGCCTTCTAAAGGATTCAGACCCCAACTTCTCTGGTGATGACACCCGCGAGGGCCTCACCGCCATTGTCAGCATCAAGCATCCTGACCCGCAGTTTGAAAGCCAGACCAAAGTCAAGCTGATGAACGCTGAGGTTCAGACTTACGTGCAGCAGGTCGTCAGCGACGGCTTAAGCACCTTCCTGGAGCAGAATGCCTCCACCGCCAAAAAGATCATCCAGAAATGTCTGACCTCGGCCCGCGCCCGCGCCGCCGCCCGGAAAGCCCGGGATTTGGTGATCCGCAAATCCGCCCTGGAAAGCCTCACGCTGCCGGGCAAGCTGGCCGACTGCTCCGAACGCGATCCTGAACGCACCGAACTCTACATCGTTGAGGGTGACTCGGCCGGGGGATCGGCCAAGCAAGGCCGTGATCGCCACTTCCAGGCCATTCTGCCCCTGCGCGGCAAGATCCTCAATACAGAGCGAGCCCGGCTGGATAAGATCCTCAACAATCGCGAGGTCAAAGCTTTGATCTCCGCCCTGGGAACCGGCATTGGCGACAGTTTTCAGATCGAGGGTCTGCGCTACGGCCGCATCGTGATCATGACCGACGCCGACGTGGACGGCGCCCACATCCGCACCCTGCTGCTGACCTTCTTCTTCCGCTATATGACCGCCCTGATCGAAGAAGGACACCTGTTCATCGCCCAACCGCCGCTCTACCTGATCTCCCACGGCCGCGAAAAAGAATACGTCTACACGGAAGCCGAGAGGGAAAAGCTGATCAAATCGATCACTGCCAACGGCGGGAAGTATTCGCTCCAGCGTTACAAGGGTTTGGGTGAAATGAACCCCGATCAGCTCTGGGACACCACCATGAACCCCGATAACCGCACCCTCCTGCAGGTCAATATTGAAGATGCAGCAGAAGCTGACCGGACTTTCGATATGCTGATGGGGGCCAAAGTCCCCCCGCGCCGCCGCTTCATCCAGACCCATGCCAAAGAAGTCCGCAATCTGGATGTCTAGGTCTATCTCCCAAACAAAGGCTGCATATCAGATGAGATCCAGCCTAAGCAGGGCCATCGAAAGGTTGACCTAAATTCCTGCTGAATTTGCCTATGCGGTCGAAGATCCGTTTGCTGAGAACTTCAGCTTATTGGAGGTATTGAAATAATAGGCTCCCCGCAACGTCCTCGTTGCGGGGAAATGGGTAAAGCAGGCCTAAATAATCATTCAAGAGAAGTTTACGTAACTGCTCAGCCTGATAAATATTTTGGCAATGAGTAAAAATATTTTTTTTGTAATATTTCGGATACGCTCAAATGCTTTTCACTGAGCCTTAGGTGTAGGAAAGAAGAACCTGCTCAGGAAACAAATTGCCCGGAATAGTGAAGATGACTATCATTTTAGTAGAAAACTCATTTTCTTAGTGACCTTTGTGTGTACTTTGTGTCCTCATCGTGCCCAAAGGGTATTGTGTTAATTTTTTTGCCTAATGCCTGAGTAGACACAAATTTACTTTTAAATTGGCGTTTTTTCTCCGACGGGGACTTCGGCGAGAGCGGAAAGTTGGGAAAG
>CAZLEK010000061.1:0-14744 GCA_964558525.1 uncultured Candidatus Brevefilum sp.
GGGTGGTAAATATCGAGCGACCATGACTGGTAAGTATCGGGCGGCTATGACTGGTAAATATGTCCCGACTGTCTCTGGTAAAGTCTAACCCGGTCAATGACAACTAGACCAAGTAATCCTCCGCTCGTTGGATTACTGGTGCAGTCAAAACCGGACTGCACCCTACGACTTTGCAATTGCTCTGGATATTGGTGGGTTTGGTTGTTAAGACCTCACATTTTGCGGCATTTGCACCAACGTGGAACCTGATCTCCCCTCACCTAGGATGAAGGGGTCTTGACATCCTGATGCTGACATCAGTTCATTCTTAGTAAGTAGCCTGAAACTCGCGTTTTTCCCCGCAAAATTGGCGAATGTTTGGATGTGTGGGAAACTCAGGTACGAGAACTCATAAAATAAATCGCCGCAAAATCCATGTTGCGGCGAAGGCCGACAAGAACGCCGGCTCGATCGATTTAAAGTTGGCGTCGTAGTTTATCAGGCCTCGTCTTCCATCAGGGCGGAATAGCCTGGGCCATCCTCAAAATAGTCGTAATTCGGCTGGATGTCTTGGGTCAGGTCCACTTCTTCATCGGGAGAGAGGGTGCGGGTGCAATCCAGGTGAATGGCATTGCCTTCATAATCATGCCCATCGTAGGGCTGATCAAACCCAGGCGTCCCTTCGGGCATTGATTGGACTTCGCCGCCCACAGCCAGGTAAGCTTCCGGGACCTCATCTTCGGGGAAGATGGCCTGGAAGGGGCATTCGGGGATGCAGGCGCCGCAGTCGATGCAGGTTTCAGGATCGATATAAAACCAGGGCCATTCTTCCTGGGGTTTTCCAGGGATAATGCATTCAACCGGACAGACGGTTACACAACTGCCTTCCCGGACGCATAGACTGGTGATAATGTGAGTCATTGGGTCTCCATTTCTCGCAGTTTAGCAGATTGTAGTCTTGGGGTGGGGGTTTGTCAAGCAAAGTATGGGAGCGGGTTGGAAAAAATTGGTTGAAGACTCCCCAGACAGCACAAAAAACATTCGGCGGTAATCTAAATCATTTATAATTTTACGGGCAGAGATAAAGGCGCGCCGGTCTTTCGTGTAGTTGTTGAGCATGCCCATATGGCAATCTTTCAACCTTTCAAAAGGTCAATGCTGTCCGAAGGATGATCTGATAATTGGATTACAATTAGTGCCTATGGAACCTACCCACAGCCCCACGAGACCCTATCAGCCAGTGATGGCTACTGCTTTTGGCATTTTGTTTGTTTCCACAGCCTCCATCTTTATTCGTTTTGCCCAGGTAGAGGCCTCATCTATCGCGATCGCTGCAGGACGTTTGGTCATCGCCAGCCTGGTTTTGACCCCGATTGCAGCGGCTAAATATCGGCAGCAGTTATCGATGCTGTCTTCTGAGGAGTGGCTGAAAGCTGGCCTTTCTGGCCTTTTTTTGGCGCTGCACTTCGGCACCTGGATCACATCTCTTGAATACACGTCAGTGGCAAGTTCAGTCGTTTTGGTCACCACCACACCGCTGTGGGTGGCGCTTCTTTCACCATTCATCTTGCGGGAATCCATCCGCAGATCGGTGATCATTGGCCTGGTCATATCTGTGGCAGGTGGGTTTGTGGTTGGGTTAGGTAACGCTTGCAACCTGGTCCAGGGACGGCTGGTATGTCAGTCACAGGTCTTCAGCGGTGAAGGGATGTTGGGCAATTTCCTGGCTTTGTTCGGCGCCTGGATGGCAGCAGGTTATATGCTGATGGGGCGGCAGCTGCGGAAGAAACTAGACACGGTTCCCTACACGGCGGTTGTGTACGGTGCAGCCGCGGTTTTGTTGATGTTCCTTGTGCTGGTTCGGGCGGAACCGGTTTTGTCTTACTCAGGTGAAACCTACCTCTGGCTGCTAGCACTGGGAATCTTCCCCCAGCTCCTGGGGCATTCCCTTTTCAACTGGAGCTTGAAGTATATTTCGGCAGCTTACGTCTCCCTAACACTGCTGGGCGAACCGATTGGGACAATCCTCTTGGCTTTTTTATTCCTAAAAGAAAGCCCCACACTCCTTGAGGGTGTGGGGGCTGGTTTGATCTTGACCGGGATCGTGATTGGCTCCCTGGGACGGAAACGTCCGGCTAATGGGGCATGACCTTTCCTTCCATTTCCTCCATAACCGCTTGATGAATGGCTTCTTTTTCATCTTTTGGGAGCCGCCCATATAAATAATTGGTCTGATATAATCGCTGGATCAAGCCCTCGCTGATGGCATCGGGATGCATGCGCCAGTCCCAATTTCCTGAGGGATTGCCAGGATAATTCATCCGGGCCCATTCCCCAAGGCTGAGGAAATCCTGCATCGGCGCTAAAACCCAGGCTGCGACGGACTGCCATAGGACCCGGATCATTGACCAGGCAATGTCCTGCCCGGAGCGCGCCAGGTACCTCCGGCAAAGGTCTTTCTCGCGTTCCGGCGAGCTTTCGTACCAGCCGCGTGTGGTGTTGTTATCATGGGTACCGGTGTATGCCACACAGCTGACCGGGTAGTTATGGGGGAGGAAGTCATCATCCGGGTCAGAAGCGAAGGCAAATTGAAGGATTTTCATCCCGGGCAGGTTGAAGGACTCCCGCATTTCAATCACCCCTTCCGTGATCACACCCAAATCTTCGGCAATGATTGGCAGTTCACCCATGTCTTCTTTGACTGTTTGGAAAAAGTCGTGTCCTGGCCCTTTTACCCACTGTCCCTCCACCGCAGTTTCGTTCCCATAAGGGATTTCCCAGTAAGCCTCAAAGCCGCGGAAGTGATCCAGCCGGACGATATCGACCTGATTCAAGACAGCGCCCATGCGTTCGATCCACCACTTGTAGCCGTTGGCCTGATGGGCCTCCCAGCGATACAGCGGGTTGCCCCAGAGCTGGCCAGTTTCAGAGAAGTAATCCGGCGGCACTCCAGCCACCACTTCTGGCAGGCCTTCTTCATCCAGGTAGAACAATTCTTTATGGACCCAGACATCTGCGCTGTCATAGGCAACGAATATAGGAATATCCCCGATAATCCGGATTCCTTTTTTTGCAGCATACTCTCGTAAAGCCTGCCATTGATGGTAGAACATAAATTGTAAGTAAGATTGAAATTCAATCTCCTTGGCATGTTCTTTTTTGAAAGCTTCCAAAGGACCCGCTGCTCGTTTTCGCAAAGCTTCCGGCCACTCATTCCAGGCGACGCCGCCGTGCTGGGCTTTGATCGCCATGAAGGTGGCAAAGGGTTCCAGCCATTGATTTTCATCCTGCTTAAACTTCTCAAAGGCAGCCGTCAATTCGGGTTGATCAATCTTCTGAAAACGCTGAAAGGATGTACGCGTTATTTTCATCTTCCAGTCAATCACCGGTCCGTAGTTAACCTTTTCCAGCGGAAAATCAGGCCGTTCTGCCAAATCTGATTTGGTGAGAAGCCCTTGATCTAACAGGATGGTGGCGCTTATCAGATAGGGATTCCCGGCAAAGGCTGAGAAACATTGATAGGGAGAATCGCCATATCCGGTTGGCCCCAGGGGCAGTACCTGCCAGAATTGGCATCCCGATCGGTCGAGGAAATCCACCCAGCGGTAAGCTTCTGGACCCAGGTCCCCGATGCCGTCGGGCCCGGGCAGGCTGGTGGGTTGCAATAATATCCCTGATGCTCGGTTTTGTTCCATTCACAACTCCTTAATCGGGTTCATACCTTTATTCTACTGTCAAGCAATTCTGAATACACGTCCAGGTATTTTCCGGCGGATTTCTCCCATGAAAAATCCGTCCTCATCCCGTTGATCTGGATTTTTCGCCATTTTTCTGACTGATCAAACAGGCTTAAAGCCCTTTTGAGGGTGTTGGCAAAGACGGAGGGGTAGGGCTTTGTAAACAAGAAACCGGTCCCATGGTCGATGCTTCGAGGAATATGTTGGATGGTATCCACCAAACCGCCGGTTGCCCTGGCAATGGGTACACAGCCATAGCGCATGGCAATCATCTGGGAGAGCCCGCAGGGTTCATAACGGGAGGGCATCAAGAAGATATCTGCGCCAGCGTAAAGTTGGTGGGCCAGGCTGCTGTCGAATCCGATCACACTGCGCACACGTCCTGGGTAGTGCGACTCAAGTGAACGGGCCATTTCTTCGACGATCGGGTCACCCGTTCCCAGGATAACGGCTTGCCAGGGCAGGTTTTCACAATACCGTAGGCCTTTAAGAACAATGTCGATCCCCTTTTGCGGGTCCATACGGCTGATCAAGGTCAGCAGAGGCAGGGAATCATCCTGGATCAGGCCAAATTGATCCTGAAGGGCAAGTTTATTGATCGAACGCAGGGCGAGGGATTTGGTTGAATAGTTCTGTTTGATTTTCGGATCTGATTCCGGGTCCCAAGTTTCAGTATCCAACCCGTTGAGGATGCCCTGGAGCTTGTTTTTCCTGGACTTGAGAAAATTTTCTAACCCGCAGCCGAAATCAGGGGTGAGGATCTCTTCGGCGTAATGCGGCGAGACGGCAATGATCCGGTCTGCGTGCAGCAAGCCCAAGGGCAAAGGCGTGTGCCTGGCCCACTCTGGCAGCGCAGTGTTTTCCACAGGCGGCAGGCCATAATCAAGAAGCGCTTGTTGAACGCCAAATCCCATGAAGGGTAAATTGTGAAGTGTGTGCAGGGTGCGGGTATTTACCAGATTTGGGGAATGAAGATCGAGAATCTCAAGTGCATATATGGCTGTGGCGGTATGCCAATCGTTGGCCTGGAGGATGTCCACCCGCCAATCCAGAAAGTCTGCCAGGCCCAAAGAGGCCAGTGAGAAAAAAACAAATTTATAGCCGTCATGGATGGGATCTGGTGAATAGACGGGCGATTTTTCATCAATTGGTTCACCGTCCAATAGGTATACTGGAAGTCCGCCTTTATTGTAATAATAAACCTGGCAGGTGACTATTCCTTGTTTGCCATGAACGCCGAATTCACCAAGCAACTCGGGTTTGAACGGTCTCTGTTTGATGGCAAAATGGTAAGGGAGGACCAGGCGGATGTCTACCTTTTCCGATCCGGGGTCCTTGCGGGAGAAGCGATGAATGGCGTCTGGTAAAGCGCCAGCGACATCGCCCAAGCCCCCAACTTTAATGAAAGGTTCTGCTTCAGCAGCTAAGAACAGAACATTGACGGCCATTGGGTGTATTGTCCAGTCTTTTAGTTATTCAGATGTTGTTCTACGATCTCTGGATAGTCCTGAGTTTCCGCGTTTTCGGGAGAAGCGCCCAGGTACTCGATCAATTCGGCAATCATCTGCGATTTACGAACGGCGTCATCGCGGCTCCAGGTGCGGCTTTTAACCTCCAGGAAGTGACCCAAATCCGGGTTGATGAGGGTGTCGATGTTGATGTAGAAGTCCACGCCTTTATACTGGATCATAAAGCGACGGCGGTCTTTTTCGATGTCTGTCTCATCTGCGGGATCAAAATACTCTCGATAGAAACGCAGTGAGTGGGTCGCAGGAGCGTAATAGCGGCTCCGGGAGAGCATCACATCATGATCGAAAGCCTCTTCCCTTGAAACGCCAACGAGCGTCAGGCGGCCGCGAACATTGACGGCTTCCCCCTTTTCGTTGATGAATTCATCTTCTCTATAACGTAAACGGCCCTGATTTTTCTTTTCGAAGGTGAAATAGGTGTCATATTCATGGTAGTGGCGGGTGTAGATGATGTCAATCGCGTTTTGTTGTAAAGCGTCAATGATCGCATCCGGGTCCTCGATGTGCACCTTGGCTTGGACTTCGAAACTTTCCTGTTCCATTGCGCCGCCAATGGCGATCAGTTTGGACAGGACGGATTGTTCGCGTTCGATCAGGAAGGCGTCGATTTTTTCTGCATAAGCCTGGGCTTCACCGATCAATTCTGTTTCGTCCAGCGTCAGCAATTCCCGGTCGCGCATCAACCACTGGCCGTTGACCATCATGTCGCTGATATCGGTCGATTTTGCTGCGTAGATGATTTGGGCGTATACGCCATCCGGAGAGCGTTTAAAATTAGGCGAATTATGCAGCTTATCGATCCCCAAAAGGATCAGGTCGGCGCGTTTGCCGCGCACGATCGACCCGACCAGGTGGTCCATGTGAACAGCCTTTGCGCCCAGGCTGGTGGCCATCGCCAGGGTTTGCCGGGCTGGCAGGGCGGTGGGATCACCAGAGGCAGCCTTTGCTACCATCGATGCCAGGCGGATCTCCTCGACCATGTCCAGGTCATTATTGGAGGCGGGGCCATCGGTGCCGATGCCGACGTTGACCTGCAGTTCCAGCATCCGTTTGACGTTGGCAAAACCGGAAGCCAACTTAAGGTTGGAAGAGGGGTTGTGTGCAATACCGGCGCCGGCATGTTGAATTGACCGCATCTCACCTTCGTCGATATGAACACAGTGGGCTGCAATCACCTTGGCGTCAAAAATGCCCCGTTTCTTAACAAAGGGAACAACAGGCATGCCGTATTCCTCACGGATATCCTCTACTTCACCTGCAGTTTCTGCTATGTGGATATGGAGCGGGACATCGTACTTAACTGCCAGTTCCGAGCAGGCTTTTAAAATCTCATCGGTGCAGGTGTAGGGTGCGTGAGGTCCAATGGATGGCATGATCAGCGGATGGCCTTTCCAGCGCTTGATGAAGTCTTCGGCGGCCGCCAGCGACTCCTCATAATAGGTTGCATCCGGGGAGGGAAATTTAAGCACGGATTGGGAGCAAACTGCTCTCAATCCTACTTCCGCAGTTGCCTCGGCGATATCTGATTCGAAATAATACATATCCACAAAAGTGGTCACACCGCTGCGGATTGACTCTGCGCAGGCTAATTTTGTCCCTAAGCGTACAAATTCTGGAGAAACAAATTCCCGTTCGACGGGCATCATATAACCCATTAGCCAGACGTCCAGGCGCAGATCGTCGGCCAATCCCCTGAGCAGCGTCATCGGGACATGGGTGTGGGCATTGATCAATCCTGGCATGAGGATTTTGCCTTTGCAATCCATGACTTGATTGGCTTCGTATTCTGCTAGGATGGATTCCTGTTCGCCAACATCCAGGATGCTGTCGCCTTTGACAGTCACCGCGCCGGGATCATAAATATGATAGTCTTCGTCCATGGTCAGGACGATTGCATTTTTGAAGATCAGATCTGCTTGTTTCATTTTACTCCTCTTGATATGTCTCAAAATATTGCTCGAGTTTTCTTCGTAGAAAGTCCAGGCCCGTATTTTGCGCCCACAGCGGGGCATTCTCCGGGGGCCCCCCATATTTCCTCTGCAGGGTTGTGGCCCCAGCTGCATCCTGGTAGGCAAAGGATGCCTGAACCTGGTCTTGGTAAGTCAGGGAAATGCCAAACCTGATATCGTAGGGGATCTCATCCTGGAAGGCCGTTAGAGCCTGGAGAAGCTCTGCTTCTGTGGCAGGGCAGCGCGTGAGCACTTGGGGATGAAAATGATCGGGCTGCCCCAAACGAATCCTTTTGGCAAGGGGTGGCGTCAGGCCGGCTTCTACCAGGCAAAGGGAAAGGTCATTCTGGTTGAGGTATTGGCAGATGATGTTTTCCAAAGTTTCTTCATCAATGCCGTAGATCGCGTCTCCTAACCGGGATTTTACTTCTGCGATGATGGGCCTGGAAAGCTGCCATGCTTCTGTTTCCGATTGCGCTTTGGCAGTCACCCGGATATCCACCTGACCGGGATGAGCCAGGAGGCCCACGGTTGGGTTGGCAAGGCGCTCCAGATCTTCAATTTTTTCGTCAATGACCGATTCGCCAAGCGAGGCGGCATGCAGAACCGTGGCTTTAATGATCTGCGATTTGAGGACATATTTTTCACTGAGCCAGGGGATGACCTGTTCATGCAGGATAAATTCCATTTCCCGGGGCACGCCTGGGAGCGACACAATTGAGGCAGACCCGATTTCGACGATGAAGCAGGGGGCCGTGCCAACAGGATTGGGGAGAATCACAGCCCCTTCCGGGATGTAGGCTTGCCGGCGGTTATTCTCTGTGGGCAGATGCCCGTAAGCCTGGAAGCGATCAAGAATTTGGGTCCAGAGGGATTCGACAAAAACCAGTTCTAGTTCTGCAGCTGCGGCGACTGCCTGCCGGGTGGGATCATCCACCGTAGGTCCTAACCCTCCGGTGGTGATGATAATGTCTGCTCGTTTGAGCGCTTCACGGATGGTGGAGGCGATCCTGCCGGGATTGTCGCCAATTGTGGTAATGCGGTAGATGTCAATCCCGTGATCACGCAAGGTTCTGGCAATGTAAGTTGAGTTGGTATCGGTGATCTCTCCAAGGAGGAGTTCGGTTCCGATGGTGATGATTTCTAGTGTGGGCATTTGTCCTCCATATGGATTTTAACCGAAAAGTGGGGGTTTAGGCGCGGTTTTACCCATTTTTCTTGACGCTCAGACTCAATTAGCGTAGGATTAATCCATTCAATAGTGGTTTTAATTATGACATATCAGAGAAGAATTGGTAACTTGGGTGAAAAGATTGCCGCTGATTTCTTAGCAGATCTCGGGTATCAGCAGCTGGATGCAAATTTTAACACACCCTATGGCGAGCTGGACCTGGTTTTTTTAGACCAGGACATGATCGTTTTTGTAGAAGTACGTTCCAGGACCTCCAATACCTACGGCACCCCGGAATCGAGCATCACTGCTGTCAAGCTGGAACGGGTTCAAAATGCGGCCCTGCTTTGGCTAGAGGCCCATCCAGAGAGTGTGGATGATTGGCGCATCGATGTCGTGGCTGTTCTCCTGAACCCACAGGGTGACCCAAAGGATATTCAACACTTTATCAATGCTAGCTTATGAATGAAACAACAAAACAAACCCTCGTGGTGATTGTGGGGCCCACCGCGGCCGGTAAAACTTCGGCGGCGATCAACCTGGCAAAGCGATTGGCGGGTGAGATCGTGTCTGCAGATTCGCGCCAGCTTTACCGGCAGATGGATATTGGCACGGCCAAACCAACCGAAAAAGAGCTGCAAACTGTTCCGCATCACCTGATTGATGTCGCTGATCCTGACGAAAGCTGGAATCTAGCGATCTACCAGCGGGAGGCTTACCGGGTCATTGATGAAATTCATCGACGTGGCAAACTGCCGTTTCTGGTGGGAGGAACTGGTCAGTATATCCGCGCAGTGATCGAAGGCTGGAACATCCCAGCGCAGCGGCCGGACCTGAAACTTCGTGACGCCCTAAGCCATTGGGCTGAGTCGATTGGGCGTGAAGGACTGTATGGGCGACTGGCTCTGATTGACCCTCAAGCCGCCAAGAAAATTGACCCTCGCAACCTCCGTCGGACAGTGCGCGCCTTGGAGGTCATCTTTAAGACGGGGGAACGGTTTTCTGAACTTCGGAACCGACAGGAATGTCCTTACGATCCGATCATCCTGGGGATTGATCGGCCCCGTGAAGTGCTTTACGAGCGGATAGACCAGCGAATTGAACAAATGCTGGATGATGGATTGGTTGAGGAGGTCCGGTCGCTGCTGGATGCGGGATATTCACCCGATCTGCGGACGATGTCAGCGATTGGGTACCAGGAAATCATCCAGTACCTTCAGGGGGAGATCAGTTATCAGGAAGCGGTGATATTGATCAAACGAAATACGCGCACCTTTGTTCGCCGGCAAGCCAATTGGTTCAAACCAGATGACCCGCGCATTACCTGGGTTGAAGCATCTGAAGAAATGGTGGATCAAATGGAAGAAATCATCAGGAGACATGTAAATGAACATCGTTAGAAAACCCTGGCTGTCACATTATGACCCTGGCGTTCCAGCTGAAATTTCAATCCCGGATATATCCCTTGTCACGCTGCTGAAAAACGCAGTTGAGAGTTTTGGCTCCTCTGTTTGCACAGTATATGCAGGCGAAACGCTGACTTACCAGCAGATCGATGACTACTCGGATCGGATCGCCCGATATTTGATCTCAATGGGGTTGGAAAAGGGCGACCGGGTTGGGATATTGCTGCCCAATGTTCCGCCTTTTGTGATCAGCTATTATGGGATTCTCAAAGCAGGCGGCGTGGTGATGGCGATGAACCCTGGTTACCGTCCGCGTGAAGTTCAGGCTCTGGCAGAAGAATCCGGGATAAAAGTGTTGATTTTGCCAGAAGTTGTTTTTCCCGAAGTCAAATCATTTCAAGGCCAGACTGGGATTGAAAGTTTTGTCGTTGTTGGAGAAGAACCCACGCCGCTTATTGAGGGGGACCTGACTTGGGACCTCTTGATGACGGAATTCGCGGCTTCAAGCCCGCTTGAGGTCAGAGTGGGCCCCGAAGATCCAGCTGTGTTTCAATATTCCGGAGGCACAACCGGCACACCCAAGTGCGCAGTTGGCCTGCATCGCAATCTGGTCGCGAACGTATACCAATTTGATCAATGGTTGGTCAACACTGAAATCGGTCGTGAGACCGTTCTGGTAGCCATTCCCACTTACCATGTATATGGGATGGTTCTGGGGATGAACCTGGCTGTCAAGATGGGCGCCAGGATGGTTCTGATCCCTAACCCGATGGATCTGGATCGTGTTTTGGAAGCCATCCAGGAATACCAGGCAACGATTTTTCCTGGGGTGCCCAATTTGTATGCGGCGATTAATCGTTATCCCCCCGTGCAGGCAGGCGCGTATGATCTTTCCTCGATCAAAGCCTGCATCTCAGGGTCAGCGACCTTGCCCGCTGAGGTGAAAGCGACCTTTGAGGCCTTAACCCGCGGGCGCCTGGTTGAGGGTTACGGGCTCTCCGAAGCCCCGACGGCAACCCACTGCAACCCAATCCTCGGTGAGAACCGGCCTGGTTCAATTGGTTTACCTTTGCCAAATGTTGATTGCAGGGTCGTCGATATGGCAACAGGTACCAAAGAGCTGGAAGCGGGAGAGGCCGGCGAGTTGATCATCAAGGGGCCGCAGGTTATGGCAGGCTATCACAATCGTCAAGAAGAGACACAAGCCGCCCTGCGCGATGGCTGGCTTTTCACTGGTGATATCGTCCGGATGGATGCTGAAGGCTATTTTTATATTGTGGATCGGAAGAAAGATGTCATCAAGGTGGGGGGGTTCCAGGTCTGGCCGAATGAAGTGGAGGCTGTTATCCGGCAGCATCCCAAAGTGCGCGAGGTTGCTGTGGCTGGTGTGGCTGATGAGACAGGGGCCGAGGCAGCCAAAGCCTGGGTCGTGTTAGAAGAGGGACAAAGCAGTACGCTGGAGGAGATCCAGGAATTCTGCGATCCATATCTGACCCGCTATAAAATTCCCAAGTATGTTGTTTTCAGGGATTCACTGCCCCGCAGCAGGGTTGGCAAGGTGCTCAGGCGGGTTCTGGTTTCTGAAGAAGCGCAGATTGATCGTAAAGAAGATCAGTAAACAAAAAGAGCTGCGGATTTTCGCAGCTCTTTGCTTCTTAATTGACAAGCGTCACGAGATTTTTTCAGGGATCCCTCCGGTTTTGTCCACCGGAGTGGGGAAGATTTCATAGAATTGATCTGCACTGAGAGTCTCAACTTCAAGCAGTTTTTGGGCAGTCTTGTCTAATTCATCACGGTACTGGGTCAGAATCGCTTTGGCTTTTTGATAGGCGTCTTGAACGATCTTTTGAATTGCGCTATCTATCTTTTGGGCGATATGCTCAGAGAAGTCGCGTTGTTCTGAAATCTCTCGGCCCAGGAAGACCAGTTCTTCTTTCTTGCCGTACACCATGGGGCCGAGTTCTTCGCTCATGCCCAGGCGCATAACCATCATCCGGGCAAGCTTGGTCACCCGCTCAAGATCGTTTGAGGCCCCTGAGGTGATATCGCTGAAGACGATGTCCTCTGCAGCCCGGCCGCCCAACAAACCAATCATGTCACTCAGGATCTGGCGGCGAGATTTGAGGACGCGGTCTTCCTCTGGGAAGGCCATGGTATAGCCGCCCGCTTCGCCGCGCGAGATGATGGAGACTTTTTGGACTGTGTCCGCTTCCGGAAGGGCGTTGATCACCACAGCGTGTCCTGCTTCGTGGTAGGCGATGATCTTCTTCTCATTATCATTGATCAGGCGGCTTTTGCGTTCCGGGCCGGCGATGACGCGTTCTATCGCTTCCATAAATTCCGGATGTTCGATGATCTTCTTGTCTCGCCGTGCAGCCAGGATGGCTGCTTCGTTCACCAGGTTTTCGATATCTGCGCCAACAAAACCGGGCGTCGAACGGGCAATATCGTGCAGATCTACATCTGGTGATACGGGTTTACCCTTGACATGTACTTCAAGGATCTGCTCCCGGCCTTTGATGTCGGGGCGGTCCAGGATCACCCGGCGGTCGAAACGCCCAGGGCGAAGCAGGGCAGGATCCAGGATATCTGGGCGGTTGGTTGCTGCAATGATGATCACATTGGTGTCCGTATCAAAGCCATCCATCTCAACCAGGAGCTGGTTCAAAGTTTGTTCGCGTTCGTCATGGCTGCCGCCAAGGCCTGCACCGCGATGCCGGCCAACGGCATCAATTTCATCGACAAAAACGATGGCAGGGGAGTGGCGTTTGGCCTGTTCGAACAAGTCGCGAACTCGGCTGGCGCCGACGCCCACGAACATTTCAACGAATTCCGAGCCAGAGATGGAAAAGAAGGGAACGCCTGCCTCACCAGAGACTGCTTTGGCCATCAGGGTCTTGCCTGTGCCAGGCGCGCCAACCAGAAGGACGCCTTTGGGAATTCGTGCACCCAGGGAGATGAATTTTTGGGGCTCTCGCAGAAATTCAACCACTTCGTGCAGTTCCTCTTTTGCCTCGTCAACACCAGCAACATCTTCAAAAGTAACAGTTGGATGGTCGCCTGAAAACATGCGCGCTTTGGATTTCCCAAAGGACATGGCTGCGCTGTTATTTCCCTGGGCCTGGCGGAAGATGAACCAGAATAACCCAATTAAGATCAGGAAAGGCAGGATGTAACTGGCAATGGATACAATCCCCAGCAGGGGGCTGGGCAATCGGATGGCAAGGCTCAGGTTTTCAGCTGAAAGATCTTCAGCAGTGACGCCCAGTTCAACCAGCTGTGAGACCAATGAGGAATTGGGGTCTTTGGTTGAGGTCCGGATGGCATCGGTTTCCCGGTAGGTGATTTCCAGACGGCTTTCATCTTCAATGATTGATTTCACCCTGCCAGCCTGGATGTCGGTGGCGAGTTTGTTGATCGGGATTTCTTCTGCTCCCCCGGATTGCTGATTGACTGTAAAAAATACCATCGCAATAATTGCTATGAACAGCAATATATAGATGATAAAGGATTGGTTACGTGATTTCACGGAGTCCTCCAAATAAAAAAACTTTTATAAACGATAATGACTTTGGTATTATACCTATCCTGCCATATGTTTACCAGTCATCGTCCATAGATTAATAAAAGTTTTAGATAATCAATGCTTCAGCGGATTGTCTTGGGAAAACCTGGTCATGCCGGGCGTTGATCATCTCCAGGGATGCCTGGCGGCTTTCGAGGAACCGCTGGCAGGCTCCTTCAGGCGGGCCGGGCGGGATTCACTGTCCGTCCTCCCCCAGCGGCGGGTTAACCTGTTCAGCAAAGACGTCTCGAAATTTTCTGGATGATCCTGGATATCCACCATCCTGCCAACTGCGCCCTGAAATTGAGCATTGATTTTCTTGCGATCCAAGAGGGGCAAGCGCCTGGCCAGCCCTTTTAATATCGTGGGAAGGAACTCCCCTATATGGGTGAAGAGGAGGGTGTCATCAAAGTCCAACAGGACCGTCGATGTCATTTGGCTTCTTTGAACAGGTCCAGGATGGGGTGACACTCACTGCAGCCCACGTAGGGGTCCTCAACATCCTGGTGGGTTTTGGTGCAGTAGGCGCTGATTTCCACCCTTTGATTTAGCCCCAGGAAGCCCTTTTTGATTTCGCCCGAAAGGATCATATTTGGGCAGGAGTTGGCCCGGACAATCTCAGGAACCGGGCAGGAGGCGCAGTGTTTGATCTCCCAGGGTGGATCGGAATCGACAATCAAACGGCATTCTTCATGATGTCGGCCGCGATGATAGTCTCCGTAGAAATAGGGACATTCTTTTCCAGTTGTGGGTACTCTCATCTCTCCCTCTGAGCGCCATTCAGCAGGCTTTGTTTCCTGTGCCTGCCAGAGATTTGTTTTGAGAAAAGGTTGCTTCAGGGCGGATGGTGCTAGACCCTGGTGACGTAATCGCCGGTGCGGGTGTCCACACGGATGGTATCGCCCTCTTCGACGAAAGAAGGCACCTGAACTTCCAGCCCGGTTTCGGTCTCAACCTGTTTGGTCACACCGGTGGCCGTATCGCCGCGAACGGATGGATCTGCCCTGGTGATCAACAGGTCAACGGATGTGGGAAGCTCCACATCCAGGGCCTCTGATTCATAAAACATGAGTTTGACATCCATGTTCGCTTTTAGGAAGTCAGCCTGCTCGCCAACAATTTTCTTGTTGACGGGGTACTGCTCATATGTCTTATTGTCCATAAAATAGAAAAACCGGTCATCAGCATACAGGAACTGAGCATTGTGATAATCCAGGCGGACGTCCTGGATGCGGTTGCCTGAATTGTAAGTCATCTCCAGGGTTGTCCCTTTGCGCAGGTCTCGGGCTTTAATCCGGATGGTCGCGGATCCCCTGCCTGGTTTGTTGTGGGAATATTCCAGCACCTTATATAAATTGCCGTCCTGCTCAAAGGTCACGCCCTTGCGTAATTCATTGACATCAATCAT
>CAZLEK010000062.1:0-14630 GCA_964558525.1 uncultured Candidatus Brevefilum sp.
CAGTCATTCTTAGTAAGCGTCCTGAAAATTGTTTTTTTACCCCTTTAGTGAGCGAAAATGTGGATAAATGAGAAAAGCAGGGCATTAAAGTGAGGACAAGACCAATGGATTTTGGATTCTTGCCCAACTCCACCAAACTCAACAGATTACGATCGCTGGGAATGCATCATCAGGTCGTCGTTCAGCTGTAATGACGTTTTCAACTGCCATTTGACCCAGGCAATTGAAGGAATCCCTTATCGTTTCAGATCATAATCGCTTAACCGAACCGCCGGATCTTTCGCCTCCGGGTAAGGTCAGCAGATCCTTTTGAGCGCCACGGATGGTTGGCAGTTATAACACCAAAAATCCATCGCCCATTTCCGCTGTGTTCCTGGTGACATAACGATGGTCAGAAATTGCACCAAGACGATAAAGAAATGACGCCATACTCCCTTAACCTGGGCGGTCACTTCAGAATAAAACATGATCAAAACACCCTCTACCTGTGACAACCTTTGATATTGACTTGATTATTTCCCGGCTGGATTCAATAATAGTAATAAGGCATTGAACCATTTTTTTGCTATTCCGGCGAGGCGGTGTGTTATGCGTACGCACAAAGATCACAAAAAGAATTGGGCGGTCGTATTATTCACTGTCCTCCTCTTGATGGTCCTGACTGCTGCACCGGCGAAGGGTGAAAACATTTCCCAACCCATCCTTGTCCTGAACGTTGACGGGGTGATCAATCCCTTCAGCGCCCGCTATTTGCAGCGCGGCCTGGACATTGCTGAGCAAGATAACGCATCCCTGATCGTTATGATCCTGGATACCCCCGGCGGCCTGGAGACTTCTATGCGGGAAATGGTTCAGGATATGCTCCAATCGCCAATCCCGGTGGTTGTGTATGTCTCGCCTGAAGGCGCCAGGGCGACCTCGGCTGGGCTGTTCATTTTGATGGCGGGAGATATTGCCGCCATGGCGCCCGCTACCAACGTGGGCGCGGCCACGCCTGTGGCCTTCGGCGGGGAAACCGATGAAGTGATGAACGAAAAAGCCCTCAGTGACGCGGCTGCTTTTGTGCGCAGCCTGGCTGAAAGACGCGGAAGAAACGTTGCCTGGGTTCAATCGGCTGTCCGAGAAAGCCTTTCGCTGACGTCAAATGAAGCGCTAGAAGAGGGCGTGATCGACCTGATGGCAGATGATTTAGATGATCTGCTTTCTCAGCTGGACGGAAGGTCGATTGGGGAGGAGCCATTCAACCTGTCTGGCGCCGTGATTCAGTACGAAAACATGAATCTGGTTGAGCGGTTTTACCATGCCATCAATGATCCCAATATCGCCTATTTGCTGCTATCATTAGGGACAATATTTTTGTTGGCTGAACTATCAGACCCTGGCCTGAGCATCGCAGGGATCGGCGCGGTGCTTTGTTACCTGATTGGCTTTATGGCCCTCGGCACATTGCCTGTCAACTGGGCAGCCATTGGGATGCTGGCGCTTGCCCTGATCCTGTTCACCATAGCCCTGTTGACCGACACAGAAATTGTGGTGACGTTGGCGGGGTTGATCCCCTTCATTTTGGGATCGCTGCTGCTGTTCACCCCCTTCCAACCCCAATCCCCGGCGCTGCCTGAATTGCGCGTGAGCTTATGGCTGATCCTTCTGATGTCAGGGACAATTGTCTTCTTCAGCCTGATCATCTTGCGTGCGATCCTTCAAGCCAGTAAACGTCCACCCCAAACGGGTGCGGAAAGCCTGATTGGGAAGATGGCGGTGGCTGAGACCAGCCTGAAACCCAACGGACAGGTGAAAATCAATCACCAAACCTGGAGCGCGACCAGCCTCGCTGGAGAGATTCAAAAAGGCCAACTGGTCCAGGTTATAGACGTATCCGGTGTGCGGCTGCTCGTCAGCCCTGAAGAGGTTCAATCCAGATCTGAGCAGCCCGACCGTTAACCAAGAAGAGATGGAGGTTCCACATGTTTGAAAGTGTATTTGATGTCCTGCTGATATCCCTGATAGGGCTGTTTGGCGTGGTCATCATCGCCACCGCTGTCCGAGTTATTCCCGAATATAAACGACTCGTCGTCTTCAGGTTGGGACGATGCATTGGCGCCAAGGGCCCGGGGTTAATCTTCCTGATCCCCTTTGTTGATAAGCCAGTGATGGTTGATCTCCGGGAGGTCTATTTTGATGTTCCGCCGCAAACCTGTATCACAGCGGACAACGCCTCGGTCAGCATTGATTTTCTGGTTTATGACAAAGTGATCGACCCCGTGCACAGTGTGCTGGAAGTTGAAGATTTCACCGGGGCAGCCCGCGGCTTGGCGATCACAACCCTGCGCGCGGTGGTTGGCGCAATGGACCTGGATGATGTGCTCTCCAAGCGGGATGAGATCAACCAGGTCTTGCACGAAAAGTTAGACCAGGTGACCGACCGATGGGGGATCAGGATCATGGCGGTTGAAATCCGCGAGGTTGTGCCCCCGCGTGCGATCGAAGAGGCTATGACCCGCCAGATGGCTGCAGAACGGAACCGTCGTGCGATGGTGGCTGAAGCAGAAGGGAAGCGCGAAGCGGCAATCACGGTAGCAAAAGGTGACAAGCAGGCCACGATTCTCAACGCAGAGGGTGACCGGCAGTCCAAGATTTTGCAGGCTGAAGGTCAGCGCGAAGCATCGATCCTGGAAGCGGAGGGCTTTTCACTGGCCCTGGATAAGATCTTCGAAGTTGCCAAGAACCTGGACAGCAAGACCCTCACCCTGCAGTACCTCGACGCGCTGAAAGGCCTCGGGGAAGGGGCTTCCACGAAATTCATCATCCCCACAGAACTGCTCAATCTCGCCAAACCCATCAGTGATTTTGCCAAAGGCGCGCACTCAGAACAATAGATCAGCTAATAAAATCAGGCTGTCCCTTCTTTGAGAGACAGCCTGTTTTATTTAATCGACCTGCCAGCCGCAGGCCAGGAAGCATGCCCCCACTGGATTACCGCGGCCCTGCTGCCCTGGTCGTTTGCCATAGCAGCTCTAGGCCAGTGATGGGCTCAGCGCGTCTTGGCCCTTTAAAATGAGCTTTTGGCGGCTGAGAATTTTTTATTTAATGTAAGAAGGTGATGCCCAATCCAGCTCTCAAGGCAAGTTGATTAAAGATTGATCTCAGAAATGATTATCCCCACGCTTTGGATGCAAGCTTGCCATGCAGGTTGTACCCCTGACCGTCCACGCATCGAAGATCTGCGGACCCAGGCCATCCCAACCTGGCCATTTGTGCACAAATTATTGGCCGCGTGAGACCAACCATTCGATCATCAACTGTTTCTCGTCTGCGCTGACCTCCGCCCCATAGTCCACCATCCGGTCAATGGTTGAAGACCAACCGTCCTCGGTTTTATCGGCATTGAAGACCCGGCCAACCTCATGGCATTCCGAACAGCGATCAATGATCAGCGCTTCAACATCTCCGGTTTCTTCCGTGGGTTCCGTCTCTGCTTCGGTGGGTTCTTCTGTGGGGGTTTCAGTCGCGGGCGGTTCCGTCTCCTCAACTTCTGCGGCCGTTTCCGTTGGGGAAGGCGCAACAGCCTCAGTTGGTGGTTGTTCCACGGTTTCCTCCACCGGCGGCGCTTCGGTGGGGGTCGTTTGATTGCAAGCGACAATGAAGACCAGGCTGAGCATAAACAAAAGGGACACAACCCATATTCTTTTCATACTTCAATCTCCTCTAAACTTGATCCATTCAATAAGCTGGGGGAGTGACGCCAGGATGATGATGAATGGACCGTAATGTTAATCATAATCATACCCTTGAATAGGGCAAGTCTCGTTAACCGCTTTCCGATGGCGGAACAGCGTATGCTGATTTGGTTAATAAAACGTCGTCCGCAGCACGGGCTGGAAAAGCTGGACCCTGTGCTTGCAGGCCGGGTTTAAGGCACATGCTTCACAAACCGGCACGGTCATTTCAGGGCAGTGTTTGCGCGTGTAGCCAAAGGTGATGTTGTCCACTGCGCCCACACTCAGGCCGGATGTCTCTACCAGGCGTTGTACGGCCCGGTAACAGGCGAACCGAATGGCGCTTTCCTCCTCAATCGTCACCTGGGCTCGCATGGCGACCTTTTTTCTGAGCCGGTTATTGATGATCTTCACTAAACCCGTCCGCAGACAAAACCGCAGGCAGTGATAGTCCACCACCGGCTGGATCTCTTCACCTTCAGCTGGTTTCAGGAATTGCTCCGGTCTTTCCATCAAAATCAAAGCCAGCAGGCTGGCTTTTTTCCGCAGGGGGTCAGCTTTATACCCGCCAATATGATCCAGGATGGACAGAAAGGTTCCCAAGGGTTTTGCAGAACGGTTGGCTTGATCGACAATTTTTTGCGGCGTCAGGTCCAGGGTTAGCATATCGCTGCCGTATTCAACGGCCTTTCCCCAATGCAGCAAGGGACCGGGTAAAGGTTCGCTGCCGTCATCGGCGCGGAAAAACGCCAGCACTTCATCAAAGGTTAATTGGCTCTGCCTGGCGGGTGAGTAGAAATCCGGATCCTGATCCAGGGGACGCAGATAAGCCCGGGATAAATAGGTGGAACCCTTCGACTCCTGCCCATCGATGGCGGCGATCATCGGCCAGGCGTACCGCCCCTCGAGCATGTCCCAGAAGCCAAACTGCTGCAAGGTTTGCACAAAGAAGTAGTCCAGGGCCTTCGGGTGCCCCACCGGCGGATAGTAATCGCTGACAAAATTGAAAGCTTGCGACTCAGGGATCTGTTGGATGATTTCCGAGAGTTTCTCTACCTGCTCCTCATCGATCTCAAGGCGGTGATCCAGGGGAATTTCAGGCGCCGGCTGATCCACAAGCAGGGCAGCCGGCCCCACATACTTGATCTCTTCCGCGGCTAGAGCCATTGCCTTGCGGGCAGCCAGGATGGGATGCTCACCCTGAACCAGATGGGCGAGGGCCGCGCCACAAAAGGTGTCCCCGGCGCCGGTGGGATCCAGATCTTTCACCGGGATCGCGGGCAGTTCGGTTTGGATGTCTCCCTGCACCACCAGCGCCCCTTGTTTGCCGCGCGTGATGAACAAGCATTTTTCCGGATCAAAGGTGAGGGTCTCAATCGGACCGAACATCGCTTCCGCTTCCTCTTCGTTCAAGAAAAAGACGTCCGATTCGAAGATTAATTTTCGCACCTCACTGCGGCTTTCCTGGATGAGGTTCAAGAAGCTGCCCGAAGAGATCAGCTTCGCGCCGCGCTGCCGGCAGACCTCAGCCAGGCGAACCTGCGTGGCGGCCGTCCCCAGGGAGGTGATATGGACCGCATCATAGTGCGATAAATCCTCGGGCAGCTGAGAAGGCATCAGGTCAGCCTCGGCGCCGACATCGAACTGGAGGTACTCCGCTTTATCCCCATGATGCGCGATTGTAAAATGAGGGAGATCTTCAACTGGGACGGTCGGGCCCAACCACTCGGCCAAACGCGCGTGCAGCGGCGCTAACAGCTCCGGCACGGGGTCCGGCCGCACGCCGTACAGCGAGACCTGGCACCCACTGCGGTGGGCGGCCAGCGCGGTATACAGCCCCGCGCCGCCGGCTGAATCTTCCGTCCGGTTGTTAATCTGGAGGATATCAATAGAAGGGCTGCCAATGACCAGTAAGTGAGGTTTTTGTTTCATGAGGCATCCTTCCTGTCTTGATTGATGAACGAGAACCCGATTTGCGTGTTTTGAAAAATGTCCAGGGTCATTTTTGAGACCCTATGCCAGCTTTGCTTAAATAAATGACGATCAGCGCCGAAATTTTTTGACCATTCTACAAAAATCAGTGTATAATTGAAATTATAACCCAATAAGAAATGAGACAACCCAATTTTACCTTAGCGACCCGCGAGGTGATCATGGAGAAGAAAATCAATGCAAGTGTATTTGGTCTGATCCTGTTCCTCCTGCTTTCCAACCCTTGCAGAAAAGTAATGGATTCCTTTACTGACGGCGCATACAGCACGGAAGAAGCACGAAAAGTTCAACAACAAACTTGGGTGGCGACTTGGTTCCCACCTGAAGCAACGTCTGCGCCGTCGCCAGAAGATACCGAACCGGCACAGCCTGCCCCATTGCCCACCCTAACGCCCTATCCCACCTTCACCGTCCAGGAAGAGACGAGTGTGACGATCACCTTGATCAGCGAAAATTGCGAGGGACAATATTTCTTCGTCGACGGTCAAATGGTCGCGTACGTTGAAGCCTACGGCACCGCAACCTTTCAAACCACCAAGGGCGAACACACACTGCAATCTTGCAAAGACCAGGCCAGGCAGTACTGCGGCGACCCGACCTATTACACCTTTGAAGAAGACACCCAGCACAAGATCTTTGCCCATCCTTCCTGTCGATAGGCTCAACCCTTGCAGTTCCAAAATTATCCTACCCGACTTTCCCACATTCGTGTCCTAAAAACCCTTATTTCCCCCGTTTCCTCGTAAAAATTTCACTTAGGAAAAATGTGCCAGGCAGAGGCACAACAACGCGGAACTTGCGAGGATTGTAGTCATGTCCAATTAACCGAACAAGCCGCCGTCTTAGCCAGCCCAGGAGGAGAAAGAAACGCAAGGCGACCATTATGAAGATCGGATGAGCAGATGGATTTTGGTGGGTTTGGTTGTTAAGATCTCACATTTTGTGGCATTTGCACCAACATGGAACCTGATCCCCCCTCACCTCAATCCTCTCCCCCCATCTGCGGGGGGAGAGGAAGAAGGAAGGCTTGACAACCTACTATTGAACTTGGTTCATTCTTAGTTAGTATCCTGAAAATCGCATTATTACCCGTAAAATTGGCGAATGTTTGGATCTATGGGAAACTCAGGTCCTAGGGCAATCGCAAGATCACCAAGAAATTTAATGATTGAAATTCTATTTATCCGAAGGGTGATCGGATTGATAGTATCTCATACCAACTTTCCGCTCTCGCCGACGTCCCCGTCGGCGAAAAAACGCCAGCTTTTAATGCATGTTTCTGTATTGAAATCATATTTACGCCTTCCTTACCCATCTCCCCGCAACGTCCGCGTTGCGGGGAGCCAATTTTTTTCAATACCTCTAACTTTGCGATCGCCCTGAGATGCCCATCTCAGGCTGGGCATATTCGATGGTTTCGGTGATAAGTCAGGATCCATACAGTCTCTTTTTCACGTCGGATGATTTGGGGATCACTTCAAAAAAGGCGTCCACCACATCGGGGTCAAAATGGCGCCCCGACTGGTCTCGAAGATAAGCCAAAGTCTTTTCCTCGGGCCAGGCTTTTCGGTAGGGGCGGTCTGAACACAACGCATCCCAAACATCCACGATGGCAAAGATGCGCGCCGCCAGGGGGATCTCGTCGCCCTCCAGGCCCTCCGGATAGCCGCTGCCGTCCCATTTTTCATGGTGGTAGAGCGGAATATCCAGCGCTGGGTGGAGAAAATTTACCGGCGCAAGCATGTCATAGGCAAATTGCGGGTGCTGGCGCATGACCGCCCATTCTTCTTTGGTCAGCGGACCCGGTTTTCGCAGGATCGCATCCGGAATGCCCATCTTGCCGATATCGTGTAAGAGGAACCCCCGCCGCAGGTGAGCCAGTTCCTCTTCATCAAAGCCAAATTTCCTTGCCAAACGCAGACCGAGATCGATCACCCGTTCGCTGTGGCCTTCCGTTTCCTGGTCTCTCAGTTCCAGGGCTTTGGCCCAACCTTCGATCGTCTTATCATAGGCGCTTCGCAGCTCTTGATTGGCTGTCTCTAAGTCATTAAACAGGGTGAGATTATTGACCGTGATCGCCGCCTGCCTGGAGAGCGTTTCAGCAAAATCCTTCCAGGCCGCATCTGGATCCAGCCGACTGCGATTGAAAAGATCCAGCACACCCTCAAGCTGTCCCTTGGCGATCATGGGGAAGGCAAAGAAAGAAACGATTTTTTCCTGCGCCCAACTGAAAGGGAAATTAGATTCATCATCGAGATAGGTTACTTCAGGAATGGAAACGCCTTCCCTTGTTTCTGCAACCTTACCTGAATTCCCTTGGCCCAGGGGGATCCGGTTTTCGATCCGGGGTTTCGTGTGCAGCCCAATCGTGGCTTCAAGCGCTAAATCTTTTGTCTCTTCATCAAACAAAAAGATCGCTGCGGCATCCACCGCCAGGCTGGATTGGATGGCGCGCAGCAGCTCTGGCAGGGCTTCTGCCAGAACCAGGTCGCTGGTGATCAGAGCATCGATCCTGCGCAGGACCTCCAGCTGCATCAGCTGCCGGCGGGTCCTTTCGTACAGTTCGGCGTTATGGATGGCCATGGCCGCCTGTGCGGAAAACATATCCGCCAGCTCGATCTCATCAGCCGAAAAGGGCCTGACCGTCTCCCGGTCAAAGGCGATCATACCAATGGCTTTGCTCTGGGCAACCAGCGGCGTCCCCAACCAGGACCTGACGCCAAAGGAGCTGTATTTATCGGCGTTTTCTTGAAAATGCGGATATTCCTGCACGATGTCTGTAAAAGCAAGCGGCTTAGCCCCTTTGATGACCCGGTAATTGGGAAACTTCTGCGTCAGCGGATAGGTCAGGCCCACCACCTTCTCCGGGTGTTTAAAACCCCGGCAGGCGATAATTTCAAGCGCCTCCCCTTCCAGAATCTGAACGGAAAATGAATCACAGGCGATCACCCGACTGATGGCTTCCAGGATAATTTCGAGCACCTCATCCAACTGGAGGGTGGAACTCAGGGCGGATTCGATCTCGCGCAGGGCGCGCAGCTGCGCCAGGCTGCGCCGGACTTCAGCTTCAGCCTGTTCTTTTTGGGCAGTGATCTTAATTTTTTCAATCGCCTCCAACACGGCAAAGGGCAGGCGGCGGATCTTTTCTTTGATCACATAGTCATTGGCCCCAGCCTTCATACAGGCCACAGCCGTTTCTTCGTTCATCGAGCCGGTCAGGACCACAAAAGGGAAAGCAACCGGGTGCGCCAGGGCGATCTCCAGGGCGCGCATGCCATCAAATGTTGGCATGGCGTAATCGGAGATGATCACATCCGGCTGAAAGGCATCCAGGGCTTCCCGGTAGGCCGGTTCCGTATCCACCACACGCGCATCAAAACCTATTCCGTGGTCGTTTAGCACACGTTGGGCGATCTCCACGTCGGTGGGCAGGTCTTCCACAAAGAGTATTTTTAAGCGTTTCATGGTTGTTTGTTCAGCAGCAGCCAATACAGGCCAATGTCTTTGATGGCGAACACGAATTTTTCAAAGTCTACCGGTTTCACGATGTAACTATTGACGCCCAACTGGTAGCTTTCAATCATATCGCGCTCCTCTGTTGAGGAGGTCAGCACAATCACAGGGATGCTTTTCCGCTCTGGATCTTGTTTAATGGCTTGTAAGACCTCTTTGCCGTCCACCTTGGGGAGCTTCAGGTCCAGCAGGATGATTTTGGGGCGGTGGCTCATCTCTTCAATATCAAATTTTCCGCGACCATAAAGGTAATCAAGGGCTTCCTGGCCATCCTTGACCACCAGGACTTTATTGGTGAGATGGTTCTTCTCTAAAGCACGAAGGGTCATCTCCACATCCAGGGGGTTATCCTCAACCAACAATATATCAACTTCAGCTAATCCATTCATCAAAATGACCTCCTTCTATGTACGGCTTCAGCTTTAAATAATAACATTTAATATCTCTAACTCAGGGTAACAGGACTTCATCTTTATCCTTCAACGCCAAGTACAAAACCTGATCCGCTGAAAATCCGGTCCTTCACTCAAAGTGGTTTGGAAGCGAAAAATAAAACGTGGCGCCCTGACCGGGTTCGCCCTCAGCCCATACCCGCCCACGATGTCGTTCAATGATCCGCTTGACGATCGCCAGCCCCACCCCGGTGCCTTCGTATTGTTCCTGGCTGTGTAAGCGCTGGAATACGCCAAACAGCTTATGCTGGTATTGGGGGTCAAAACCCTCACCACGGTCCCTGACCCAATACTGCAGCTCACCATCGCCTTCCTGTGATCCAATTGTGATTTGCTTAACAGAGGCATTCAGGCTGTACTTGTACGCATTCTCGATCAGGTTCTTCCAAACCTGTTTGATGAGTGTCGGGTCACAAAATGCGGGCGGCATGGGTTTGATTTCGATCTCAAAGGCTGCCTTTTCAGCTTCTGGTAGAATCTCGCGGCAGACCAAACGGGCAACCTCGGCCATATCAACCCTGACGCGGGCCAGCTCAGCCCGGCTGATCCGCGACAGGTTGAGCAGATCGGATATGAGGCGGTCCATTTTCGTGGCGCTCCCTTGGATCACGTCGATAAAACGCTTGCCATCATCATCTAAGCTTTCTGCGTAATCCTGTTTCAGGAAACTGGCAAAGCCGTTAATCGCCCGCAGCGGCGCACGCAGGTCGTGAGAGACTGAATAGGCGAAAGCTTCTAATTCCTGGTTGGAAAGCGCCAGTTTGCGGCGTTCCTGGGTCAATTCCGCGGTGATCTGGTTGAGGTCTTCCACCATGTAGAGCATGGCCTCCTCGCTCATCGTCAGCCTGGCCACCTTCTGTTCCAATTCAGCGGTTCGATCCGCGACGGTATCTTCCAGCTGTCCAATCAAAAGGGCAATCTGCACCGCAATGGCGCCCACGTTTGCGATACCATTCAGGAAGGCAATGTCCGCCGGGCTGTAAGCGTCCGGCTGATCGCTCAATACCTGAATGATCCCGATCATTTCCCCTTGAACTTGCATGGGAACAAAAATCGTTGATTGGTTGGAAGGATCCCATCTTTGTTCAAATAATTTCGTAATTTCTCGATTTTGTCCGCTGTTTTTAGCCCTCCTGACACTGCCCTGCTTAGGAGTCGCAGCCTCCCGATCCATGTCAGGCAGGTATACGGGTTCACCCCTTGCAATCACCGTCCTCCAGATCGGATCATCCAGCTGCTCGAAGGGAATCGGCGGATTGTGACTAACGCCCATTTCCTCCCCCCGGTTAACGAAAAACTGCGCCCGGACCGACTGCGCCTGGTGATCAATAGACGTCACAAAGAAAACCTGGGGATCGATCAACTCCTGGCTAAATTGGTAAATTTTGCGATAAATAGAAGTCAGGTTCTGCTGTTCACCCAAGGATAGGGTCAACTGGTTGATGGCCCGCTGCTGCGCCAGCAGCCGCTGGGACTCCCGTTTGGCCTGGACCCTTTCGGTGATCTCAAGCATGGTCACCAGGGCCAGATTTTCCTCCGGCGGGCCGAGAGGGGTGGACGATAAGAGGAAGGTCAGCTGTTCTTCCTGGCCATCAATTAAGAAGGGCAGGGTGGCTTCAACCTGTAAATGGGTGCTGCGGTTGGCCAGCGTGTCCAGGACGGTGTTACGTACAATACATTCCTGACAAAATTCACCAAAACCGCAGCCTTCAGGCGCATCCAGCGCGTGCAGACAGCGCAGGGCCTCGCCGCCGCGCAGCCCCAACATCTCCTCGGCGGCGCGCCCGGCAAACTGCGCCGCAAAGCCGTTCACCTGGCGGATACGACGTTCACCATCCACCACCATCAGCACCAGCGGCGCATTACGATAAATACTCTCCAGCAAGGCCTTTTGACGGGCTTGAGATTGGTGGAGATCAAGGTAGCGTAATTTTTCCATGCGCTGCTGTACGGCCACACTCCCAGCGACAGATAATCCGACAAAACCCAGCATGAAGGCCAAAATAACCGCCGAACGGAAACGCCCCTCTGAGAAGGCTTCATCGACATCCACCTTTGACACGATAAACCAGGGCGAATCGGGCACGGGCAGCAGCACCGCAGCCACCGGCGCACCGCGGTAGTCCCTGCCCCTGACGAAACCTTCCACGCCCTGCACAGCCATCACAGCCGGCAGATCGGTCTGGCTCAAGGGAAAACGCAAATCAAGCGCGGCGCCAGGCTGGCGGCGCAGCTCGTTGAGGAACAGGACCTGGTCGCCCTCCTGCCGAACCAACAGGGTTTCAGCGCTTTCGCTGGGTATAGGCCAGGACTGGATCAGGGGATAGAGAAATTGGTCCGCGTTTGAGATCAGCACCAGCGCGCCGATCGGTTCAGAGGCCCCTGAAAGCGGCGCTACCACCGAGATGTGGGCGTCTGCATTTTCTCCTTGACGATGCAGATCCAAAAACACGACTTCCCCCGTCTGCAGGGCGGTTTCAACTGCAGGAAGGTATTTACGATAATAATCTCCGCTGGCTGCCAGGCGCCAGCGCGCCTCCCCTTGGTGATCAAACAGCAAGATGTCAGCGTAATCATGCTGGGCAGCCAGGTTTTGCAGCAAGATACGCAGCGCCTGCTCATTTTCCAGATCCGAACTGGCCAGGTAGCGGCTGGCCAGCGGCGCAGCGAGCGGCGCAAGCAGCTCTGCATCGTTGATCTGGTCGGCGCGCCAGCTGGTGATCTGGTCGATTTTTAGTTGTGCAATGGCTGTCAGGTCTCTTGCGACTTCCCGCTGCATCGCTTGATTTTGGAAGTAAAGAAACCAAAAACCGCCGGCCAAGACAAGCAAGATCACCAATACGATTACAATCACCAGCCAGCGGGGCAGGGTTTTGAGGGTCCATCTCACCCTTGCAAGGATCATGGTTTTCCTCCCTTCAGGCGGGCGATCTCCTCACGCAGCTCCTTCATGCGCAGTTCACGCGCAATGGTGGCATCGTGGAATTGTTCTAATAATGCAATGCGTGCTTGCAATTCCCGGGTCTTCTGCGCCACCTCAACCTCCAAGGTGTCCTTGAGCCGTCTTAGCTCAACCTCAGCCTGCACCCGGTCGGTGATATCCAAAAAAGTTCCCTCAATTCGAGCCTGAACATCCACGCCTGTGTGAACAAAGCGGGAATTGACCAACAAGATGATTGACCCCCCATCCGCGGTTGTTGCGGTAATTTGACAGCCTCTGACCAGGCCGTCTTTTTGTAAGGCTGTGATGTAAGCGTCCCAATCCGCAGGGTCTTGCCAGTAATCCGGAAGGTGCAGGCCGACAACATCCTGGTCAGGATCCAGGCCCAGGATACGTTTAAATTCAAGATTATGGTCCAGCAAAATCCCATCCAGGGTGACGATATAAAAGCCTTCAATTAATTGCTGGATCATGCCCCGATATTTTTCTTCACTGCGCTCCGTCTGGCGCATGGCTAAACCGTACTCCAGGTGCATGAAGAAGATGATCGCCACCAGGTAAACAACCGATGTGCCGGCAAATCCCAGGGCCATTTCAGTTTGCGGGATGAGACCCAAACCGAAAGCCAGGGTCAGGACATCGCTTAACACGGCCAGGACAACCAGCCAGAAATAACTGCTTTGGGCAATTTCCTGGAAAACCTTTCGCTTGAAAACCGCAAAGAAAGTAATCAAGAGGGAAACAAATATTTGAACCAGCACCCCAGGCGAAGGGCCAAGGTTAAGGCCCACCAGGGGCAGCAAGCCAAAAATTAAAATCAGGAGGCTGCCCGCCCCAACAAACCGCCAGCCGATTGCGTTGAAATACAACAGCGCGCCGCAGCCAATCCAGAAAGTTCCCAATCCTGCCAGCATGCTGAAGTAGGTATGTTCCAACACGCCCCAAGCCAGGTAGGTGTAGATGCCCCACAGGGATCCAGCAGCCGCCAAGCCCCAGCCCAAAGCCAGGAGCAGGTGTTTCTTTTCCCGCTTCTGCAAGAACAAATCCAGAAAGACCAGCATGCCTAACAGCCGCAGGCAGGCCAGGGTGGATAAACTGAGGGTCAGGGCATCGATCGCGCTCATCCGGTCTCTCCCTTCAGGCGGGCGATCTCTTCGCGCAGTTCTTTCATGCGCAATTCACGCTTGATGGTGGCGTCATGAAAGCGCTCTAAGATTTCAACCCGCTCCTGTAATTCGCGGGTCTTCTGGGCCACCTCTTCCTGTAACTGGTCCTTGAGCTGGCGCAAATTTTCCTCTGCGTCCTTTCGCTCGGTGATGTCCATAAAGGTGGTCAGCGTCGCGGGTTCATTTTGATATTCAATGCGTGAAGAATACAGCGTGACCCACTTAACAGCGCCAGCTTTGGTCACCAGCCGATATTCACTTGCTTCAGGGATATCTTCACCTTGAAGCCGCTTCTGGAAGCTGCCAAAAAACCGCTGCCGGTCTTCCGAGTGGATCAGCTTCGCCAAATCCTCCTGCGTCATCTCCAGCAGCCTTTCCGGGGGGTAGCCGCTGATCTGGGCCATCGCCGGATTGGCAAAAACCAATCGGATTGGGTCTGATTGGGCGATCACCACCCCTTGCAAAGAACTGTTGACCAGTGTCCGATATTTTTCTTCGCTCTCCCGAAGCGCCGCTTCTGCCTGTACCCGGTCGGTGATGTCGACGCCAAGAGAAAGGATCATTTGGAATGCACCATTTTCCGTAATGATGGTATTGCGCCAGTCGATCAGGCGCCTTTCCCCAGAGCGGGTGATGATCTCATTTACGAAATGGTGGTCGATCAACTGGTTGTCTACAATTTCGTCCCAAACATCGTAGATGGCATCGCGCTGTTCCTCAGGGACAAACATGCCAATCCACTCTTCCCCAAGGACCTCTTCAGCCTGATAACCAGTCAGCCGCTCAGCAAAACGGTTAAAAACAGCAATCTTCGATCTTTCCCCCAGGCCGACGACAATATTCGGTGCAT
>CAZLEK010000063.1:0-13866 GCA_964558525.1 uncultured Candidatus Brevefilum sp.
TTAGTAGGGGAGAGATTCTTCAAACCAAGGTTGACTACGTAGAGACGCCCCGGCGTGGCGCCTCTACGGCGGATAAATTGAAATCGTTTTTATTTTTTTAAATATCGATTGTGTTTCATCCGGTATGACTTGATGAAAGTAAATGAATACCTTCAACAATTATTCTCTGCTTTGGTGCTTTTCAGCAGACCTTGTTTCTCAACAGACTCGACAACCTGGTTGACATTCGATATCGATGACATTATAATGATGGTCCTTGCCCCGGCAGGATGTTTTTGCTGGGGTCGTATCATGTAACCCCAACTTTCCCGGTTCCTGGCGGTCGCACGCGAGCGAGACTGGCTAAGTGAAGATTGGAGTAAAAAAGATGAAATTTGTTATTGTCGAACAAGGCGGCAAGCAATACCGTGCTGCTGAAGGTGAAACGATCGAAGTTGATCGTTTGCCAAACGAGGTGGGTGATTCCCTTTCCCTGGAAGATGTGCTTCTCTGCGTAGATGGTGATGATGTAACCGTTGGCGCCCCGTTGATCAAAGGCGCCAAAATCCAGGCCAAGGTGTTGGAACACTTCAAAGGGCGAAAAATCCTGGTCTTTAAATATCGCCCGAGGCAGCGCTATCGAGTGAAATCCGGACATCGTCAGCAATACACGCGATTGCTGATCGAATCGATTGAAATGGAGTAAGTCAAATGGCACATAAAAAAGGCGGCGGCGCATCGCGCAACGGTCGTGACAGCAAGGCGAAACGACTGGGCATTAAGAAGTTTGGTGGTGAATACGTTATCAGCGGAAACATCCTGGTCCGCCAGCGCGGCACCAAGGTCCATCCTGGCTGGAATGTCGGTATGGGGAAAGATCACACCCTCTTCGCAACCACCGAAGGGCTGGTCCATTTTGAGACCCTTCCGGGTGGGCGTAAGAAGGTGCATGTCGTGACCATCCCTGAGGATGAATAACCGTTATTCACTGTGAAAGGACTTTGACGAATTATGAAAAAAGACATTCATCCTGAATATTATCCAGAAGCAACCGTGATCTGCGGCTCTTGTGGGAACACCTGGAAAACAGGCTCCACCCAAAAAGAAATCCGCACCGAGGTTTGCTCAAACTGTCATCCTTTTTACACCGGGCAGCAGCAGCGTATCCTGGACCGCGAAGGCCAGGTGGATCGTTTTTATAAGCGTTTGCAGGCTCGCCAGGAATACATTGAGGAACAACAGTCCAAAGAAGAGGCGCATGTCTCTGGAGACCGATCGATTGAAGAACTCGAGTTGGGTACCCGTGTGGATAACGTCCTTCAAGATGCTGGGATTTCCACCATTGCAGATGCCTTGAAACGCCTTGAGGGCGGTGAGAAGGCCATGCTTGACATCAGCGGTTTTGGACGCAAATCCTTGATTGACCTCAAAAAAGCTTTACGCCAGCAGGGTTACAAGATCCCTGAAGCAGCGGAAGAAATTACAGTTTAAATAAAATTCAGGTTTAAAAAATCCGGTAAACTTAACAGGCAGATAAACCATTATCTGCCTATTTTTTTTATTTATCCATATTTGGGAGAGGGATTAATGAAACATGACGTGGGTTCGATTGAGGTGATTTGCGGTTCAATGTTTTGTGGCAAAACAGAGGAATTGATTCGGCGGTTGAGACGGGCGAGAATCGCCAAACAACAGGTGCAGGTCTTTAAGCCTGCTCTGGATAACCGCTATGATCACAAGAAAGTGACTTCGCATTCAGGTATTGATGTCGATGCGCTGCCGGTTTCAGATTCAAGTGAGGTCCTGGAGGCGCTGGATGCGAAGGCGACCGTGGTGGGCGTGGATGAGGTTCAATTCTTTGATGAGGGTATTATCGACGTTGTTGAGCAGCTTGCCGAGCGTGGGCTGCGTGTGATTGTGACTGGCCTCGATATGGACTTTCGGGGTGAACCCTTTGGATGCATGCCGCAGTTGATGGCGCGCGCAGAGCGGGTTGAAAAACTGCAGGCTATTTGCATGGTTTGCGGCGGGCCTGCCAGCCGCACCCAACGCCTGGTTGATGGCGCGCCTGCGCACTATAATGAACCTATCGTTGTGGTTGGCGCTCAGGAAATGTATGAAGCGCGCTGCAGAGAGCACCATGTCGTCCCCCGGGATTGAGTGAAGAGGATTGATATGCAAGATTATCATCAGTTTTTAGCAGAGATACTGATTCCAGAAGAAGAACTTAAAACCCGCGTCAGTGAATTGGGAGCTGAGATCAGTCGGGATTATGCCGGTAAAAAAATCCTGGCGATTTGTATTTTGCGCGGCGGCGTCATGTTCCTGACAGATCTGATCCGACATATCCAACCCCCGGTGGCAATTGATTTTATGGGCGTTTCTTCCTACGGCGCAGGCGCCCGACACTCGGACGGACAGGTACGGATCACCCTGGACCTGACGACCAGCATCGCAGGCGAACATGTTCTGATCGTTGAGGATATTATCGACAGCGGGAATACGCTTTCATCTGTGATGGAAATGCTGCGGACGCGCAACCCTGCCAGCCTGGAAGTTTGTACCTTGTTGAACAAATACTCGCGCCGTGAAGTTGACGTCCCAATCAAGTACTGCGGTTTTGATATTCCCGATAAATTTGTGTTTGGTTACGGCCTGGATATGGATGAATACTACCGTAACTTGCCTTTTATTGGCGTGGTGGATCTGGATAAATATGACGCTGACCTTTAACCAGGAAATCTTTATGCTTCTCGGGTTGATCCGGGAAACATTGGGGAAAGATCAGGACCTGTACCTGGTTGGTGGGGCTGTGCGGGATGCTATCCTCGGCCGGCCGATCCATGATCTCGATTTTGCCATGGACGGCAACCCCACCGCGCTGGCGAAACGGGTGGCAGGAAAGCTCAAGGCGGGATTTTTCATTCTCGACGATCAACGCCACACCGCCCGCGTTTTATATCAAACTCCCGAGGGAAAACAATCGCCGCTCGATTTTGTTCAGTTCACTGGGGGCAGCCTGGATCAGGATCTACGTCTGCGAGATTTTACCCTCAACGCCATGGCCCTTTCTCTCAGGAATTTGAACCAGGTCATCGATCCCTTAAACGGCCAGGCAGACCTTTCAGCAGGGCTTTTGCGAGCCTGTACTGACCAAGCCCTCCTGGACGATCCCGTCCGGGTGCTGCGCGGGATCCGGCTGGCTATGCAATTCGATTTGGCCTTTTCTGACGGCCTGACCTCCCAGATGCAAACCGCAGCTGAGCGCTTACCAGAAACATCCTATGAACGCCAGCGGGACGAATTTTTTAAGATTTTGGAAGGGCCGCATCCAGCAAATGGGATCCGCTTAAGCCGTCAATTTGGGGTCTTTGATTCTTTGATCCCGCCCCTAACCAAGCAGGAGCATATCCCGGCTTCCCCTCCGCATACCCTGCCTTTGTTCGATCATACGATTGCCGCGGTTGCCTTCTACCAGCAATTGATCAACCACATTCTCGCCGGAAAGCCCTTGGAGGGGTCTCCCTGGTGGCTGTCGCATGCAGTTTCTGAATTGGGCCGGTTTTCGAGTGAAACAGCCGCTTATTTTTCCGAAGAGCTCACCCTGGGCCGGTCAAAGCGGGGCCTCGCTCTGCTGGGGACACTGCTTCACGATCTTGGCAAGCCTCTGACCATGAAGCTGGGTGAAGATGGCCGCTTGCATTATTATGGCCACGCCCGGCTTGGAGCTGATCAGGCCTGGAAAGCTGCCAGGCGCTTGGCCTTGAGCAACACAGAAGCGGGTTGGGTCCAGACCATGGTGCGGCAGCATATGGCCCTTTTACCCCTGGTGAACGACAATCAACCGCTAACGCGCCAAAAGATCTATCAATTCTTTGATCTGACCGGAGAGGTCGGGGTGGCGATCGCTTTCCTTTCGCTGGCGGATACCCTGGCGACCTTTGGCGAAAGGATTTCCGAACAGGGATGGCGGCGGGCGGTGAGGGTTACCAGGGGGGTGTTGACCGCCTGGTGGCAGCGGCGCAGTACCGCGGTCTCGCCTGCCCTGCTGCTGGATGGACATGACCTGCAAAAGGAATTTGGCCTTGATCCCGGCGAGCAAATCGGGCGGTTGCTGAGCGCCCTGCGTGAAGCCCAGGCTGTTGGAAAAGTGTCCAATCTTGAGGAGGCCAGAGCCTTTATTCGTTCTCGATTAAATTCCGTAGACTGAGGATGGTTCGATGAAAACCGAAATTAATGGCATTACGCTTGCTTACGATATCCTTGGGCAGCGGGGCGCGCCGGTTGTGCTCCTTCACGGGTTCGGTCTGAACCGGAAGATTTGGCTTCCGGTGGTCACGGAATATCTACGCAATCAGAAGGTCATTCTGCCTGATTTGCGCGGCCATGGAGAAAGTGAGGCGCCGGATGGCCCTTATCCGATGAGCTTGTTGGCGGAGGATGTGGTTAACCTGCTGGCTTACCTTGGACTTGAAAAAGCGATCATCTGCGGCCATTCCATGGGAGGTTATGTCACCCTGGCTGTGGCCAGCCATTCTTCCCAATCGCTTTCAGGAATGGGATTGATCACCACCCGGGCTGGCGCGGACACAAAAGCAGGTCGGGCTGGGCGTTATGAGATGGTTGCGAGGGTTAAGCAGCAGGGGGCCGGGGTGCTGGCAGAATCCCTGGGACCGCGCCTGACAAAAGATGACCAATTGATTCAAGAGATGCGGGCGATGCTGGCGAAAACCTCACCAGCCGGGATCATCGGGTCTTTGCAAGGTATGGCAGCACGCCCAGATCGAAGAGATCTCCTGGAGAAAATCACCGTCCCTGCCCTGGTAGTGGCGGGTGGGCAGGACCAAATGATCGATCTGGAACAGGCAAACCAAATGTCGGAAGCCTTGCCAGATGGGACCTTGCTGAAGATCCCCACTGCCGGACACCTGCCCATGTTGGAGGCTCCGGATGCCCTTGGTAAAGGGCTGCTGACCCTGGTCCAGCGGGTGCAGGCGCGCCAGGGCCAGGTTTGATCCCCGATCCTGACCAGGTCGTTTTCGCGAATTTTCACCTCAAAACGGAGAAAGGTTCTAATGACAATCCTCGATCACATCATGGCTCGCCGCAGCATCCGCCAATACCAGGATCAACCTGTTGAGCGAGACAAAATCGATCTTTTACTGCAGGCAGCCATGGCTGCGCCGTCTGCCATGAATATCAAACCCTGGGAATTTGTGGTGGTCACATCAGAAGCGAAACTGGCGCAAATCCGCAGCGCTTTGATGTTTGGCAAATACAATGCTCCCATGGCGATCGCCGTCTGCGGGAACACCTCATTTTTTAAACACCCCATGGCTGCAAAGTTTTGGGTCCAGGACTGCGCTGCAGCCACCGAAAATATCTTAATTGCAGCGGCCGGTCTGGGGTTGGGGACGGTTTGGTTAGGGGTCCATCCCATTCATAATTTCACCAAAAAAGTGTCCGGTATTCTCAACCTGCCTGATCATGTGAAACCCTTGAATTTGATCTATGTGGGGTATCCTGCCGAAGAAAAACCCGCCCGGACGCAGTACGATCCAGAGCGGGTTCACTGGGAAACCTATTAAGCGAGGCTCTTCTTCTCCAGGTTATTCCTCCTGTTCCTTTTGATATTTGATCAACAGTTTAGTTTCGCGCCCGATATCCATCCCGACTTTTAATTTCCTGGCCTTTGGCCGGGTCTTTAACCAGGTGAGGGTGTCCGACACCGTCTGTGAAAGCGGCCGGAATTTCAGCTCTTCCTTGAGGGCTTTGTTGATATTGATGTTATAGAATCCAGTGAAGGCGGGGTCTGAAGTGGGCACCCATAAAGGAAGATCGGTCCAGGGGGAGACGTTTTCCCTGAGCAGGAAGGATTCATTTGCCCAGACGAAGCTTGCATCGGAAAGCGCAGCTTCACGGCAGGCCACCAGCAGTGAGCCAAAGGTGGCCGGCTTCTTTGGACCCGTTACGTTATAGACGCCTTCTTTTTTCTTTTCGATCATCTTGATGATGAACTCTGCCAGGTCGCGTACATCAATGAATTGCAGGTTGGCGCTTGGGGGCGCTGGGGCCAGGACCTTGCCGCCCAATGAAACCCGCCAGGGCCAATAGGTGAAGCGGTCGGTTGGGTCATTGGGGCCGACGATCAAACCGGGCCGGAAAACAAGCACCCGCCCGCCAAAATTTTGCTGGATCTCATATTCGCATAAAGCTTTCAACGGTCCATAGGCATCCCCCGATGAGTCCTCTTCGGTGGGATCTTCCAACTCGGCCAGGGCGTAATCCTCAGCAATATCCGGCTGGCGAAAATCCTTGTACACAGAAATCGAGGAGATAAAGGTATAACTCTCGCATTTCCCGGAAAGAAAGGTTGCGCTTTGTTCGACAATCCGGGGGATGAAACCGCTGGTATCGATCACGGCATCCCACTTCCTCCGTTTAAGCGCGTTCAGGTCGCCATTCCGGTCGCCGATCAGGTTTTTGACTTTCGGGAAGAGTTCGGGATTGGTCAGCCCTCGGTTGAATAATGTGGGTGTGTGTCCCGCTTTCAGGATTGCTTCTACCAGGGCAATGCCCAGGAACCGTTTGCCGCCTAAAACTAGAATTTTCATCTTCACCTCTTCATTTTTTGTGTTCTCAAATGCAGGGTACTTACCGCCTTGTGAGGTCTCGCAACCGAAGCGCAGCGCTCATCTCCAATTCTGAGATCAACTTGACCTGGTTGGACAATTTCTCAAAGAGTTGGGCGGTCTCGCGGTCGTTGAGCGGAAACTCTCCAACAATTTTAGTCTCAAGGGCTTTTAACTCTTGATTGGTTTTCTTGTAATGTCTGAGATCGTATCCTCGGTAGGCTTCGTATTTCTTGTTCATTAAGTTCTTTATTTTATCAAAAACCGGCACGCTTGAGGGCAGTGCATTATCCGCAAGGATCGACCAGTGATTGGCCAGCTGCAGGTACTGTCCGGCGACAGCGTTCAGGGCCGGGTTGCTGAGGATGCCAGCTGCCTCGTGTAAAAAGTCCGCATAGGTTTTTCGCAGCGCAAATCCCCCGGTGCCGTTGAGTTTAATTGATTCGTAGACTGTCCTTAAGACGGGCAGCAGGCCTTTTTGGTTTTGAAAGACTTGCGGCCATCCCAAATGATCATGACGGTCGGTCAGCTTTTCGGCCCAGGTTTCAAGCGTGCTGATGCCAATGGTTTTCAGCGGGCGTGTCAGGCGCGTGGCGCAGTCCCGGATGCCCTGCGTGATGACGCCGCGCAATTCTTGAATGTTCAGGTCCCTGGCGCCTTCATAGAGCATCATCAAAAAATTATTTTGTGATAGGTGCGCTCTGGCTGCAGTGAAAGCCTTTTCGCGGATTTCGATGGGCTGACTGCTGAGATCGTCCAGAAACAGCCGCCATAAGCGCCCATCGCGTGCATAGACCGCAACCTGATGGTTGATGTATCCCTTCAGACTGTCCGGATGATCATGATAGGGGAGGGAGGCTTTGTCAACCCAAACAATGGCTAATTGCTCCTTCTTCATTGACTTTTGCAGAGCTGATTGAGCAGCTTTTTCTGACTCAAACTCCTGAAATTGAACCGCTAAGTTAAGCCGATCAGTCAGTGTCTCCAGGAAAGCCTGGGTGTGATTCCATTGGCTGCGAAAACCGAGTGACAGCATTGGGTTGGGAAGGTGTGGGAACTGGAAAAGGATATACCCCGCGTCAAGGCCTCCTCCAATCCCCAGAAGTAAGGCTTCCGTGTATGGTTCGTCATCATATGGGTTGCGGATCTCTTTGAACTTGAGAATCTTCGCCAGGGCGGATGTCGGGGGATGAATTCCAGGGGCGCTTTCGGGGAAATTGATTTTCATAACTTCCTTTCAGATTGTATGCAAACTGGATGCCATAAGGGCGACGCGCCATGCCCGTCAGGCTTTCATACAATATTGAATTCTTTCATTAATTATACAGTATGGCGCAAATTAATTACGGCCCCCAATTTAAGTTGTTAGCAAGAAAAAATCCAAGCAAATGCGTTGTTTCTTAAAAAGTTAACGAAGGCGTGTTGTTTTGTGTTCACTCACTCAGTTGAACCCAGACAGCGTTCAGGTTGCGATAATCTCCAAACAAGTCCGATTTAATTATGAAGGTACTCTTCTTGGATTGCAGATCAAAAAGGAACAGACTGCGCGGGGTACGGTACAGGAATCCTGAAGAATCCGGAAGCCATCGGATTTCCAGAGGATCTTCCTCAATGGAGATTTCCTCAACACTCTCCAACGCGGCATTTAGGATGGAAGTTTGGCCATCTTTTGTCACCCGAACGATCGTGCTGCGATTGGGTGAGCGTGCAAACAGGAAAATTGGTTTCCCAAAAGGCGTTAGAGCCAAAGCATCTTCTTCTACAAGGATGCTTTCTTCTTCACAATTTAATAATAACCGGCGATCGTCCACCCTGGCATTGACAAAACATTGGCCTTTGATTGTTTCAGTCATAAAGACATCCTGGCTGATCATCGATCTTGATCTTAATGAACTCGTTTGTGTTTGCTGGTCGTGGTGAAGGCTCAGTAAGTGTGCGCCTAGGGGATGTATGTCTGTGAAGGGGCCTGACACCACCTGAACTGTTTCCATGGATGCGACGTCCATCAACGAAAAATCCCTACCGCCTAAGGGTTCGGGTTGGTGGATGATCCCGATCTTGCTGGGTGAAAACCAGAACACCCGGGGGTTGTCTGCATTTTCGGGCAACAGGATGGGCACAGCCTGCTTTTTTCCGACGTCCACCAGATAATAGCGGTCATCCTGCCATACACCCTGTTCGAACATGAAGCCTTTTTTTAAGAGGATTCTTTTGCCATCAGACCCTGGCCAAAAGGCCTCCACCAGGCCTGGCTGGTTTTCAAGGGCCATGCGCATGCCAGTTTGATGGTCGTCAAGGGTTAACTGTGTGCTGGCCTCGCCAGCTGGCAGGACGGTGAGCCTGTAGCGGTCCCTTTGGAACCATTGGATGGTGCCGATCGATTGAAGGAAGGCGTTTTTCACGCCCATCAAAAGGGCTTCATCAGAATATTTAAGGCCGGGAAGTGCCTCCTTGGCAGCCTGAACCGCCAGTTCTGTTTGGAAGATGTTCCCATCGCTTTCGATATGATAGGTTGTATGGATTTGACCAGTAATGAAAGAATAAACCCCAATTTCCTCTTTACGGAGCTGGAAGAGCATTTGGGTCCTACTGGGGGAGAGGTTCTCCGCCAGGTTGATTTCCCGATCGGGACCAGGTGGATCAAAGGGGGTGATGGATAGGTCTGCAAAATCAATCAGGCTGTAGCCGTCCACGCTGGTTTGCAGTAGCAGGAAGGGACCGCCGGTGGAGTAAATGGTGGGGGCTGCTTGGGTGGGTTGTTCGGTAAGAGTTGTAGTGGTTGGGGCGCTTTCTTCTGTAGTTGACTGTACTGTGCTTGTGGGGGTTCCAAAAGGTGTTTGCTGTGCACAGGCAGTGAGAAAGAATGCCAAGAGAAGAATGGGAAGGCAGCAGAATCTTTCCTTTATCATATTCATCCCAGCGCTTTCTCCAGGTAAATCTCATCATGAATGGGGATCTTGTGCTCACCGATCTCCGCGATGGAGGGTTTTAATTTACGGGCCTGGTCGACCAAACCCAGCCCCGCACCCTTTAGGCTAAACCCCAAATGTTGGTAAAAAGCCAGCGCGTCCAGGTTGTCGTTGGTGGTGGTCACCGAGAGTGTGCTGCAACCCTGGGGAATAGCAATCCCTTCAAGAGCCTGAACCAACGCGGCGCCAACACCCCGCCGCTGGCGCAGGCTGGCCAGGGTGATGATTTCGCAATCCTCATCCTGGACCTGATAGTGCAGGAACCCCAGGAGTTCGTCTTGATCCGAAGCCATTAATCCCGGCAGGCTGGCCGTGTGGAAGCTTTCTTCATGTATCAAGATCTGTTCATCCCCCCAGCGTTCACAGACGGCTGCGGCAATGCTTGGCTGGTCCTTGGGTTCAATGGGGTGAATTTCGTAGGGCACGGCTCCTCCTGGTCTGATTATACCGAGTCTTCGGCGGGCCGTGTTAAAATGAAGCCAGAATGTTTGAACAGAGGTGTTTTTTCCATAAAGCCTGGCTCACTGCCTATTTACGGGCCACGGAATGGCTCTACGGCCCGCTGGCCTGGGCCTATGATCTGGCTGCCTGGCTGGTCAGTTTTGGCGATTGGTCCCGCTGGCGGCGGGATGCGCTGGCTTACCTGAGCCCTGGCCGGATCTTGGAGACTGGTTTTGGCACGGGGTCGCTGCTGATCGAGATGACCCGGCAGGGTTTGGATGTGATCGGGATCGATGCCTCCTGGCCCATGCAGCGGGTGACCGGTCGTAAGGCCTCCCGGGCCGAGGTATCGCCTCTGCGCCTCCAAGCAGTGGCGCAGCGTATGCCCTTCCCAGCTGGTTCATTTGCGAATGTGCTGTCCACTTTCCCGACCAACTATATTTCCGATTCTGATACCCTGGCCGAAATTTTGCGCATTTTATCCCCTCACGGCCGCTGGGTGATCGTTGGATTGGGCCTGCGGGTTAAATCCCCTCTCAAGCAGTTCCTGGTGGGTTGGCTGCTGGGAGATTGGGAGAATGCCTGGGTCCGATCATTTATTGGAGTCGCAAAAACAGCCGGCTATGCACCCTGCCTCATCCAGCATGAGACGGACGCGTATCTCTTGCCGGTATTGATCTTGGAGAAGAAAGATGAAGCTTGATCTGCAGAAACGTGAAGCAGGCGGGGGGCGGGTGGCCGAAGGCGAGGGCAGCTATTTCTTTGAACTTTCCCCCACGCCCTCCGGCCAGTATGCCCTGGCCCAGGTGGATGATTATCTGCATCTCCACAGAGGGGCCTTCCCCCATCGTCCGCCGGTCACACTTCAACTGGAAGCTCGGCTTTCCGCGGCTAACCTGCCTGGCACCTGGGGCTTTGGTTTTTGGAACGACCCCTTCAGCGCCGGCTTTGGCGCAGGTGGGATGCGGCGGATCCTGCCGGTTCTACCCAATGCGGCCTGGTTTTTCTACGGCTCGGAACCCAATCACCTCAGCTTGAGAGACCGCCTGCCGGGGAAGGGCTTTCACGCCAGGGTTTTTCGATCGCCCCTTTTGCCTGCTGTTTTATCTCTTGCTGCGCTGCCCGCTCTCCCTTTTCTTCTCTGGCCCGCAAGCGCCCGGGTTCTGCGCCGTTTGGCTCAGGCCTTTGTTCAGGAAGATGCTGTATCCCTCACGGAGAATGTGACTGAGCAGCATCATTATCAGGTGCAGTTGGGATCGGCCTTTGTAGCGTTCTCAATTGATCATCAACTTGTCTTTAAATCTCAGTTTTCACCCCTGGGTCGCCTGGGTCTGGTGATTTGGATCGATAACCAGTATTTCAAACTTACGCCTGAAGGACATCTTGGCATGGGGTTTCTCCCCATGCCGGCCCCGCAGGCCATGCATATACACAATCTGATTTTGAAAAAATAAGCGGGTATGATTAATCAAAATAATCTTTAACCCTTTTTATTGTTCATTGCTTTTGGGATTCCCAAATCGACATGGTAAAATAGGGTGTTTGAAAGATAATTTGCGCACAACGCGTCTATTAATCATTTAATTCGATTTTAGGAGGCAGAATGTCAGATAAGAAGTGGGTCTATTTATTCAAGGAAGTTAAGCAGGCGGAGGATTACGCCGGCAGTTGGGATGGCGTCCGACGCCTTCTTGGCGGAAAGGGCGCCAACCTGGCAGAGATGACACGCATTGACGTGCCTGTGCCCCCCGGTTTCACAATCACCACCGAAGCTTGCATCGCATACCAGGATGGCCAAAACTTCCCCGAAGGTATGTGGGATCAGGCGCTTGACGCGCTCAAGGATGTTGAGAAGCAGACTGGAAAGAAATTTGGCAATCCCGAAAATCCGCTGCTGGTTTCCTGCCGTTCGGGTGCGATGATGTCCATGCCCGGCATGATGGATACGGTCTTGAACCTTGGCCTGAACGATGAAACCGCTGAGGGTATGGTTGAATTGACCGAGAACGAACGTTTTGTGTACGACTCTTACCGCCGCCTGATCCAAATGTTCGGCGCAGTCGTTTTGGGCATCCCGGATGAGGCCTTTGAAGAGGTTTTGGACAGCTTCAAAGAAGAAAAGGGCGCTGAGAATGACACCGATCTGGACGCCGACAGCCTGAAAGAGCTCACCAAGAAGTTCAAGGCAGTCGTCAAACAGGAAAAAGGTTTTGATTTCCCCCAGGATCCAGTCAAGCAGCTTGAATTGGCCACCAAAGCCGTGTTCGATTCCTGGAATGCCAAACGCGCCATTGACTACCGCCGCCGCGCCAACATCCCTGACGATCTCGGCACTGCCGTTAACATCGTCACGATGGTCTTCGGTAACATGGGCGATGACTCGGGCACCGGCGTGGCTTTCACCCGCGACCCCGGCACCGGCGAGAAGAAGCTCTTCGGCGAGTACCTGATCAATGCCCAGGGCGAGGACGTTGTGGCCGGCATCCGCAACGCCAAACCGATCCAGGAGCTCAAAGATGAAATGCCTGAGGTCTTCGAACAATTCCAGGGGATCACCCGCAAACTCGAGAAACACTACGAAGACATGCAGGATGTTGAGTTCACAATTGAAAACGGCCACCTCTGGATGCTGCAAACCCGGACCGGCAAACGCACTGCCAAAGCGGCCATCAAGATCGCCGTTGATATGGCCGATGAAGGTCTGATTGACCGCCAGACGGCTGTGATGCGCGTGGAGCCCGAGCAAGTCAACCAGATGCTGCATCCGCAGTTTGACCCAGAGACCATCCAGGCGGCCCGCGATGACGGCCGGCTGTTTGCCACTGGCGTGAACGCGTCCCCCGGCGCCGCAGTGGGTCAGATTTATTTTGACGCCGATAAGACTGAGGCCATGGCTGAAGAAGAAGGCCAGGATGTGATCATGGTTCGGCCTTTCACGAAACCCGATGATGTCCACGGCATGATCGCTTCCAAAGGCATCTTAACCAGCGAGGGCGGTGCAACCTCCCATGCAGCGGTGGTCGCCCGCCAGTTTGGCGTCCCCTGTGTGGTTGGCGCATCCATGATGAAAATTGACCTCAATAAGCGCCTGCTTAAATCTGGTGAGACGACTGTTAAAGAAGGCGAATGGATTTCGATTGACGGCAGCACTGGTGAAGCCTTTGTGGGTAAGCTGGATCTGACAACCCCCGACCTGGAGGAACAGGAAGAGTTGATGACCCTGCTGACCTGGTCTGATGAGATCGCCCGGCTGCAGGTTTGGGCCAACGCTGATTACCCGGCGGATGCCAAGCGCGCCCGCACTTTTGGCGCCAAGGGCATCGGTCTGACCCGCACCGAGCACATGTTCTTCGAAGAAGAGCGACTGCCTTTTGTTCAGAAGATGATCCTCAATGCTGAGGAAGCACAGAACCTGATCAACAACGTCGAACGCCTGGAAGGCTTCCTTGAGACGGGCAAGATTGACGGTCAACAAATGCGAGAGGCCACCCGTAAAGAGGTCGAAGATGACCTGGCAGAAGCCAAAAAGAAAATGAAAGCCTCTCAGGCTTACCAGGCCTATACCGACGCTCTTGACAACCTGCTGCCCTCCCAGCGCGAAGATTTCTACGGACTTTTCGAGGCGATGGACGGCCTGCCCGTCATCATTCGCCTGATCGACCCGCCGCTGCATGAGTTCCTCCCCTCGCAGGAAGACCTGCTGGTGGATGTGACCCGGATGCGCACCAAAGGCGAGAACGACGGCCTGGAAGAAAAAGAAGTATTGCTCGGCGCAGTGGAAAAGCTGCATGAGAGCAACCCCATGATGGGGCTGCGCGGCATCCGCCTGGGCATTGTCTATCCCG
>CAZLEK010000064.1:0-13659 GCA_964558525.1 uncultured Candidatus Brevefilum sp.
AAGAATTTCAAGCATCACTTTTCTTAGGATCTTACGATTACCCTGCCCGGCGAATACAACCAAAAATAATCGGGAGATTAAAATGGTATAATCGTGAAACAATCATTTCTGATTCTTGCACACCCCTTGTTTCGATAAGGAGCTATTTTTCATGTCTGGACATTCACATTGGGCAACCATTAAACGTAAGAAAAGCGCAGCCGATGCGAAAAAAGGCAAGATCTTCACCCGCCTGGCTAGAGAAATTGTGATCGCCGCCCGTGAGGGTGGTGGGGATCCTGCAGTAAACGTACGGCTTGAGCTGGCTATCGATAAAGCCAAAGCCGCCAACATGCCAAAGGACAGCATTGAGCGAGCGGTAAAACGCGGCACAGGTGAGGATAAAGAAGGCGCGGATTTTGAAGAGATCATCTATGAAGGTTACGCCCCCCACGGGGTGGCGTTAATGATGGAATGTGTCACCGAAAACCGCAACCGCACCGTCGCTGAACTGCGCCACATCCTCTCCAAGGCAGGCGGCAACATGGCTGATCCGGGTTCTGTCAGCTGGCAGTTTGAACGGATGACCTATTTTGCCCTGCCCAGTGGACAGCATGAATTTGACGATATCTTTGAACTGGCGGTCGAGGCGGGCGCAGAGGATATTAAGCAGGATGACGAATTGATCGAGATCTTTGGCAAACCCAACAGTTTTCAGTCGATTGCAGACCACCTCACCAAAGCCAATATCAAACCCGAGGAATCGGGAATCAAATTCCTGCCAAAACAGGAGATCAGCCTGGACACTGAACAGGCCATCAAGGTGATGAAAGTGATCGAAAACCTTGAAGAGCTGGACGATATTCAAAATATCTATTCCAACCTGGAAATTACTGAAGAAGCCATTACCACCATGGAGAACAGCTAATACCCTATGCTTGTTCTGGGCATTGATCCCGGTATTGCAATCACAGGTTACGGCCTGATCCAATCAGGCCCACGAAATGATTACCAGTGTATGGATTTTGGTGTGGTCACGACGCCTGCCAAATTAAATGACACCCAGCGGCTCAAGATCCTCTTCGACAAACTTACGGCTTTGATCCGGCAGTACCGACCGGATTCAAGCGCGGTTGAAAAGCTTTTTTTTCAAAAAAACGTGCGCACGGCCATTGCCGTTGGTCAGGCGCGCGGGGTGGCCATGCTGACCCTCGCCCAGGCAGACCTGACCGTTCAGGAATACACTCCCAACGAAGTAAAACAAACTGTCTGCGGATACGGCAACGCAGATAAGCGCCAGGTTCAGCGAATGGTCCAGACCCTTCTGAACCTGGAGGACCTGCCAGAACCTGATGACGCTGCAGATGCCCTGGCTGTGGCCATCTGTCATATCCACCACCAATCCTTCAATGACCGCATCCAACAAGCCAGAAGCGCATGATCATTACAAGCTTTACCAACCAAAAAGTAAAACTGATCCGCAAACTCGATCAGAAGAAATACCGCCAGGAAACTGGGCTGTTTTTCATTGAAGGCCTGCGCACGGTGGGCGAAGCCGTTCAAATGGGCGCGCCGATCAGATCGCTGGTGACTTCCCCGGAGCTTTTGGTGAGCGATTTTGGACTGGCACTGCTGAATCACCCCAACGTTGAAAATGTGGACCGGATTGAAGTCAGCGGGGAGGTTTACACATCGATGGCTCATAAAGAAGGCCCGCAAGGGATTGGCGCTTTGGTACGGCAGGATTGGCAGGATCTGGCATCGGTCAAGGTCTTGCCAACTGATTTATGGGTGGTCCTGGAGGCCATCGCTGATCCAGGCAATCTGGGGACGATCATGCGCACAGCCGATGCTGTTGGAGCCCGGGGAATCATCCTCTTGGGTCATGCCACGGATCCGCACGATCCCACCGCGGTTAAAGCCAGCATGGGTTCGATTTTCTCCCTGGAGCTGGTCCAATCAGATTGGGAAGCCTTTCAGGGCTGGAAGACCGCGCGGGGAATCACCCTGGTGGGCGCCGCTGACAGCGCTAACAGCGATTACCAGGCTGTTCGCTATCCGCGCCCGCTGGCGCTGCTGATGGGCAGTGAGCGCCACGGCCTCTCGCCAGAGCAAATGAACGCCTGCGACCAGATGGTGTTCATCCCCATGGCCGGGCGCAGCGATTCTCTCAATTTAGCGGTTGCCACGGCGGTTATGCTCTATGAAATTTACAACCAGTTTCGAGATCGGGAGGTCAGCAAACCATGATCGCAACCATCACTGGTGAAATCACCCAGGTCCTGGAAGGCCAAATCGTGATCGAGGTGAGCGGGATCGGCCTGCTCCTTAATCTGACGGAAGAATCCTGTCGCAGCTGCCGTCCGGGAATGCGAAAAGCTTATCACACCTACCTGGTCGTCCGGGAAGATCACCTTTCGTTGTATGGGTTCGAGACAGCTGAAGAGCGGGATCTGTTTGTCCACCTGATCAGCGTGGCGGGCGTGGGACCTAAAACGGCTTTGGCTTCGCTCTCAACCCTCACGCCGGAAGCCGTCCGGCGAGCCATCACTGGCGACCAGCCGGAGATCTTCACCCGTGTGCCGGGGATCGGGAAGAAAACCGCCCAGAAGATCATCCTCGACCTGCAGGGCAAGATCCAGCCGCTGGAGCCCCTGGAAGCTGCAGTCCGGATGGATGCTGTGGACGCGGAGGTCATGGAAGCCCTGACCCAGTTAGGATATTCCATTGTAGAAGCCCAGGCAGCGCTGCAATCGATTGGCGATGATGAGAACCTGGGGGCAGAGGAACGGCTGCGAAAAGCGCTGCAGTATTTCAGTTAGTTCACGCCATTCGGTTTTCAATGCTGGGATCACTCCCCCAAGATTTTCACGGGCTGTCAAACCAAGGCTTGCATTCGGATGATCTTCAAAAAACATCTGCCGGATCGCCTTTGTGGTTTCCCCCCTTAATGAATGAAATATCCAAACAGCTTCTATGCTGCTCACCAAGGCAAGTTTTTCACGATCAACGCGGTTCGGGGTTTTAATAAAAATTTGCGAACGTCCAGTCTGAAGAAGCAGGGCAAATGCAAATGTAGAGGTATTGAAAAAATAGGTTCCCCGCAACGAGGACGTCGGCGAGTGCGGAAAGGTGGGATGAGATACCATCGATCACCCTTCGAATAAAAAGAATTTCAATCATAACTTTACGTGGGGAGCTTGCGATTACCCTGGGTGAAGAAGCGATCTACTCGGTGAGGGTGTTGAAAATTGAATTTTTCCATGATCTGATCAAAAAATTTTTGCTGAATCTCCCCAGAATAGTTCATCAACGATAAAAAACGACTTCCAAAGGAAGATACATTTCGGTCGATTTAAAGGTCTTTAAATGTTATTCTCTGATTGGTGGCTTTTCAAATCAATTCTTATTCAACACCCTCTCGGTGCATTTTGCTGATTCCGATTATAATTATTTCCATATCAGATCGTATGAGGTTGAAAACCAATTCATTCCAGGAGGAAAATATGGAAAAGCCAAAGGTATTACCCGGAATCACAACGAAGATCGTGAAAACGCAACGCTTAGAACAGAACGTCTATTTTTCAGGTGATGAAGACGCCACACCAGTGGTTTTCTTACATGGCAATTTTTCAGCTGCCCTGTATTGGGAAGAGACGATGCAGTCATTGCCTGATGGGTACCGCGGCATCGCCCCAGATTTGCGGGGCTATGGCTGGACGGAAGACAAGATCGCTGATTCAACCCGCGGGATGCGGGATTGGAGTGATGACTTAGAAGCCTTGTTGGATGCCCTGGAGATCGACCAAGCACACCTGGTAGGTTGGTCCATGGGCGCCGGCGTTATTTACCGGTTTATCATCGATCATGCACCCCAAGTACGCTCAGCTACTTTGGTTTGTCCGGTGAGCCCCTATGGTTTTGGCGGATCAAAGGGCGAAGATGGGCAGCCCTGCTATGATGACTTTGCCGGGTCAGGGGGCGGGGTGGTCAACCAGGACTTCATCCGGCTGATAAAAGCTGGCGACCGCAGTACAGATGACCCGAATTCCCCAAGGAATGTCATCAACGGGTTTTATTACAAGCCGCCCTTTACAGCCGAGCGTGAAGAGGATTTTCTTACAGCATCCCTTGCCGAAAAGATTGGTGATGACCGATACCCGGGTGATTTTGTGCCTTCGCCCAATTGGCCAAATGTAGGGCCCGGCAAGTTTGGACCTGTGAACAGCTGGTCGCCCAAGTACATTGGTCAGGATGCGGACGAATTGATCGGGGTTCAAGAGAAACCACCCATTCTATGGATCCGCGGGGACTCAGACATGATCGTATCAGACAACTCCATGTTTGATTTGGGCGCCTTGGGGAGTTTGGGATATGTGCCTGGGTGGCCTGGAATGGATGTCTATCCGCCACAGCCAATGATACAACAAACAAGGTCAGTGCTTGATGCTTACGCCAAGGAAGGCGGCGAGTATACAGAGCATGTGATCGCCGATGCCGCTCACGGCGTGTTTATTGAAAAGCCGGAAGCATTCAACGCAGTGTTCCATGCGTTTCTGAGTTAATAATTGTTCTCAAGCGGACATCATTTGGTCCATTTAAAATTTAATTGAATGGGCCAAATGATACTTAATCGATTGCAAACATTATTGAATCCATCATGTCGTTATTGATGTTTCTGGATATCCTGTAATAAACCATGCAAAAGATAATCACCGATCTTGCTTATATAAAAATAAAGGCGTTGGAAAGAGAAGATGAAAATATAAGATTTCGATCTTATTTGAAGTTTCATGAATTATCTTCTGAAGAGATTGATGCCATTGTCCACGGCATCCTTGCGGAGGTTACCTTACAAATTGACTGTACGAAATGTGGGAATTGCTGTAAGAAAATCAGTCCGGTTTTAGAAGACGAAGATATCTGCACCTTTGCCAATGGTTTGGGAATGCCTGAAGACCAATTTCGAGCCCAGTACTTGACCCATGAAAAGGACAGACGCGATAACATTATCTTCAAGGCCTTACCCTGCCCATTCTTAGAAGGTAATAAATGTTTGAATTATGACAGCCGTCCAAAAGAATGTCGATCATACCCCCACTTGCATAAGGGGGATTTTACTGGGAGATTGATCGGCGTTCTTCATAATTACGAAATTTGTCCAATCGTGTTCAATGTCTATGAGCGGCTGAAGGCTGCAGTTTAACCCTTTCGTCAGCTGGAGGGAAATTCAGCTGGCTGAAATTCAAATCGGTTTCGACGATCACTAAGCATGATCATCACCTAGGTGTTACAATCAATAACCATGAAAGAAAAATACGGGCTGCTTTTAAGCTCTTCAGGTTTGAAGCGGGCCCTTTTTATGTTTAGACGGATCTCCTTTCAACTGTAAATGCCAAATACTCGAAACTGAGTCATCCAAATTCATCCATAAAAATGGATCGATGTATAACCATATTTATGCAATATCTACTGCAATAACATCGTCAGGGTTTTCACCGATCGGCATCCCAAAGGGTTTCAATGATCAAAACCGACTTCCCGTAAAGCACTTGTTATAAATTAATTCAATATATAAAAAAGCGAATACAAACTTTTCCTTCAGCCAGGTAAAATAAAACGTTGGTGGAAGCGACATTACGGAGGTTCCGTGGCGCGTATCTTAAAAGGCCAATCTTACACATGGCAGCTGGGCGACCGACCCGTCGGCAGCGGGGACGCGGGCGAAGTCTTTAGCGCGGTCTGTGTGGACGCGCCTGAAATTGAAGGTGTGATCAAGAAACCAGCTCGGGTGGCTACGGGCGGCACCCTCCAACGCCAGGCCGGGCAGATCGCGCAGGAAGCCCGGGCCCTTCTCCGGTTGGATGGACTGCCGCAAGGCAAAGCCCGTCCGCCGCGTTTGTTAGACGAAGCGCCAGAACATACCACCGGCACGGCGAACTATTTCATTGTCAGCGAATCAGCCCGGGGTGAAGCCCTGGACAGCATGCTCGCCCAAACCCGCCAAACCGGGAAACCCTTTCCCCGCCGGGTGATCATCACCGTACTGGATGCGCTTTTCGACCTGTTCTCCCGCGCCCACCGGGCCGGGGTACTGTGGAATGATGTCAAGCTCGATCACATCTACTGGCATAATGCCACCGGGGAAGTGACCGTCATCGACTGGGGCAACGCCTTATTCCTGGACCAACCCGAGTCAGGCTCGCGCCCAACGCCACCCCGTTGGGAAGATTACCATCAATTCCTGGAAACTCTGGGTGGGTTTCTCCAACGCAGCGCGCCGGACCTGTTTGCCGACCTTGGATGGGATGAATTCACCGGGGCAGAACTCAATTTACCAACCATCTCCATCCTCGCCCGGCGGATCGCATATCAGCAGGAAGTGATCTCTCTCAAGGTGATGGAATACCAGGCCCTGATCAATGTGGTTTTGTCCGCTGATCCACATTTAGAAGGCCTGCTCGCCATTCAGGAATATGAAACCATTCTGGAAAAAATCGGCGCTCCATGGCCGCGCCAGGAAGTTTTAGCGTACAGCCGGGCGCTTATCGAAATGCTTTCTTCAGCAGGTGAGCATTTATCGAGCCTGCGGACCACCTCAATTGTATTTGATGTGTATGGTGAAAACCTGGATCTACCCTGGCATCTGCTCAGAGAAGTTTTCCGATACCCCGACCTGATCTCACACCCGGATCTGGCCAAACTGGTTAAGCAAATCCTGAGCCAAGATTGGACAGAAGCCTTATGGAATCTGGTGAGAATCGGCGCCGAAAGCGCGCGCCCGCCCTGGTGGAGAGGACTGGTACCCGTGCTGCGCCAGAAAGCGGTTGGCCTGGTCACACCGCCTCCTTTTGAAATTTATCAATCGCTCCAGGCAGGTCAAACCGGAAACGGACCCGCTGAGTTCCCTCTCAACCGGGAAGCATGGCGAAATATGGGCGCCCAGCCCCAGGAAAGCCCATTTGATTACAGCCAGATGGAAAACCTGGCGGAGGATCGCTCCCTCCCCCGCCATCTGCGCATCCAGTTGAAAGAAAGTTTAGCCGCTGGCAAGGAAGCGATTCGGGAACTTTTACAAGCCTGGATGGCCTTGGATTGGGAAAAAATGGATGCAAAGCTCAAGCAGGCCCTGGCCTGGGATCCGGACCGCTGGGCATTGATCAATTTGGCAGTTGAGCTGAAAAAATTCCGTCACTGGCTTAACAATTTATCTGCTGGACCAGATGAGGGAATACCGGCGCGTGAGTATTTGCAAACCCTGAAAGATCAAATACCACCGATTCATAGAATCTTAGGGCAACCCACCTGGCATCAGTCCCTCATGCAGATGCTCTCGGATCTCACACAAGCGGCAGGCAGGCAGCCACCGTTTAACGAGATCAGGCATTGGTGCCCCTGGGTTTTGGATCTACCGGAGATCACCCAACCAGGTGAACTGCCAGCAGTAGATGAAGCTGAAGCAACGCAAACACTTTCAGATTTTATTAACCAACTCCGCACATGGAGCGATGCCGATGCCGGGCTGCAAGCTGTCAGGAAGACGACGCCTGCTCACTACCCGGCCTGCGCCAGACTTGCTGACGCTCTTTCAGAAAGCATGTCGCTTAATTTCAATTCTGAAGTTTATCAATCTCTCTGCTCTCGTCCACCGCATCCGGCATTACAAGAGGCCTGTAAGGCCCTCGCCATACTGATGGATTGGAGAGAGGCCCTCTCTCGAAGTGACCTGCCAGCCGCCGAGACTTCGATCTGTGATTCTACCTACAGCCAGTGGCTGATCCTCCGCCACGCCTGTGAAACCACGCACCGCTGGAGGGTTGAGGTCACGCCTACCCTCGAAGACCTGCTGGAAGGTGAGTCGGATAAGCCAAACCATGAACCAGGCAGCCAAGAAGAAACCCTGTCTGTAATAGGAAAAACCATGGAGACCCTCAAAGAAACCTGGTCCAAAGTTGATCAGACAGGTCTCCAACTGCGCTGGCTCGAATCGCTGGAGGAAGCCGCAGATTCAGCCAGGACTCTTTACCTCGATTGGCGCAACCGGATCGAGCACTCTGACGACCGAGTTGAGCGCCTCCTTTATCACAGCCAGCTGGGTGTGACCCGGCAGGTGTCTGCGCGGCTCTTGAAATTGTCACAGCAGCTCCGGCTGGCCCGTCTTTTACTGAACACCTTGCATGAAACGGATCAGATCGAAACCAACAAACTGCGAACCTTACAGCAATTATTAATCCACCTGGAGGTGTTTGAAAAAGAACTGATCCAGGTTGCCAGCGCCAGGATCATTCCAACCTGGCAGTCCATTCTGGATCAGATACGTGATACACAAACTTCTGCAGAACGGCGCAAAGTGGTATTATCACTACCCGGCGACCATCCACTTTACACCTGGCTGGTTGATTCCATATTTTAGAATCTTCCTAGTAGAATTGGATCCAAGCGATGAAATCATTAAAATTTGGACCCGACCAACACATGACGCTCAAAGAACCCCTGGATACCTGGCTGACGGCTGGACTGCGAGATTTTGCTGTGCCTGAGGCAGCAGGTTCTTCAGCACGGGTCTTCAGCCTGGACTTTCCACCCCTGACCGGGGACTATGCCAATTACCCGGCGATCAAAGTAATGCGGCCGGATAAAACCGCCTATGCCCAACCTTTATTTATCAACGAAGTCCGCATTTTGGATAAATTAAAGGACGTCCCCGGGGTCACCCCCTTGCTGGGCCTGGGCTATCTCAAGGCTCTTGTTGGCGCCTGGCCTGATGAGATCCCCCCCATGACCACCTCGCAGGTGAAGCAAGCCTCAGCGGAGAGCCTGGCAGGTGAGGCGGTCCTTTACCTTCCGGATGAAACGGACGATTTTTTAATGGAAATGGGATCCCGTCTAGAGGACCACTGGCTGGCTTACCTGATCCTGCCTCGCCGCTGGGAGGACAATCTGTACCTGCGCTGTGATTCAGGTTACACCCGGGGGGAATACCACCGGAGTTTTTCTGCGGCTGAAGCCCTTCGTGCCGGCAGCCAGATCTGCAAGATCCTTCAATCTGCTCATGAGGAAAATATCGTCTATCTGGACCACAAGGCCCTGCATTATTACTGGAACCAACCCAGAGAACAGGTGATGGTGTTGGACTGGAATATCGGCCGAGAAGTGAAGAATGGCAACTCTCAGGAAATCTTCGCCTTTGACATCCTGCAGTTCAGCGCGCGTGCCCTGCACCACCTGATGACCGGACGCCAGGCCCCGGGATCCGTCCAAGTGGGACCAAACAAACCTGAAGAGATCCAGAATTCCCCCCAGCAATATGAACCGATCTGGACATATGACGACCAAAAACGACTTACCCAAGCTGAAATGGACGTGCTCGGAAACGCCATTCAAGGAACATACCAGACAGCAGCTGATTTGGGAGATGACCTAAATGCGCTGTACGATCAACGCAAAGCACAGGCCTGAGCAGACCTGTTTGATGGAGGCGCCCGATGATTAAAGACCTGATCTTACGAGCTAATACTATCCTGTCAGCTGAACAGCCGTCAGATGAAGAATTGACCTCGGTTGAAAATGCACTCAGTGCTTACCTGGAAGCCCTGGCAACGGAGAGGGTGTCCGAGCCGGTTGATTTTGCCGACCTGGAACACGCCAACCGCCTTTTGCGGGAGGTACGCCGAGAGCGTTCTCGCCGCCTGGCAGAAGCCCGGCGCCTGGAATATGAAGCGCAGCCCCAGGAAGTCAGCCCCGATCAGCCTGAATCCTCAAAACCATCTGTGAATATCTCCCCAGAATTTGAAGAAGACAGCTACGACCCGCTCAAAAAGTTCCTCAGTTCCAGTCATGACCCGGAAGCGGATGCTTTGATGGATTCAGCTGAAGAAGCCTTTTATGCCGGCAATTACCAGAAAGCCATTCCCCTGTATGAAAAAGTTTTGCAGGTCGAACCGGCCTGGTCCCGAGCGCAGGAACACCGCGATGAGGCGGAAGAATTTTTGCGGACGGGCAACATTCCATCTGTGGCGCTGCCGCCCGAGGCCGGCAAAGCTTACGGCAAGGCCCAATCCGCGGCGCGCGTCTTTCGCTATCAAACTGCCCTGGATTACCTGGATGACGCTTTTGAAAGCCTCAATGCCACGGGGATCAACCGCTGGCGAGAGGGAGAAGATCTCCGCCAGGATCTTGAGAACCAGATGCAGGCCCACGAGGTTTACCAAGAAGGTCTGGCGGTGATCAAACAGGGAGATCTCCAAGACGGCCTGGCAAAAGTGCAAACGGCGGCCAGTGCGGTCGCCCTGCCAGAATACGTGGATAAAGCCAATGAAATCCGCAAGGATCTCACCCAGCTCGATGAGATCGCTGACGTGGTCAATCTCAGCGGGAATATTCCCCCCGGAAAATTAGCTGAGGCACGGGCAGATCTGGACAGCCTGTCCCTTAAGTACGGCGATATCGACAGGATCTCACGCCTGCGCAACCGCATGGAGATCGTTCTTCCAAAGGCAGCTGCTGCCCTGATGGAAAAGATCCGCCGATTAAAAAGCCAGGGGGACGGCGCCAGCACCCTCACATCGGCCAAAAAAGCCTACCGCGAAGCCGATGCGGCGCTGGCCACCCTATCGGTGCTGCAACCAGACCAGACGGGAACCCAGGCTTTGCAATCCGAGGTGCAAGACTCCCTTCAGGACATTGAGCACCTGGAGGACAGCCTGCAGCGGGCTAATCAGGCCCTGAACACGGACAACCGGTTCTTTCCACGGAATGCCTTTGTGATCAGTAAAGCGGTGCAAAACCGCTTTCCGCAGGACCCCGAAGTGCTCAACCTGAAACGCCGCCTGAGAATGTATCACGTCACATTGTATGGGGGCGGCGCGGTCGCAGCCCTCCTGCTAATTCTAGTGTTGTGGTTCGGCGGCCGGGGGATTGCCGGGTTGATCCGCCAACGCCAGCTGGCCATGCTTCCCACAGCCACACCTACTGCAACCGTCACCCCCATGGCAACCATCACGCCGACTCCCACGGTCACTCCCACGCCAACACCCGAAGCGACCAATACGCCAGACTTCACACCCACACCCACTCCGATCATCCGCGCTTTGGCGCAGCGAAATTTATGGGCCTACAGCGGCTGTTATGAAACCACCAACCAGGTGGGCCGCATTCCTGAAGGCGGCGAGGTGACCATTATCGCTTTGCCGGAGCGCGAGTTTGACGGCCTCGGTCGAGAATGCGTGCTGGTGGAGTATGAGGGTGAAACGCGCACAGTCACCGGCTATGTGCTGATCGCCGACCTGATCATCCCCTAAAACCCCCTGCTTTGCCCCTCCCAGGGCGGTTCCTCTCCCGCTTCATACTCCTCCACGCCGGGTCCGCCCAAGTTGCGCAGCCGCCAGATCCCATAAACATAGCTGACAATTAAAACAAAAATCGTCACCGGCCACCCCAGCAGCGTATTGGCCCAGGCCAGCGCGGCTGCCTGCCCCTGGAAATACAGGGTGACCTGCAGCCCCAGACGCAGAGCAAAAAACAGAGCCCAAAACCAAGTCACCTCGCGGTAAGCGGGTTTCACATCCTGGCGCCAGAACCACGCCAGCGGCCAGCCGCGCGTCAGATGGCTGACCCAGGCCGCCAGCGGCTTCCCGACCAGGTTGGACGCCACTGCAGCCAGGACCAACAACCCACTGGTGATGATCGCAGGGATGAAGTAACTGGCTGCCTGGCGGGTTATCAATGCCAGCCCGGCTGCCAGCGCCACACCCAAAACACCTCCCAAGGCATACCCCCAAGGCTGCTTGCGAACCAGGCGCACAACTCCCAAAGCGACTGCCAATCCAAGGGCGCTGAACACCGCCGCTTCCAGACCGAACAGCCCATTCACAATCACAAACAAGATAGGCGGCAGGAGCGCATCAATGGTGGATCCGCTCAACACCGATTTGAGTTCTTCCCAAATTTCCCGGAAATTAATTTTCACTGTGGTCCCTTTGCATCGGGCCTAAAGCGGCAGAACCAGGATCACGCCAAAGACCACTTCTACCACCAGGCTGATGATATTTGAGCGCTCCACAGAATCGTCTAGGAACATCGAGACCAACCGCACCAGGGCGATGCCAAGATACATCAAACCAAGCATCCGGTAGGTTTCCGGACTGCGATAAAACAAGGCCACCCCGCCAAGGGTAATAAACAAGCCTCCCAGAATGGCGCGAATCTCGGTGATCCCCCGCCCCCCTTCGGCGCGCAATCCCGTGAAGCTGTAGACCGATCTTGGTTTTACCAAAGCCAGCAATCCGGTAGCAACCGTTCCGGCTGCAGCTATGATTTTCAAAATGGATAATGCTGTCTGCATGAAGATCCCTCTCGAATAATGAATTTAACAGAGAACCAAAAATGGATTCAGGAACGTTGTCCCAATCATTTTTCTTTCCGAGCACCCAGGAAGAACCAGACCCAATCACCCTGACTGCGATACAGCATGATCAAAACGTACAAACTGCCGGTGAAAAAGCCCAATACCATGATCAGGATGATCCACAAGACCGCAGTCCAAACCGATTTTTCCCTAAAGGCAACCCAGATCGAAAACAAAGCAAACCCTGCGTAAAGATCAATCACCGATACTAGGCCCCAGGGGTTTGCCAGCAGTTCACCGCCATCCTGCCCAAAATTCCCATTGATAAACCCATTTAATAATGCACCGGTCATCGCCAGTAAGGCGATCCAGGCGATCACTTTTGCAAACTTCATTCTTCCTCACTTTCAATCCGATTGGATCAGCTTACTCAAATGGTTCAGTTCCCATCTCATATTGACGACGTTCGGCTTTGGCGCCGGGTCAGGATGACGGCAGTGAAAGCCATTTCCGCCAGCCCTTCTTCTCTTCAGCAGCATGCTGTGAGGTTTCGATCCAGTTCACACACAGCGCGCCCGGACCCACATGCACGCCAAGCGCCGGCGTGACATCCGAGATCCAGGGATCCGGCATATCTGGATAAGCTTCCTTTAACTTCGCCGCCAGGGCATCAACCTGATCCGGCACATTGGCGTGAGTGATCCCGAACATCTCCGCATAAGGGACCACCTCCAGGGCGGTGTTGAGCACACGATCAAAGGCCTTATTCTTCGTGCGGGCGATCTCCATCCGGGAGACATGGTTGTTCATCTTCAAGATCGGCTTGATCCCTAAGATACTGACGATGCTGTGTTGGATGGCATTCATCCGGCCGCCGCGTAAAAGGTAATCAATCGTATCCAATTTGGCATAAGCATGTGTTCTTGCGATGGTGTCATCAATCAAATGCTGAATTTCTTCGACCGATTTACCTTCCCTGGCTGCGCGTGCTGCTGTAATGGCAACCAATCCTTCCGCCATCGAAAGGTTCCCCGAGTCGATCACCACCACGGGAATACGCGTGTATTCTTCAGCAGCGTTTTGTGCGGCTTCACAGGTTGCGGAGAGCGTTTTTGAGATGTGAATCGAGAAGATCGCTTCAGCGCCCTCATCCGCCGCCCGATCAAAATAGCTTTTGAACTGATCCGGGGCGGGGGTAGCTGTCGTTGGGTAAGGATCCGAGTCTGGCAGGGATTGATAAAATTCCTCGCGCGAGAGATCGATATTATCCTGGTAGCTCTCACCATTCAGTGTGATATACAAGGGTATCACCTGGATAGGCAGGTCTTTAAGCA
>CAZLEK010000065.1:0-13208 GCA_964558525.1 uncultured Candidatus Brevefilum sp.
TTCTGATTCCAGTATAACAATATTGTCAAGCTCAATCAAGCACTTCACCACCCAGGGCGATCGCAAAGTAAGAGGTATTGATAAAAATTGGCTCCCCGCAACGTCCTCGTTGCGGGGAAAAGGGAAAAGAAGGCATAAAAATTCAACCAATAGAGAAATTTGCCCTTAAAATGGCGTTTTTTCGCCGACGGGGACGTCGGCGAGAGCCGAAAGTTGGGATGAGAACCCATCGATCACCCTTCGGATAAAAAGAATTTTCAGCATAACTTTCCTTGGTGATCTTGCGATTGCCCTGCTTCACCACCCATGCTTTCCCACCAGCGGGACAAACACCACCCCGCTGTGCACCTCCCGCTGGAATCCCTCCTCGGTCCTGCTCCATACCTCCAGGGATTGGGCGAAGCGGCTCCCCACTGGGATGACCAATCTTCCCTCATCTGAAAGCTGATCCAGCAGTGGGTCTGGCACGGCAGGCGCGGCTGCAGCCACAACGATCCGGTCGAAGGGGGCCAACCCTTCCAGGCCTTGGGTCCCGTCGGCGACATGCACGTGAACATGCTTGTATCCAAGGCTGTCAAGGCGCGCCTTCGCTTCCTGAGCTAGTTCTGGATGACGCTCAACGCTGTGTACAACTGCGCCCATCTCAGCCAGAATCGCTGCCTGGTAGCCCGACCCGGTACCCACATCCAGCACAATATGCCCCTGCTTAACATCCAAAAGGGAGGTCATCAGGGCGACAATGTAAGGCTGGGAGATCGTCTGGCCGCGCCCAATCTTGATCGGGGAATCCCGGTACGCATATTGACGCGCTTCCTCCGGAACGAACAAATGCCTGGGTACCTGCCGCATGGCCCGCAAAACACCTTCATCAGAGATGCCGCGTCCCTCGATCTGGCTGGCGACCATTTTTTCACGTTCGAGTTTAAAAGATGCCACCCTGCTTCGCTTCCTGTTCTAGTTTCATAGCTATTTGCCGGTCAACCTTGCCCATGGGGTAATCACCCAAGGCCGAAAGTTCAACCCAGGCCAGGGCTTCGCTTGCAAGGTTTTGCGGCTCAGCGTGATCTTCTAAATGGCACCAGAAGGCATACAAAGAAATTTTAAAATGCGTGTAGGCGTGTGAATATTTTCCAAATGGCGCGCCCACCCGCACATCGACGCCCAACTCCTCCTGGATCTCTCTTTTCAGGCAGTCTTGCAGGTCCTTGTCGCGGTCTTCCAGCGTTCCGCCTGGGAACTCCCATAACCCACCCAGCAAGCCATTTTTCGGACGTTGGGCCAGCAGCACCCGGCCATTCCGGCGGATAACAGCCGCCGTTACAGTATGGTGAGGGGATCGCTTGCGAGGCAGTTTGACCGGACGAGCCTCCTGGACCCCTAATGCCCAGGCCTGGCAGAAAGCGGCAATCGGGCAGGTATCGCAAACCGGATTATGCGGTGTGCAGATCAGGGACCCCAAATCCATCAAGGCTTGATTATAAGCGCCTGCCCGGCCTGGGGGCAGATGCGCGTCCGCCAGCGACCAGATCTGCGCTTCGCCAGCCGGGCTGCGGGCAGGCGCTTCGACATTAAAGACCCGGGAAAGCACCCGGCGGATGTTGCCATCGACCGCGGCCACATCCTGGTCAAAGGCAATCGATGCAATCGCGGCTGCCGTGTAGGGGCCGATCCCGGGCAGCGATTCCAGCTCTTTAACGGTTCGAGGGAGCCTTCCATCGCAGGCTTCCACCAATATCTTCGCCGACCGATGCAGATTGCGCGCTCGGCTGTAATATCCCAACCCTTCCCAAAAAGAAAGAACCTCCTGCTCAGCAGCGGCAGCCAGCGTGTGCACATTCGGGAAGCGCGCCATCCACCGCTCGAAGTAAGGGATCACGGTGTCGACCTGGGTTTGCTGGAGCATGATCTCTGAGACCCAAATACGATAGGGGGAATGCATTGAACGCCAGGGAAGGTCCCTGGCGTTCGCATCATACCAAGCCAATAGGGGTGGAACAAAGGTCATTAGAACTGAAAGCCTCCCTCAAGCGGCGCCAGCTTTATCTGGTAGTTTTGAACATAATCCAGCAAGCGGTTGTTCAAACGATGCCACTCCTCCGATGAGATGATCCTTTCCGCCTTTTCTCGGCCCGGGACAACCGCGCCCACCAAAATTTGAGGATGGTCGCCGTAAATCGTTACCCAGGCATCGCTCAAGGCCATCCCCAGCTTTTGAACGCCAGGCATAAAACGGCGGACAACAAATTCGAAGTATTCCTGCTCCTGTCCCGGGATGATATCCCAGGTCATGATGACTTTGACATTCATAAAGCTCTCTTCCTCTTTGAGGTCATGACCATGAAATTATTGGTTTATGTCCAAGACCATCACCCGGGTTTCTTCAGGAAGGGTATTGACGCTTGAGATTTTGATCGATTCCTCAGTTTCAACTTCGGTCAGCCCCATTTCTTTGAGGAATTTCGATAAAGGATCCAGGGAGAGATTGATCCCGCTCATTCCATAGTGCATGGGGATGACGATGCTCGGCTCAAGCAGGCTGATCACCTCTGCGGCTTTTGCGGCGTTCAGGCTGGTTTTGCCGCCAATCGGCACCAGGGCAATATGAACTTCACCCAAGCCTTCCACCTCGGTCTGGCTGGGAACGCTGTTCAGTTCTCCCAGGTGCGCCACCGTCAGACCGTTGTAATCAATGACATAGACTGTGTTGCGCATTTCATCGGCGCTTTTCTTTTTCTTACTGCCGTTAATCAACACACCAGTAACAAACACCCCGCCAACTTCATATTCACCCGGGCCGCTTATCTCGAAAGCGGAACCCCGGATGGCTTTTAAATAATGATGTTCGGGTTTATTACAGCTCACTGTGACCACATCCGCACGCAGCTTGCCAGGATCCAATCCAACAATTTCTGGCTCATAAGGGTCTGTGACCACCGAGGCCATGCCCCGCTCGTTCATTCGAAAACAAGACAGTCCGTACCAGGTAATTTCCATAAATCCTCCATTCTTAATATAATGAATTATACAACGTCCTGGCAAGTTTCATAAGGGAGGGTGACTTGCTGCCAGGACAATCCCAAATTAAGAGGTATTGAAAAAAATTGGCTCCCTGCAACGTCCTCGCTGCGGGGCAATGGGTAAAGAAGGCGTCAATATTCACTCAATAGAGAAATTTGCTTTTAAAATGGCGTTTTTCGCCGACGTCCCCGTCGGCGAGAGCGGAAAGTTGGCAAGAGATACCATCGATCACCCTTTGGATAAAAAGAATTTCCAGCATAACTTTTCTTGGTGATCTTGCGATTGCCTTAGCCTTGCTGCCAGGACAGCCGCAAAGTTGAAGCAAATTGTGTTGATTTGATCGATGCGGTCGACTCGCGGTGTTGTGTGCAACCCCACTGATGGTTTCACCCCCGGTGAGACTGGTGAGAAAAAATTCCTTTCCAAGCAAAAAAACTGTCCTCCCAGTAACCAGGACAGCAGCACAACTGCCAACAGAACCTGTCAGAAAGATGATTGCCTTAATTTTACACACCCAGGATTATCTACGGACAAAGCGAGCTGATTTAATGTAAAATTAGGCTATCAGATAAATTTTCTAACAAAGGAGATAAAATGGACAACTTCCTCGGGACGACTGCCTTTCTTTTATGCCTGGTTGGCGGCGCGGTATTTGCTTTATTCTTCCTGCTTCTGCGAGCCGTCAGGGTCATCCCTGAATATGAACGGGGGGTCATCTTCAGCCTGGGAAAATTCACCGGCGTCCGCAATCCCGGCCTGACCTTGCTGATCCCCATCATCCAGCAAATGCGCCGGGTGGACATGCGCCTGGCAACCGCCGAAGTGCCCCGCCAGGAGGTGATGACCAAAGACAATATCCCTATGCTGGTCAACGCGGTGGTGTACTTTAAAGTTGTCGACCCGGAGGCCGTGATCATCAAAATTGAGGATTACATTTTCGCCATCCGCCAGTATACGCAGGCTGCCCTGCGCGATGTGATCGGCAACAATGAAATGGACACTGTCTTGATGGAACGGCTTCAGATCGCCGAAGCCATACGCGAGATCGTAGACGCTGAAACCAGCGATTGGGGCGTCGACATCGAATCGATCAAGATCCAGGAACTGGAACTGCCGGCGGAGATGAAACGCGCCATGGCCCGCCAGGCCGAAGCGGAACGAGAACGCCGCGCCACCATCATCGCTGCCCAGGGTGAACTCGAGGCTTCCAAGAACCTGCGCATGGCGGCCGACGAATTGGCCTCATCCCCCGGGGCGCTGCACCTGCGCACGCTGCAAACCATCAAGGACATCTCTTCAGACCCTTCAGAAAAGATTGTGCTTTTCGTCCCCTCCAACATGGCTAACCTTATCGACGCATTCACCGGGAAGAAAGAAGCCTGAACGTGGTAACGCTTGATAATAACGTCAGGTATTTGCAGATCGCCTTCAACTACGACCTTGCGATGGTGGCCCAAATCCTGCCGCGCATCCCGCGCAGCGACCGGATTCTGATCGAAGCCGGTACGCCCTTCATTAAGCTCACCGGGATGCGCGGCGTGAGCGCCATTCGCCAGATCTGGCCCGGACCGATTGTAGCCGACCTTAAGGTTTTGGACGGCGCGCTGGATGAGGTCGAAATGGCGCATCAAGCCGGCGCGACGGCAGCCACCGTTTTGGGCAACGCGCCAACCGAGACGATCAACCTCTTCATCCAACGCTGCGCACAGTTGGATATGCTCTCAATGATTGATCTGCTGGGTGTGAAGGATGCGTTGGAGGTTTTGCGCCCCCTCAATAAAGCGCCAGATATTGTCGTGATCCATCGTGGACGGGATGAAGAAAACACTCGCGGGAAGATGATCCGTTACCGCCAGATCAACCGCATTCGCAGCAAGTATGACGCCTTGATCTCAGCCGCCGGCGGCGTAGACCTGCGGGAAGCCCGCAGCGCGATCTTCAACGGCGCCAACATCGTGGTGGCCAACATCGTCCGTCCCGGAGACGGCTGGACGGGCATCAGCACCGCCGAAGACATCAACCAGATTGCCAAAAAATTCTTGGAGACCATTTCCTGAAACAATCCTGGTTAAACATAAAAATCCCGCGAGGTAAACTCTCGCGGGATTTGCTGCTGATCTGTGCGTTTAAAAACCTTCCAGGCGGCTGAAATCCGCCACGTCCTTCGAAAGCGCCGCAATCCGCTGCAGTAAGGCCAGGCGGGTCTGGCGCAGGTCTTCAAACGCAATCATTACCAGGACTTCATCAAAAAAACGGTTGATGGCCGGGACCATCGGCAGGAAAGCGTTCAGCATGCCGTCGACCGAATCCGCGCCTGACAGGGCCTGCTCCGCCTTAAGCAGGGCTTCATAGAGCAAAGTTTCCGATTCCTCCACAAACAGATCCTCTTCCACTTCGAAGACTTCTTCCTGATCCCGCGTGATCCTGACACAGCGGCTGAAGGCCGGAAGGATCTGGTCCCAATCTGCCCGCGCCACCCAGGCGGATAATTCCTCAACACCAATAAAAGCCGCGTAAGGGTCATGGCCCTTTGCCGCCAACACGGCATCGACGACATCGAACTTAAAACCCATATCCAACAAGACGCCCTTCAATCGGGCCTGGATGAATTTAAAACAGGCTGCCTGGTCAGCTTCGCTGACTTCCAGAACATAGTTGCGGGCAGCTTCAGCCAGCCCCCAACGCAGGTCAAAATGCTGCTTCCAGACAATCAGGTTCTGGCAAAGGCCCAATGCTGCGCGCCGCTGGGCAAAGGGATCCTTGGTGCCAGTCGGCGCCAAACCAACTGCGAACAAACCCACCAGCGAATCGAGCCGGTCTGCCAGTCCTAGGGCAAGTCCTGGCCTGGTCTCCGGGGAGCGATCACTGGCTGACCTGGGCAGGTAATGTTCATAGATCGCCTCAGCCACGGGCTGTGGTTCACCGCTGTGCAGGGCATAATAGCGGCCCATGATCCCTTGCAGAGAAGTCATCTCCACAACCATATTCGTCGCCAGGTCTGCTTTGCAAAGTTTGGCCGCCCGCTGCGCAACCTGCATTTCTTTTTCACTGAGCCCCAAACGTGCACCCAACGGCCCGACCAAGGCCTGGATCCGATCCGTTTTCTCCAGAAACGAACCAAGCCGTTTTTCAAAGGTAAGCGTCGACAGCTCAGGAACAAATTCTTCCAGGGGCCGCTTAAGATCCTTTCTGACAAAAAAGGCTGCGTCGTCAAAACGCGCCAGGATGACCTGCTCATTCCCATCCTGGATAATCTCCAGGTGAGCATCGCCGCCGTTCCTAACGGCAATAAAATACGGCAGCAGGCTGCCTTGGTGATCTTCAACCACAAAATAGCGCTGATGCTTCTTCATCACCGAGATTAACACTTCCGGCGGCAGGATTTCAAGGTGCGTCGGATCGAACTCGCCGCGAAAAGCAGTCGGTTTTTCAACCAGATTCGTCACTTCAGCAAGCAGGCCGGGATCTTCAGGGATCCTGCCCCCAACTTCCTCCGCCAAAGCATCAACCTGAGACCGGATCGCTTCCCTGCGAGCGGCTGGATCCAACTGGATCCCCTCTTTAGCCAATTCCTCCAAATAATCCGCTGGGGAGTGGGCCACAAACCTCTCCCGGCCAGCAAACCGCATGCCGCGGCTCTGCCCTCCAGAAGGATATCCCGCATAAGTGAAGGGCACAATGGCTCCAGCATGCAGCGCCAGGATCCAGCGGATAGGTCGGGAAAAGGCCACACCGCTTTGGTTCCAGCGCATGGACTTATTGAAACGAATAGACCCAATCAACGCCGGCAGCGCTTCACCGAGCGCCTGCCAGGCAGGCAGCCCCTGTTCCTCCACCCTGGCGACAACATATTCCCCGCCGTCGATTTCTTCTACTCGCAAATCGCCAAGTTCAATCCCCTTGCTGCGGGCAAAACCTTCCGCAGCCCGTGTTGGCTGGCCGTCCGCATCAAAGGCGCGATCCGCCGGAGGCCCTTTCACCACCGAGGAAAGGTCTGGTTGGCGGTCCGCCAGCCCTCGCACGAAGACCACCAAGCGCCTGGGCGTGCCCCAAACATCACATGACTCATACGCCAGGCGCAGATCATCCAGCATGGCCGGCGCTGCCTCGCTTAAGTGGGTTAAGGCCTCTGAGAGGTCGCCAGGCGGCAGCTCCTCGGTGCCAATCTCCAGCACAAAATCTGCCGGCGCATCAGGCGCATCACTCGGTTTCTCCTGCGCCTGGCCGACAGATTCTTCACTGGACTCGATCAGCCAGGGGAATTCCGCCTGTTGACGCTGCTCAACATACGCGGCTGCTACCTGCCGGGCCAATTCTCGCGTGCGGGCAAAGATTGCCTGGCGCTCCGTGACGCCCACCGCACCGCGCGTATCTAAAATATTGAAGGTATGGGATGTCTTTAAAACATAATCATGCGCCGGCAGCACCAAACCTGCCGCTATCGCCTGCTTGGCCTCATCTTCGTACAAGGCATACATCTTCCGCATTCGGTCCACATCAGCCACATCAAAATAATATGCGCTGTGCTCGCGCTCACCCATCAGGTTGACATCCCCATAGCTGCGCTCGGGGCTCCACTGGATATCCTTGAAATGCCGGACCCCCTGCAGGGTCATGGCAATGCGCTCCAGGCCGTAAGTGAGCTCCACCGAGATCGGGTCCAGGTCTTGCCCGCCGCATTGTTGAAAATAGGTGAACTGGGTGATTTCCTGGCCGTCGAGCCACACTTCCCAGCCCAACCCCCAGGCGCCGATGGCCGGCTGCTGCCAGTTATCTTCCACAAAACGGATATCATGCCGGCTGGGATCAATCCCCAAAGCCTGTAAGGACTCAAGATAAAGCTCTTGCGGGTTGCCAGGATCGGGTTTGAGGATCACCTGAAACTGGTAGAACTGCTGGAGCCGGTTGGGGTTATCCCCATAGCGACCGTCATCTGGCCGGATGGATGGTTCTACATAAGCCACTTTCCAGGGTTCGGGCCCCAATACGCGCAAAAAGGTTGCTGGGTTCATCGTCCCTGCGCCGACCTGTGAATAATACGGCTGCCAGATCAAACAATCCCGCTCTGCCCAGAATTCCTGTAATTTCATGATGATCGATTGAAAATCAGGTGATTTCGTCATGAATCATTTCGCTCCCAAATGTATTATTTATCAACTTACAATATAAAAAATGGGACGCCTGCCCATTTTAGCCGTTTCATTATACCATTCCCACATTTTCCTTTAATTATGAAACTTCCCCATCGGAATCGGCCTGGTATTTTCGTTGTACTTCACGCAAGAAATTGGGCGTGTTGAGTTTGCGTTCAAGGAGATAAGTGAAATATCGATCCATCAACGCCGCCAGGCCGGCTTCCGTTTTGGTTGGGAGAACAAGCGTCTCAAGCGTTTTCCACCGAGAGCGCTGGAGGTGACGCAGGTAACGCAGCACATCTGTGCTTATCTTCCAGGCTTCAGCTCGCCCACCCCCACAGCGCGGACAGACCACACCGCCCACCAAAGGGGAGAAATACTGATCCTCGGGCAGGATCTCCCGGCCGCAATCGATACACTCAAACAATTGAGGTCGAAAACCCAGCAAATCAAGCATGCGAATCTCATAATAATGGACCACCGTCGCCAGGTTCTCATGTCCTTCCAAACGGCTGAGGGTATCTGTCAGCAGGCGGAACATTTTGGAGTTTTGCCCCTCTTCATACGTGAACCGGTCGAGGACCTCCACCACGTAGGAGGCATATGCCACCCGTTCCAAATCTTTCCGCAGGCCCATATACGGGTCCACCGTCTCAGCCTGGGTGACGATATCTAAATTGCGGCCCTTCGCCAGGAACAAATTGACCCGGGTAAAGGGCTCCAGGTGGCCTGCCTTGCGCGAGCGGATCTTACGAACGCCTTTGGCGATCGCTGTGATCTTGCCCTTTTCATAGGTGAACAACTTCAGGATGCGATCCGCTTCGCCATATTCAACATGGCCCAGAACAACCGCCTGGGTGCGATAGGTCCGGCTTTTATCAGGGGCCATACACACCGCTCAATCCATAAAAGCATCGCAGCAAAAAAAGATCCAAGGTCCTCAGCTCATCACTTTCCTGGAAATTGACTCTTCTAAGGGAAAAACCACGGTCACCAGGGCTCATTGTAGACTGACTTGTAAATCTTACCCAACCAAGGCCGCCCTTTACCCGATCCAACCGAGAGGCTTGCCAGCTTTCATCGCAAAGAGGGCCGTGCAATGCTCGAGTCAATACTCTCACTGACCTGGCCGATTTGAAAGCACAAAACCTGATCTTCAGGCAAACCACCAGGTATCCACCAGTGAGGTATGGCATTCATTCTGGCCGCAGGCTGTAAACAGCTCGCCACCCGCCACACCACCCGGCTTTTAAAAGGGTGTCGGATGGAGGATGATTCTGTCTCTAAATGTTCAGGCGGCGCTCAGGTCGTCCTCATTGAAGGCATTCGGAAGCAAATCACCGACAGTATAGGTTTGCAGCAAATCGCCCTCTGTGTTGGCAATCAACACCAGGGTATCCAAACCAAATTCCGCCATGACTTGCCGGCAGGATCCGCAGGGGGTGCCGCCGCTCTTGGTCACGACGGCGATCGCCTGGAAAGAGCGATGTCCATGGGAGACGGCGTTAAAAATCGCCGAACGTTCGCCGCACACGGTCACCGGGTAAGCCACATTTTCCACGTTGGCGCCGATAAAAATCTCGCCGCTCTCAGTCAGGACGGCTGAACCCACCGGGTAATGGGAATAAGGAACATAGGCATTCTTGAATGCGGTTATGGCCTGATCAATCAATTTTTTCTGCAGTTCATTCGCCAGCATGGTGTTCATCCTTTAGACTTAATCTTTTGGGGTTACGTTTTGCCCGAACCTTCGTGATTCGACGCCCGATCACCTGGTCGACGGTCAGGGTTACGCCATCCGCTTCCAATACCTCGCCGCCAGAGGGCACATCACCGATCTCTCCGTAGATAAACCCGCCGATCGTGTCGGCATTTTCTGTGGCGATGTTGCTTTCCATTACCTCGTTGAAGATGTCCAGGTCCACCCGCCCCTGGAAGACAAATTCATCTTCTGTGACTTGCATGAAAGGCATTTCTTCACTTTCATCATATTCATCGCGAATCTCACCAATGATCTCTTCAACGATATCTTCCAGTGTGACCACACCGGCCACCCCACCGTACTCATCCACCACGATCGCCATATGCATGCTGCGCGCCTGCATTTCCGCCAACACCTCATCAACCTTCTTCGCTTCGGGGACAAAATATGCCAGGCGGAGCAGTTCGCGATGGTCCGCAATGGTATCAACATCCTGCTTGATATTCAGCAGGTCTTTGGCATACAGCAGACCCACCACATTGTCCACGGTGTCTTCATAAACGGGCACGCGTGAATGACCAGCGCGCGCGAAAGCTTTTCGAGCTTCACCCAGTGTGCTGTTGATATCTAAAGCAAGGATATCAATCCTGGGCACCATGATTTCTTTCGCCAGCGTGTCGCCAAATTGAAAGATGGAGTAGATCATCTCTCGCTCACCCTTTTCAAGCGACCCTTCCGGCTGACCAACCTCGACCCAATTTTTCAGGTCTTCTTCGGTCATGGATGCCAGGGTGACTCGATCTGCATTCGCACCCAACACCGACCGCAGCAGTCCGGAGAGGGGTGAAAAAAGGAAGTTGATGATCGAACCAAAGGTCCGCAAACGAATGGTATTTTCTTCCGGATCCCGCAAAACCAGCGATTCAAACCCAAATTCTATCAGGTTCAGCAAGATCATTGCAACCAGCAGGGAAAGAAAAATCAACCAGATATTTTCCAGTCCAGCAGTGATGACCAGGGTGGTGATCACGCCAGCCAACAGAAAATGAACCAACACGGCAGCCAATCGCAAGCTGGTGCGCAGGCGCGGCTGTTCAATCAACCCCACCGTGCGGTCCACCACCCCCGCCCGATCTTCGCGTAAATTCAATAACTGCGGCAGGCGTGCATGGGTCATGCTGGCTTTAACGACGGTCACCAGCACATCCAGCAAAAATATAATAATTGTAATGATCCAGATTTCAGTCACTTTTCTCCAACTTACGTTTTTCTTTGGCAGGCACCCCTAAGACCAGGGTATCCTGAGCTACATCCCGCGTGACAACCGCCCCTGCCCCGGTAACGCTCCGGTCTCCGATTTTGACCGGTGCGACCAGCATGGTGTCACTGCCAATAAAGACATCATCGCCAATCTCGGTGGGATTCTTCTTCTCTCCATCATAATTACAGGTGATCGTTCCAGCGCCGATGTTCACTCGCTTGCCAATGGTGGCGTTGCCAATATAAGACATATGGCCCATTTTCGTTTCAGCGCCCAGGACCGAATCCTTGACTTCCCCAAAATTGCCCAGGTGGACACCCTCTTTAAGCACGGCCCCTCTCCTCAGGTGGCAGTAAGGGCCCATGGTCACCCGGTCAGACAGATCCGCGCTTTCAGCCACTGAGGCCATCACGGCGGCCTGGTTTCCAACCCGGGTATCCACCAAAACCGTGTCCGGGCCGATCTGGCAGTCTTCGCCAATGACCGTCTGGCCGCGCAAATGGGTGTTGGGATGAATGACCGTATCCCTGCCAATTTGGACTTCCGCTTCAATGTAGGTGGCCTCTGGGTTAATGATCGTCACACCGGCCAACATCCAGGCCGTGTTGATCCGCTCCCGCATCCGCTTCTCGGCTTCTGCCAGGTGCACACGGTTATTGATGCCGATGGCTTCTGTTGGATCCGCCAATATGAAGGATTCAACCTGGCGTCCCTGGCTTACCGCCAGTCCTACAACATCGGTCAGATAATACTCACCCTTAGGGGAAATCGGGATTTGCGCCAGCGCGTCCCAAAGCCAGTCCGCCTGGAAGCAATAGGCGCTGACGTTGTACTCACGGATTAATAACTGCTCCGGTGTGGCATCCGCCTGCTCCACAATGGCGCTAACATGGCCGGCGTCATCACGCACCACCCGGCCAAAACCACGCGCCTCGTCGCCCATGAAACTGGTCATGGTGACCGGGCTGTTTCCTTGTTGGTGTAATGCGATCAACGCTTCCAATGATTCTTTGCGGAGCAGGGGCATATCGGCAAAGGTCACCAGGATCGTGTCTGCGCGACCTTCCAACACGGCGCGTGCACTGGCCACTGCATGGCCAGTCCCAAGCTGCTCTTCCTGCAGCGCAAAGGTAACCTCACTGGTCACTTCTTCTTGAACCCTGTCAGCCTGGCAGCCGACCACCAGCACCGGCGGGAGGGTCACCAGATCTTGGACGCTGCGCAAGGCGTGCCAAACCATGGGCTGCCCAGCAATTTGATGCAGAACTTTAGGAAGCTTTGAGCGCATGCGGGTACCCTGACCCGCAGCCAGCAATATCGATGCAATTGTCATCTTTGTGTTTCCTTTGGGTATTCCTTCAGCAAGCCGCCCCTCGACACAACACTGGGATTAAAATAAAAATCACGAGGATAACACAGGAACTTGCCTGTGTTCGGTCTCGTGCAATATCTGTCTGGGTTCGTTTCTTCTTTTGTGTTCAATGCTTTCGTTATAAGTGGCCGGGGCACCAGGATTCGAACCTGGATCAACGGATTCAAAGTCCGCTGTGCTGCCATTGCACCATGCCCCAGAATGATAGGACTGATTCTAACACATTTTAAATAAACATCCAAACAGGCAGGAACACCCGCCTGGGAAATCGTAAAACAGTAGGGGCGCAGCATGCTGTGCCCCTAAGGCCTAAAAAAGCATGGTTAGTTTCATATCATTTTATAAAGATCCTTAATAATTTTTTACCAAACCGGTTCATTCCTCTCCCCCCTGATCACACCAAGTACAGGCGCGTCCCTCACACGCAAAGCGGCAAACAATCAGAAGTGAAACGGATTTGGAAGCAATCTCCAACTTGACCTAGCAGGATTTACTCTAGGGCAAGCAATGGCGTAGATTGCCACGTCGGCCTACTCGGTCGAAGACCGCTCTTTGAGCGAAGAGCACTCTTTGAGTGACGGTCGACTCGTAACCACAAAAATCAATTTTGACATTCCGGCTGTTTTTCGTTACCTTCATTGAATAAAAAAAGCCTGCTTTTGAGAAAAAACAGGCTGATCATCAAAAAATGTTTGGAATGTTTTATTTCATCCAACCCGT
>CAZLEK010000066.1:0-13009 GCA_964558525.1 uncultured Candidatus Brevefilum sp.
CCAATCAGGATGCTGTCCAAAAGGATGGTGGCGTTGTAAGCAGGGTCCGACTGGCGTACGATCAGCCGGGCGTCGGTGAAGGATTGGATGTAGTAATAGATCAATGCTGTCTCAAAATCAAAGCTTTGCCCCGGCGTTGGGACCCTCACCTGGGCTGTCCCGATCACCCGCCCGTCATCGGCGATCAATTCAACCAAGAGGGGGCTCTCGCTGAAGGGGGTGACCGTGCCTGAGACGGTCAGGCTTCCCCCGGTGAAGATGTCCCTCGGCTCAGGGTGGGAGAAGGACATCCAGCCTTCCGTTTGTTGAGGAGGCTGGATGACGGATTCGCCCCCGGAGAGCAAGGTTACCCGGGCCGAGCGGACTGCAATTGGGCGATTGAAGCTATCGAGGAGGGAGAGAATCAGCAGCCCTTCAGCTTCTTCAGAGGAGGATTCAAAGGACAGATTGGACCAAAAAGTACTCAAATCGCCCTCGCCACCAGCATCCACGCGTAACAGCTGGCGGGAGATCGCCTGTCCCTTTTTATCGAGCAGCTCAACCCGTACCAAGCCGCTGCCTTCTGTTTTGATCTGCGCTGAGACCTCAATGGGAGAGCTGAGGCGTGAACCCTCACCTGGGGTGAATCCGGCGATGCGCGGGGTTGTATCGGCAGTCCCAGCCCTTGGGGACAGCAGTACCAAGGCAAAGCACAAGGCAATCAATGCCTGTTTGAGGAATTTTCGGTTCATGGGGATATTATACAGGGAAAAGGTACTGAGGCAGGCTCTGCTGATCGTAGTGCCGTTTTTATCAACGGCGGTACAGAAGGGTTTGCCCTTCATGTGAAGTGGTTTTAAGCTATCCCCTTATCTTGGAGACGCCCCGCCGGTGCAGGGCGTCTCCAGGGGTTTAATCTTATCACGGCGCTGAATTTCGCTGCTTTTGTTTACAGGCTGTAGATCTCGCTGTATTTAGACTTGAGGTATTCCATGTACGGCTCGGGCGTGATCTTGCTGCCGGTGGCCTTCTGCATGATCTCCTGGGGCTCAAACTTGCTCCCATACTGGTGGACGTGCTCGCGCATCCAGCCCAGGATGGTCTCAAACTGGCCCCTGGCGATCTGATCCGGGATGTTCGGGTGGTCTTCCAGCATCTTGTCCCACAGCTGGACGGAGGCCAGATTGCCCAGTGCGTAGGTCGGGAAGTAGCCGACCATACCGGCAGACCAATGGATGTCCTGCAGCACGCCCTGGGCGTCATCGGGCGGGGTGATCCCGAGGTAGTCTTCCATTTTGGCATTCCAGATCTCCGGCAAGTCGGCCACTGCGACCGTGCCTTCCATCAGGCCGATCTCAATCTCCAACCGAAGCATGATGTGCAGGTTATAGGTGGCTTCGTCGGCTTCCACCCGGATCAAGGAGGGTTCCACCTTGTTGATCCCCCGGTAGAAATCGCCCAAACTGACATTCGCAAGGTACTCTGGGAAGAGCATCTGCATGGAGGGATAGAAGAAGGTCCAGAACGCCTGACTGCGACCGACCAGGTTCTCCCACAGGCGGGATTGCGATTCATGGATCGCCAGGGAGGCCGCGCCGCTCAGGGGGTGGCGGCGGTATTTCTTGGGGACGCCCTGGTCATACATGGCGTGACCGGCCTCATGCATGGTGCTGAACAGGGCAGAACCGCCGTCATCCTTAAGATAGCGGGTGGTGATGCGCACGTCGCCGTAACCGAACCCGGTGGTGAAGGGATGGGGGGCGATATCCAGCCGCCCGCGATTCCAGTCATAGCCAAAACGGGTGATCACATCGCGTCCGACAATCTCCTGATACGCCTCTTTGTAATACTGCTTGAGGAATGCATTATCCGGAGGTTCCTTTTCAGCGATAGCAGATACCAGTTCCACTTGCTGGGGGCGGAGCTGGTTGAAGATCTCTCGCACCTCTGCGGTCTTCATGCCGGGTTCGAAATCATCCAGCAGAGGGTCATAAACATGGTCATAGGGTTTAAAAAGATCGGCATACTGCTTACGCAGGTCGATGATCTTCTCCAGGTGGGGCTGGAAGATCGAAAAATCAGATTGTGACTTCGCCTTGACCCAGGCTTCATGGGCCATGGTGGTCGCTTTGATGTTCTCCATCAACAGTGGCAAGGGAATCTTGGTACGCTTTTCAACCGCGCGTTTGGAGACCTTGACCATCCGGGCCGCATCGGTTTCAGCTTCCAGGTCGCCGATTTCTTCGACCAGGTCTTGGATCAACTGGGCGACTTCATCAGAAGTGATCTTTTCATGCATGATGCGCCCAATGGCCGCGGTTTGCAAACCGCGTTCTTCAGAACCGCCAGGGGGCATATTGATCTGCTGGTCCCAACCCAGCACAGCGCTGATATGACCGAGGTCTTCCAGTTCTGCGGACAAATCAACTAATTTTTGCAATTTAGGTGAATACTCTTGTGGGTCTGACATTTTTTCCTTCGATGATTCTAATGGGTTGATAACTGTTCAAACGATCTTCCAGCGCAGGGGCTCGCCATCCAGCGCGGCGATGACCTCCGAGAGGATATCGTGGCCGGCGCGCAGCTGGGCTTCGCGGGTCTGGGCGCCAATGTGGGGGGTGCCGATCACCTTGGGGTGCAAGATCAGGGGGTCTGTGCCAGGCGGCTCGGTCTCAAATACGTCCAAGGCTGCCCCAGCCACCTTGCCTGTTTCGAGTGCAGCCAGCAGGGCAGACTGATCGATCACGCCGCCGCGGGCCGCGCAGACGATGCGCACCCCATCCTTCATTTTTCTGATCGCTTCAGCGTCCAGCAGGTAGTGTGTGGCGTTGATATGAGGGATATGCAGGGTGATGATATCAGACCGCGCCAGCAGGTCATCCAGGGCTACCGGTTCTGCGCCAGCGGCCTTGATCTCATCCGGTTTGCGGACCGGATCGGCTGCAAGCACCTGCATGTCAAAAGCCAGGGCGCGCCGTCCTACCGCTTCTCCAATGTTGCCAAAGCCAATGATGCCCAGGGTTTTGCCGTAGAGCTCTGTGCCGACCAGTTCCTTTTTGAGCCATTCGCCCGTTTTCATGCCTGCATTGGCTTTGGGGATGCCGCGGATCAGACTCAGCATCAGGCCCAGGGTCAGTTCAGCCACGGAAACAGTGGTAGCAACCGGGCAGTTCACCACGGTCACACCCTGCGCTTCCGCTGCATCAAGGTCAATGTTGTCCACGCCCACGCCCATGCGGCCAACCACTTTAAGGTTCCCCCCGGCTGCCAGCACCTCTCCGGTCACCTTGGTGCGGCCGCGGACGATGACCGCATCGTACTCGCCGATCTCGTCCAGCAGGTCTTCCGCCGAGATGCCCTTCTTATCGGCCAAATGCGCCTGATCAAGCAGATTTTGGTCCGAGATGGGGGCGAGGCCGTCCGTCAACAAGATTTTATATGGCATTTGTCTGGTCTCTCCTTTAATCGTTAATTTGGTGAGTGCCAGGTAATTTTACCGTAATTAGATGATTAGGTATTAGGAAATTAGGGATTAGGAGATTAGGATTAGGGGCGGCGCAGGACACGGATATCGCCGCGCCGAAGGGTGATGCCGGACTGATCGAGGTGTTCCAATACGGCCACGGCGTATTTGCGGCTGGTGTCGAATTTATCGCGCAGCTCCGCCAGCGAGATCTCGCCCTGAGCTTTGATATGATCGATCACGGCCATCCGCATGGTCTGGTAGGTTTCAGGCTGGAGTAATACTTCCTCGTTCACCTGCACCAGGCGGCCCATCTCCACCAGCGCGTTGAGCAGTGGCTCTTCAATTTGCTCAAGGCATTGCTTGCGTGTGGGCGGGGCGTAGGGCGCCGCCTTGAAAGCTGAGAGGAGTTTTTCAACCTGTTCTTGTTGATGGGGATTAAAAACCACGCTATGCCCTGCCAGGTTGAGACTGGCGCCTGTTTCTTCCAGAACCCCCTGGGCAGCCAGGCGCGTGATCAGGGCGTCAAAAACATCAGCCCCCAGCGCCAACTGCGATTTCAGCTGCTCGCGGGGCATGCCCGTTCGTAGAGAGTGCTGCTTATGGTATGCGGCTAGGGTCTCGGTGCTTTTTTCCAGTAAATGAGATAGTTCCCTCTCGGTAATCAGCAGGTTGACCCCATTCAGTTCCACCAGATCACCCTTTGCAATCAGTTCAGTGGCGGCTTTAAGCGCCGGCTCGGGTTCCAGCCCTGAGGCGGAGACAATTTCCTTAAGGGAGGCTGGCGCAAGCTTAACCGCGGCCTGGTAGAGGATCTCTTCCGGCGTACCGACTAAAAGCCTGGCGAGTTCGTCCAGCCGGGTTTCGTTAAAGCGTTTGTGCCGCCGCTTCGGATGGGGATCCAGCATTTGCCCACCGCCGATGGTGGCCGGGGGGGAAGGTCGGCGGAGGATAAAGCGATCTCCTCGCAAGCCAACCACGGGTTCCTGCAGCATGAGCTGCAAGAAGGCTTCTTCTCCGGGTTGGAGCGCTTCCTCACCCAACAGGCGCACTCGAGCCATGATCTCGGCAGCCCCCAAGAAGAACTTGACTTCCGCGTTATGCTTGAGCGGGGCGTCCGCATCGGGCAGGAGGGTGCACCAAACGTCAACCATCTTTGAAGGCCGGTAGTCACCCGGGTGGGCCAACACATCCCCCCTTTGGATCTGGTCCACGCTGACCCCGGTGATGTTGACGGCTGTGCGTCCCCCAGGCAGGGCGGTATCCTCAGCCTGTTTGTGGGTTTGCAGGCCGCGGATACGGCCTTCCAATCGCGAAGGCAGGATCTCAATGGTCTCCCCCACCTGTAAGGATCCATCCAGCAGGGTGCCGGTGACAATGGTGCCAAACCCGGAGAGCGTGAAGACCCGGTCGATGGGCAGCCGCGGGCGGTTCAGATCAGGGCGGTGGGAGCGCTGGGCGAGGACCTCCTGCAGGGCTTCCACAAGCTCATCCATACCAGCGCCCGTCCGGGCGCTGACCCGCACGATGGGGGCCTTCTCGAGGGCGGTGCCGTCGAGCGTTTCGCTCAGGTCGGCTTCCACCAGATCCAGCCATTCCGGTTCTTCAACCAGGTCGATCTTCGTCAGGGCAACCACCCCGGCGGGCACCTGCAGCAGGTTTAGGATCGCCAGGTGCTCCCGGGTTTGGGGCATGACGCCCTCATCCGCGGCCACCACGAACAGAGCGGCGTCAATGCCCCCGATCCCAGACAGCATGTTTTCAATGAAATCGCGGTGACCGGGGACGTCCACCACGCCCACATCTTCCCCATTGGGAAGCTCGAACCAGGCGAAGCCCAGCTCGATGCTCATTTCCCGGTCTCGCTCTTCCTTCAACCGGTCGGGATGAATGCCCGTCAGCCGGTTGATGAGTGTTGATTTGCCGTGATCTACATGACCTGCGGTACCAATAACCTGCACTGTGGTTACCCCTTCGGGTTAGTCTTTGAAGATTTGATTGTAAGTGTCCAACGACTCCCGCAGGGATGTCAGGAGGGCCTGCATCCGCCGGATGTCTTCCTGACCAAGCCGGTCAATATTTTCTTCAATGGCGTCAATGATCTCCTCGAGGGTGGTAATCCGATCGCTCAGGCTGCCCAGGGAACGGTTCATCTCCCGGTGTTGTTCTTCCTGGGAGAGGATGTAATTTGACCAGCGTTTTTGATCGTCCGACTTAAAGGTCGTCCATTCCTGGCGGAAGCGATCTTCGTTCAGCCGTTGGACTTCGGTGATCTCGTTGATCCGGCGTTCAAACCGCTGTGTGACCTCGTCCAGCGACGCCTGGGACTGTTTGACCGAGCGGTGGGTGTTTTCAAGGTCAGCCAGCTCTTTTTCTAGATTGCTGGTGATGGATTCCATTTTATCAAAGCGTTCAGACCACTGTTTGAAGGTCCGGTCCCGCTCCACCTTGGCGAGGTTAATTTTTTCGATGAAGGCTGTTTGAGATTCGCGCCGTTCAGATTCAGCCTCCAGAAGACCTTTGATCCGGTTTTCAAGCTTGCGCATATCATCGCCCACCAGATCCTGTTTGGCGCGGGTTTCTTCCTGCCGCTTCCGGGTAGAAGCAATTTCCCCCTGCATATCTGTCAGACGCTTGGCGTCCTGCCGGCGGTTCTCCTCGATCATCTTGAGAGAACGTTTGTACTCCTCGTCAAACCGTTGAACCTGATTGAGTTGGGATTTTATCTCCTCGATCAACCCTGAAAGTCGAAGATCTTCTTCCTTGCGCTCCTGGAGCTGAGCCCCTAAACCAGAAAATACTTGAGCCTGCTTTCGCAGGTCGGTGATATCGGAATTCAGATCCTCAATTTGTTTTTCATGACGCTCCGCCCGCAGTTGCGTGTCCTGGATTGATTCTTTGAAGGTATTGATCTGGCGTTTTGTATCTGTGTTTAGCGCGCCCAGGTCTTGCTCAAAGTTCTCTAAACGGGCCATCAAGGTATTAATGCGGGTGATTTCGCTCTCAAGATCGGCCAGCCGCAGGCGGAGCGCATCGTTTCCATTTTCCACGCTCTCTAATTTGCTCTGTAAGGAGGCGATCAAGGTCTTATCGTTGCGCCGTTCATTATCGAGCCATTCCACACGTTTTTCTAATTGTTCGACGTCCAGTGGTTTGTCCATTGTCACCTAACTTCCTGAGAATGCAATCTATCCCCGGCGGATCGTGGGGGTTTGTGTTCGTTTTTCCAAATTATACACAACAAATATCAACTTTTAGCTGTTGATGGACCTGTTGGCCGTTTGATTTGCTGAGAGGAGTCTACTGCAGTTGGGGGAAGGCGGTCAAGGTGTTGGTGATCACCCCCAGGAAGGTTTCTGGCATCAAGCCCATCAAGATCAGGATCAAGATTGCGGCCAGGATCGGGATAAATTCATGGGGGCCTTCGTTGAAGGCCCAGGCGCGGACGGCGGTTTCCCTGTCTGGGCTCACCAGGTTCGATAGGAGGCGCAGGGAGAACAGAAACAGGCCCAGGTTGCCAATAAAACTCCAGGTGAAATATACCTGGCCGGCGCCGCGCAGGGCTGTGAAGAGATTGAGTTTTATCGGGAAAGCCGCCAGAATGGGGAGCCCGGCGACGCTGAGCTGTGCCAGCAGCAGGCCGATTGAGAGTATGGGGAAGCGGCGGGCAAATCCCTGGACCGTATTGAGGTTGAGCGAATGTGTGTGTGTTTGGATCAACCCCAGCGAGTGGCCCCACAGCCAGAAGCCCACAGCCCGGGCTGGAATGAACATCAGCAGCCAGGTTAAACCCCCCTGGAGGATCAAACTGAGCGCCAGTAAAGAAAAGCCGGTCTCTGCCAGAGAGGAAAAGCCCAGGGCGCGCTTCAGGTTATCCTGGAAGGCCGTCCACAACCCACCGAGAACGATCATTACGGCGCCAAACAGCCGCAGGATCGCAGTCAGGTTCTCCAACTCTCTCAGGAAGGGATAGCGGTTGAAGAAGCTCAAACCGAATATGAGGATGCCCGTCGGCGCGATGAACAGTAAAAAACTGATCACCACCGGATGGGCTCGTTCGCTGACCATCGGCGCCCAACTGTGGAAGGGAAAGATTCCCAGCAGCAGGGCAAACCCCAATCCCAGGGCCATGGCGGATTGGCCGATCAACTCGCTTTCGGCAGGCAGCGTTTCAACACCCGATAAGAGCCATCCTGCGAAGAGAATAAAAGGCATGGCGATGGTTTGCAGGGTGAGGTAACGCAAGATGCCCCGGTGGGGACTTTGCAACCCTTGCGAAAGCATGGGGATGGAAATCAAGACAATTGCCTGAATGAACAGCGCAGCGTAGAGGAAGGGTTCGATTCCCAGGGCGGCGGTCAGCAGCGCGGTGATTGCCAGGCTGGTGGGGCGAAACAGGGGAGGTACGCCAGAAACTCCGCTGGAAAGGTTCCACACACCCGTAACCCCAAAGAGCAAGGCGATAAGGGGCAAACGTTCCAGGGACACGGAGATCTGGCGGCCAAGGATCGACAAGTCTTCAGTAAACGTCAGGGTGAACGGGCCCAGGGGCAGGCTTAATTCCTCTGGAAAGAAAAGCGCCCATGCAGCCAGCCCAAAAGCCGCAAGGCTGGTAAGCAGGATGCTGGCCCTTCTATTTTTAAGCAAGAGCACAGCCAGCCCAGCAAGGATCAGCGGCAGCAGCACCCATAGGACTGGCATGCTGATGGTCATTCCTCAACCTCCTCCAGCGTCTGATCGGCAGATTGGGTGATGAAATAAACACCGACCAGCGCCAAGCCGAGGTTAACGACCACCAGCAAGCCGGTGAGAAGCGTGGATTGTTCCAACGCGCTGTGAATCACTTCAAAGCCGGATAGGAAGCTGAGCAGGCTGATGATCGTCAGATAAGGAATAGCATGCGTCCCAAGCTGCATGAGCGCCATCGCCATCAGCATGATACCTCCCTGGATGATCTGAAAGTTCACATTGGGGAAGACTCGCTCTCCTAAACCGGGGGAGAGGACGAAGATCACCAAAATAACCAGCAGCCCGGCCACCCCGCGAAATAATAACGCCGTTGAAGATTCATTGCTTTCTGTTGAAGGCATCTGGCGCAGGCAGGTCAGGGCGATCGCCGCCGTGGCCATCCAGCCAACGATCAATTTGATCACAGCCATACCGATCGGCCATGAAAGGGTTACCAGGTAGAAGGCAGCCAGATATTGGAGGCCCAGGGCAGTGGTGTTGATCCGCCAGTCACGGAAAACCAGGAGGGCCATGGATGTGATCACAATCACGATAAAGGCGCTGATCTGTAAAAAGCTCATATCACCCGCCACCCCGGCTGGTCAGGATTGCAATGGTCAGCACCAACAACAGAACCGTCCAAAGCAGCCCTCCTTCGCTCTCCATAACGATTGAGAAGGCCTTGAGGAGCTTCCCTACCAAGCTGTTCACTCGCCAGAGGGTCTGATAAAACCAGTCCAACCGAAAGATTGGCTCCAGACGCGGCAGGAGCCAATCCATGGCCTTGCTCACCGGGTTGCTTGCTGGCAGCCGGATGGTGGGGGTGTGGATACCGAGCCGCCGGGAAAGGGCCACGGCGGCAATCACCAGGAGGAAGCTGACCAAGGGCAACCACCACTGCCCCAGGGCCAGCGATCCGGGCCAGCCAACCAAACCGAGCATGACATTGGCCTGGATGATGATGATCAACCCCAGGGGATAGACCAGGCGGCTCCAGGATTCCAACGCTCCAGGGGCGCCGCCGGGCTGCAGGGCGCGGTTGAGATAGCCCAGGATCATCACTGCGTGGGTGAGGGTAAAGAGCACCGTCCACACGGAGAAGCCATTGGCGGTCAGGCCCGCCCAACCGCTGGCAAGCGGCGTAAAGGGCAGCCCCACCAGGCCGATCAGGCCAAAGTGCATCAGGAAATTCATCCGCTGGATGCGGGGGTAATAAAGGAACATGAGGCTGCCAGGCAGCAGCAGCGCAGCGCCCCAGGCGAGGCTGGCTTGCGGCGCGCCGTTTAGGACGGACACCGTCGCCAGGCTGGACCAGGCGACGATCCAGAAAGGGCGTCCGTCAATCTCATCTCCCGCCCGCAGCCAGCGTAAGGCGGCGTACAGGGCTGCCAATGCCAGCAATCCCCTGAAAAGCGGGGCCCAACGCATTAATGCCAGCGGCAAGAGATCCTGGGGAAGCCGGGCCAGCAGGCACAGGCTTGAGGCGACCGGCGCCAGGCGGATGATGCTGCCTGCGCCGCGCCGCAGACCGGGTTCCTGCAGGAAAGGAAGATTTAACGGCAAAACACCCAGCCGCAGTCCCGCCGCCAGGAGGAAAAAAAAGCCGGTGCGGGGTGGGATCTGGGTCAGGTTGAAGGCCCCCCCAAGCTGCCAGACCTCGGTGGTGGCCAGGGCAAGGCTCAGGATCGAAGCAGTGCGCACCCCATAGGAAAGAATGATCCTGAGGTGGAACCGGTCGGCATCCTCAAGCCTCAGAAGGTAAAACAGCTCCAACAAGTCCACGATCACCCAGGCGACCATCAATGTCAGGCTGGTGCCGGCCTGCAGAGCCAGCAGCCCGAGGGCGGTGATCACCAGGCTGGCAGACCAGGCCCGAGGTGTGCTGTCATAGCGGGTGCGCGCCGCATCAGTCAAAATCACAGCCAGCGCAATCGTGACCAGGCTGAGGACATAGGGCCAGGAATCATAATCTAGAAGCAGGGAAAAATCCCCGATCAGGTTAAGGTCTGAGGACTCCCAGGAGAAAAGCGCCAGTTCCGTTGGCAGACGCAGGCGCAGGAACACGATCACCAGCCAGGTGAGGATGGTGGTGAGGGAGGCGATCAGCCAGCTGGGGCCAAACCTGGGTCGAACCCGGTCCAGGATCAGGATGGCCAGGGCCGCCAACAGGAGGAGCCCAATGGGGAGCAAAAGGATCATGGTCTTGTGGCGTTAAGCCAGCACTTCACCCTCATGACAATGCAGGTAGCGGCCCATGCCGGGCTTACCGTGCCATGCTTCGCCATCAACGATCTTCTGGCCGCGCAGGAACACCATGACGGGGAAGCCCTTGAGCTGCCAGCCTTCGTAGAGGTTGTAGTCGGTACGGTGTTGGGCAACGTTGACGCCGTAGCGCAGTTCTTTATCAGGATCCCAAATGGCGATGTCTGCGTCCGCCCCGGGGATCAGGGTGCCTTTTTGAGGATAAAGCCCGAAGATCTTGGCCGGGTTGGTGCAGTGCAGAGCGACAAACTGGTTGGGCGTCAGGCGTCCGCTCCCCACGCCCTGGGTCCAGAGGATCGGCATCCGATCGCCCACGCCGGGCAGGCCGTTGGGGATCTTGGTGAAATCATCTTTCCCAAGTTCTTTCCCCGGGATGGCCACTTGTTCGCCTTCGTATTCAATGGGTGTGGCGCCGTCATAGAAGAAGGGGCAGTGATCGGTGCCCATGGTTTGGATGATTTCATCCTCAAGCCCTTCCCAGAGCCGCAGGTTATCCCTTTCGGTGCGCATGGGAGGCGAGCAGATCCACTTGGCGCCGTCCTCACGGCGCAGGTCGTCTTCGGTAAAGAATAGGTACTGGGGGCAGGCTTCTCCCATCATTTTCAAACCATGTTCACGGGCATAAGCCAGCTGATCGACCTCGCCGCCGGTGTTCATGTGCACCAGGTACAGCGGCGCATCACCCGCCTGTGCGGCCAGCGCAGCGGCGCGCAGGCTGGCTTCGACCGTGCCCCAGGCAGGCCGGGTCTTGGCGTGGAAGACGGGATCTGTGTTGCCGGCGGCCAAAGCTTCATCCACCAGGATGTCAATCACATCGCCGTTTTCGGCATGCACCATGGTCAGGATCCCGGCGGCACGGGCGACGCGCATCACGCGGAAGATCTCCCCGTCGGAAAGGCGCAGGCGGCCGTTATAGGCTGTAAATACTTTGAGGCTGGTGATCCCCAGGTCAGGTAGAGAAAAGATCTCTTTGGCGACTTCTTTATTGAACCGAGTGATGTTCATATGAAAGCCAAAATCCACCGAGGCTTTGGGGTCAGCCTTGGCGCGCCAACGGCCGATGTTCTCTTCCAGGGTGCCCTCGTCCTGTGGAACAAAATCGATCACGGTGGTGGTCCCCCCAAAGGCGGCCGCTTTCCCGCCCGTGTAGTGATCGTCAGAAGAGACCGTTTCAAACATCGGCAGGTCCAGATGAACATGGGCGTCCACCCCACCCGGCAGGATATATTTACCCTTTGCATCAATGATCTCAGCATTGGGATGGGAAAGCTCCTCTCCAATCTGACTGATCTTTTCGCCTTCAATGAGCAAGTCCGCTTTGAAGGTTTCGCTGGCGGTGATCAGGGTGCCGTTTTTAATCAGAATAGCCATATGCATTTCTCCAGGAAACAAATATTTGTGGGTGTTGGACTTTATTTGATTTTAGCAGATTATGGTTGGATAGGTGAAATCCTTTGAACAAGCCAACCTCAATTCCGCCTGCCTTGAAGGATCAGGTGTATAATCGATCCCATCCATTAGGAGTCCAAGGGGGGCATTTTTTGATCATGATTTATATTTTTAGCGCCTGGTCGCTATCTGAAGGAATAAGCTTTTTGTAGGCTGCACTCAGTTTTTCTCAGACATCCGTTGTTGTGTCTGTTACACAAGGAGACCCGTTATGGACATCAAAAGGTATCGTTCCAGGATAATTCTGATCGGATTATTACTCGCACTTTGCATCCCGATGACGGCCCCTTCTGCCCAAAGCGATGAGGACGCACCGGATTTCATCGTGACCCTGGCTTTAATGGCTGTGGCTGATGATCGCATGGATGGTGTCTTAAGCACGCCGGATCTGGCCAATATTCGGGATGAAGTCGATTCCTATTTTGCCAACCTGCCTTACCGCCAAATGAGCAGCGAATTTGAGTACCGAGTTCGAGCGGCCAGAGATGCTTTGGTGAATACCCTGGATGCAAAAATTGCCTTTCAAAAGAGCTTTGAAACCCGGGTGAACACCCAATTATTTCTTTCTTTAAAGGATGGCTTTGATACTTTTTATAACACGCCGAATCCATTTGAAACCGCCAGTCAAAATATCCTGATAAATACTTTGGCCGCTGGTGGTGAATTTAAACCAGATCCCGTCTTCCTTGATATGTTAAATGGTATCCTTGAGCGGGACACTGAAAATACCCTGCAAAAAGGTCTTGACGGGCATGTCGGCAGTACAATTGAAGGCGGCGACCAATTCATCGCCCAAACCAGCGATAGCATGTATGATTTTTCAGCGGGGATTTCTAAGGAGGAATACCAAGATCAACTCAGCAGGCTGAAACCGGTTATCTTCATCAACAATGGTGTCCGCGATGTCACGGTCAGCGTTGAATACTATGCCCCTCCTACAGATCTGCCGCTTTCCGCCCCAGGGGTGAACCTGATCGTACCGGCGGGCCAGTCGATCATGTCCGGGCCTTTACCACAGGGAAATTACACGTTCTGCGCCCACTGGGAGACCGATATGGATACAGACGGGGATGGGCTCAAAGATTATGACCGGATGGTGACCCATACCTGGCTGAGCAGCGGTCATTC
>CAZLEK010000067.1:0-12952 GCA_964558525.1 uncultured Candidatus Brevefilum sp.
ATTTGCATTCAAAATGGCGAGAGCGGAAAGCTGGAAAGAAAAACAATCGATCACCCTTAGACAGAAAGAATTTTCCTCATATCTTTTCTTGGGGATCTTGCGATTGCCCTATTGCACAATGCAGGGCAGGGCAACCGCAAAATCCTGGTGGATGGAATCCCCTTCCTTTTGATCATTTACCACTCCTACTCGCCTCCTGGGGGCAAGTATTTCCAAAAGCCTGTGGTTTGTAAAGCTGGGTTGGGCTTATTGATTGAACTTCTAAAAAAAAATTACGCGGTGGGATCTTTGTTTTGCGCCGATTTTCCACTAGAGATATACGCAGCGGCGTTGCGCGCGACCCCACTGCGAGAAGATGGAAAGGAGTCAATGTGTAATAGAAATGGATATGACACTTTCTTTTTGGCGGCGTATTCAGTAAGCGGATCGTCGACCGCAGAGATAAATTCAATAGAAATTTGTTTCAACTTTGGGATTGCCTTTGTGCAGGCGAGATTGCAAAGGTATAGAAAACTTTCGTAGCGGTATGGTTTGCAAATCCGGCCCCATCTGGGGTGAATCCCGGAACGGGGTGATCAATCCGTTATCCCGTTGGAATGCTTGAAAACACCCATTTTTTCACGGCACGCCATCAATTATGTCTGGCCCGCGTGCCTTGTTCACGATAAGCTATAATTACCAGGACATTGACCATCAAACACCGAAAAATAATGCGCTACTCTTCTGGAAAATTTTCATTGAAAACCCTGCTGAACCCGGTAACCCTGGTAATGACGGCCGTTATCCTGGTCGGTCTGATCCTGGTGGGATTGGCAATCCTGTTTCTGGCGCGCAGTCCCGCGCCCGTTGGCGGGGCCAAACCAGTCATAACGATGATTGCAGCCCCCTCTCTCACCCCGAAACCGATTGAACCCAGCCCAACGCCATCGCCTACGCCCACATCTATTTTTTTCCTCCCAGAAGGCGTGATTGGCGTGGGCGCCTACGTGCAGGTCAGCGGTACGGAAGGGGCCGGCCTGCGTATGCGGGCGGAACCTGGCCTGGATGGCTCAGTTGAATTTTCTGCCTTGGACTCTGAGGTTTTCCTGGTGATTGATGGGCCGGTGACGGAAGATGGCTACCAATGGTGGCATCTTGAAGCGCCCTACGACGCAACTCGAAATGGATGGTCGGCGGGTGAATTTTTAACGCCGATTGAACAAGAAGAAGGATCTGACTAACCCAGGTTGTGATCATGCGAAAAAAAGCAAAAAGGATTTATCTCATCATAAATCTGGACAAATCCAGTAAAATTAATGAGATGGTGAAAAATCAAAGATCCTTCTGGAGCGAATTTGGTGTGTAAACTCTTCGGGCGTTTGTTTCCTGGAAAAAAAGAAAGCCGAGGGCTGGTGAATGATAAAACTGTACCGATGGCGCGTAATCCTAACCCAAAGCATTTAGATTCTCCCAAGGCAACACGATATCTCATTGCGAGCTGCCAATCTCCTGGCAAAGAGCGATTTCATAATGAGGACGCGATATTTACCTTCTCGAGTGAGATGTTTGGCGCGGATTCACCTGAGTACTTGGGGGTTTTCCTTGTGGCTGACGGCATGGGAGGCCATCAAAATGGGGAGGTCGCCAGCCGGTTAGCCGCTGAAGCTGCCAGCCGTGAATTGCTGGACCAGCTGTTTGATCCGTTAGTTTATAAACGCAGCGCTAAAAAAGATCCGGTAATTCTCGAGCTGCTTGAACAGGCTGTAAGCCAGTCCCAGGCATTAATTCATTCCCGGGTCCCAGGAGGCGGTACAACACTGACCCTGGCTTTGGTGGTTGACGACCGATTTTTTTCCGCCCATGTGGGAGATTCACGGATGTATATCGTAAACCAAGCGGGTCAGATGAGTTTGAAAACCAAAGACCATTCGCTGGTCAAGCGGTTAGTGGACCTGGGCGAGATCACCCCCCAGGAAGCCAGCACCCATCCGCAGCGGAATGTTTTATACCGGGCGTTGGGGCAGGAGGATCCGCTTGAGCCTGACCTGGATCAGTTCTCATTGGATGTCGGTGAACAGCTGATGATTTGTTCGGACGGTTTATGGGGCGTTCTCGAGGATAGTCGAATGGAGACCATTCTAAAAATGGGACACCCCCTGGAACAAACCACCTGTGAACTGGTGGATGCAGCCAACGAAGCCGGGGGGCCGGATAATATCAGTGTGATATTGGTTAAGCGTGTATCGTAATTCGGATATATTTTTGGAGGAGTAAGGCATGTTGGACACCGCTTCGCGTAAATTTCGCATTCTGGTTGTTGACGATGAACGACGAATGGTCGGCTTCATCCGGTTAAATCTTGAGCAGGATGGCTTTGAAGTCATCGAAGCCTATAATGGCAGTGAAGCCCTGGAGAAATTACGGGAATCTTTGCCAGATCTGATCTTGTTGGATGTGATGATGCCGGATATTGATGGATTTGAAGTCCTGCGCACCATCCGGGAGATCAGCCAGGTGCCCGTGATCATGCTCACCGCCAAAGGCGAAGAAAATGACAAGGTCAAGGGGCTTGAACTGGGCGCAGACGATTACGTCACCAAGCCATTCAGCCCGAGGGAACTGGTCAGCCGGGTGAAGGCGGTGCTGCGGCGGGGATCGACCTTTGAAGAAGATGATGAAGGGGTTATCGACGTGGATGAGCGGTTAAAGATCGATTTTAGTCGGCGTGAAGTCTGGGTGGATGATGAGCTGGTCAAGCTGCGGCCGACGGAATACCGCCTGCTCTATCATCTGGTGCAGAATGCAGGCTGGGTGCTGACCCACGACCAGATCCTCACCAAGGTCTGGGGCTATGAATACCGTGATGAACCTCATTACGTCCGGTTATATATCAATTATTTACGCAAAAAAATTGAACAAGATCCCTCAAACCCGAAATATATCCAGACGGAACGAGGCGTCGGCTATCGCTTTATTGATTATAAACGTGACGATACCCCCTAAGAGAAGGACGGCGTGGATGGAAAAGAAAGCGATTTTATTGGTTGACGATCATGAGGTCGTCCGCTTGGGATTGAAATCTTTACTGGAACACAACGATCAATTTGAGGTTGTTGCGGAAGCCGGTACGGCGAAAGAGGCTGTGGAAAAGGTGGAAAAACACCAACCTGATGTGGTTCTCATGGACATTCGATTGCCTGGTTCCTCAGGGATTGATGCCTGTGAGGAAATCACTGAGCGCTGGCCGGATGTGCGCGTGGTGATCTTAACATCTTACGCAGAAGATGAAATGCTGTTTTCGGCCATCCGGGCGGGCGCATCCGGGTATGTGCTCAAACAGATTGGCGCGGAGGGGCTTGTGGCGGCGATTGAAGCGGCCTGCCGGGGGGAAGCCTTGCTCGATCCGGCCGTCACCCAGCGAGTGTTTCAAGAAGTTCGGCGGGCAGTCAAGGAGGAAGAAGCGGCGGCCTTTGCCGGTCTCAGCCAGCAGGAAAAACATGTGCTGGCTTTGGTATCCGAAGGAAAGACCAACCGTGAGATTGCCGAGGCTTTGTTTCTGGGGGAGGGGACGGTGCGGAATTATGTCAGCAGTATTCTTTCGAAACTGGGCGTCAGCAACCGTGCGGAGGCAGCGGCCTATGCAGTGGGCCACAGCCTGAAAGAATATATCGATCGGGAGGATTATTGAGCGTTCTTCACTGAAGCAAAAACGCCAGAGGCAACAAATTTGTGGGCAGCCGACATTCAGTTAGTGGCTCACAACCTCGCTTCCATAGCGGCAGGGCCTGCAGCGCCGAAAGGGATTTTAATCGCATGCTGGTTCTGAGGATATCTCGAGGCGCTGATGAACACTTCGGTCAGCTAATTGGTTCAGGTGTTAGTTGCCGCTGGTGATATTTTCAGAATGATCCAGGCCGCCAGGAAGCTTTCCAACAGGCTGAGGGGCGCCGCTGCGAACAGCATGTTGACAGGCAGGACATTCAGGTTCCAAATCACCACCCACATCAGGATAAAACCGGTGAGCCAGGCCAGGAGGGTGGTCTCCAGCAGGGAAAACCGCCGTGAGATGATGTAGATCGCCGCGGCAAACAGCAGAGACCATAAACCCCAGACGGCCCCGTTGATCCGTTCCGAGGGAAACTGCAGGCCCAGGCTTTGGTAGTGTTCGCTCCAATAGGATTTGAGCAGCAGCTCATTTCTCAAGAATTCTGACAGGCTGATCCATAAGGTTGCTGTCAAAATGGGTAGAAGCGTTTTCTTGAAGGATTTCATTGCATCAATCTCCAGTCAACTTAGCAAAATGGCTTTTTACTCAAAATGATATCGACGCCGTGATCTATTCGGACAACCCAGCAAAGATCACCCGTTTCAGTACTGGATTAATATATGGCATGCAGGTAGGGCAAGACCGGCGGGAAGAGTCGCTTCAGTTGGGCCTGCTGTTCTGGGTCGGGGTTCCCCCAGCCGCGCAGGGGGAACTCAGCCGGGTCTGTGACCCCGTAGATCAAGGCGCTCAGGCCCTGGATCGACAGACTGCAATTTGGAACGCCGCCTCGGGAGATGCTTAATTTGCCACCCTCGCCTGTCAGCGTCCAGGCGCCGGTGTTCCATGGGCAATTTTGATCGGTCAAAGCGATCGATATCGCCCCTTCTCCGCAGGGCATTCCATTCAGTTTGATGAGATTGACAACACGTCCCATCGGCGGCACGAACACTCCCTGGTATTCAGGGCGCAGATCGGTATAGAAGTTTTCGCCGCTTTGGTCCGGCTGGATGGTGAGGATCACCTTGGTGACCTGGTCAAGATGCCGGGCAATCCAGTGCAGCAGGCTAAATTTTCCCTCCGGGTGCTTATACAAAACGTCATATGCCAGGAGGGTTTGGTTCATGATCTGTTCTTTAAGGGTGTAATTCATCGCCGCGACGATCTGGCCCTCTTTCCGCGCCAAGACCAGCCAGGCTTCATGGCTTTTTGCCGCTTCCCTTTGGGCGATAGAGAACAGCGCCATGCCGTGCCTATCCTTTTGGATTTCCTGGCAAAAAGTCCGGAAATCGTTGTAACCGTCGTAAAAACGGACCAGGTCATACGCGATATCCAGATCCATTTTTAGGATTGGGCTCAGGCATTCGGGCCTGAATAGGATCCGTTTGGTCTGGGGCAACGGCGTATACCCCAGGCGCTCATAAAAGGCCTCCTTAAAAGGATACAGGCAGGATACCGCAGTCCCATTTTCGTGAAATGTATTAAAGATGCGAGACATCATTTTGCGGGCAAAGCCCTTGCGGCGGGCGGCAGGATGGGTGGCGACGTTTGCCACGCCGCCCATTGGGAACAGCCGCCCCCGCAGGTTTTGGGTCAGGGGTGTCGTCGCGCAGCTGATGGCTTGCAGCCGGTCGTCATCGAAAACGCCGAAGTACCTTGCACCCTCCCGGTTTCGGATCCTTTCGGTATACTGGTCAAAATCCGGCAGGGGCGGCGTGGGGGTAAAGGCGTAACTTGAGAGCAGGTGTAAGCCCTGGATGGCTTCCTGCAGGTCCAGTTCACGGAGTTCAACGGGCATAGAAAACCTCGGTCCTTATGTAGATTGAAAACCAAATAATTCTTGTGCATTGGCAAAGGTGATCTCTGCCACCTGCTTGGGGCTGGTATTGTGCAGCCGGGCGATCTCTTCTGCGATCAGTGGGATGTAAGCTGGTTCGTTGCGCTTGCCGCGGTGGGGGTGAGGCGTTAGGAAAGGCGCATCGGTCTCGAGCAGGAGACATTCCAGGGGCAGGTTGCGGGTGACAGATTTCCGGTCTGGGGCATTGTTAAAGGTGACGGGACCGCTGATGCCGATAAAAAAATTCATCTCCAGGGCTGCCTGGGCAGTGTCCGTGTCAGCGCTGTAGCTGTGCAGGACCCCGGGCCGTTTTGCCAGTGGATGGCCGGCGGACGCTAACTCGGCGTACCATTCAGCGAGGATCAGCATCAAATCCTGGGTGGAGTCCCGGTTGTGGATGATCACTGGCAGAGAATTTTCAGCCGCCAGCGCCAATTGTTCTCTAAACATCTGCTGCTGCTGTGGGATCGGGGTATGTTGGCGGTAGTAGTCCAGCCCGATCTCCCCTATGGCCACCACGCCTGGAGATTGGGCTTGTTGATTGAGCTGATCCAGTATTGCGGCTGTCCAGGGCTGGCCGAAATTCGGATGAATACCCACCGCAGCGGCAATAAATCCCGGGTATCGCTTTGAAAGGTCGATGGCGGCCTGATTGGTTGCCGGATCGATCCCCGGGTTCAGGATCCAGACCAGGCCAGCTTTTTGGGCGCGTTTGATCACCTGGCCTCGGTCTTTCTGGAAACGATCAAAATCAAGATGGCAGTGCGTGTCGGTATATGGGATCATGGGTCGCTTTCGTTGGTGTTTTTGCCAGCCTCATTATATCAGGCACGGGGCAGCCCTTGGGGTAAAATGGGGACCATGAGTGAAAAATCACATGTGTTTATCGCCATGAGCGGCGGCGTGGACAGTGCTGTGGCAGCTGCACGATTGATGCAGTCCGGGCATCAAGTGACTGGCATCCACATGATCACCTGGAAAGATCCAAAATGGGGTTCTACAGCCCGGCAGCTGCCCAACCCTGCTGTCCTGGCGCAGGAAGTGGCTGAAGCGCTGGGAATCGCTTTTGTTTCGCTGGATGTGCGGGACCACTTTTATAAAACGGTTGTCCAGCAATTTGTGAAAAAATACCTGCAGGGACAAACCCCCAACCCGTGTCTGTTTTGCAACCCGCAGGTAAAGTGGGGGCTGATGCAATCTTATGCGCTTGAGCATGACGGTGATTATTTTGCCACCGGCCATTATGCCCGGATCGAGCGGCTGCCCTCAGGCAGGGTGCGGTTATTAGCAGGCGCTGATCCAGATAAAGACCAATCCTATGTGCTGTGTATGCTTTCTCAGGTGCAGCTCCAAAAGAGCTTGCTCCCCTTGGGAGATGTGAACAAAGCCGAGGTCCGCACGCAGGCTCAGCGCTTGGGGCTGCCGGTGGCCGATCGGCAGGACAGCCAGGACCTCTGTTTTCTTGGGGATGTCGATTACCGTGATTTTCTGCAGCGTTTTGCGCCCGAGGCCGCAGAACCCGGGGAGATTATCACCCTGGGTGGCGATGTTGTCGGTGAACACCAGGGATTGCCCTACTACACCATTGGTCAGCGCAAGGGCATCCGCGTGGCTGCAGAACAACCCTATTATGTGGTTGGCAAGGATCTTGACCACAACCGGTTAATTGTGGGCTTTGCCGATCAGACCGGAAAGCATACGCTGATCGCTGCACAGCCAAATTGGATCGCCGGGGAACCGCCGCAAAGCGGTGAAATCTATACCGTTATGGTCCGTTACCGAACAAAGGCGGAGCCGGCTCTTTTGGTCTCCGCCGGAGAGGATCAATTTCGGTTAGAATTCAAAAGCACGCTGCGCGGTATTACGCCGGGTCAGGTTGCTGCGGTTTACAATCAGGAGGTATGCCTGGGAGGCGGCGTGATCGTTTCATCTGGATAAGGAGGATTGACTTGAAGGGACAAGGAGAAAGGAAATGACGTTTCCCGCCTTAATATTCTCTTTTTTTCTCGCGGCCATGATCGGCAGTCTGCTGCACCTCTGGCGCGGCGGTCCGCTGTGGCGGCTGGTATTATATCTGTTGCTGAGCGAGGTTGGATTTTTCCTGGGGCATTACCTGGCAGCATTCTTTTCCATCAATTTTATCAACCTGGGATCCATTAATCTCGGTTTTGGCCTCCTTGGATCGCTGGCTTTACTCGGTTTAGGATACTGGTTGAGCCTGGTTGATTATCAAAATCCATAGAAAGAGAGCAAACGCAATGTACCGAATCGAAGCTTTATTATCCGCCCGGTTGTTTTTAAGGCCTGCGTTGGTGGGAGATCAGATCTTCTTCCTTTCCAATTTGAGCGGTCACAACAGCCTGTATGCAATGGATTATGGTGGCAGCGTCCCAAAACCCCTGCTGCCGCCCAATATCGTCCTGCAGAATCCTCACTTGATCGGCGGCGATTCCTTTGCAGTTTTTCCGGATCTTAAAAAAATTCTGGTGATGATCGATCAAGACGGGGATGAGAATTACCTTCCGATGGAAATTCCCACGACAGGCGGTTTCCCAAAACCTGCCTTCAATAATTTTTTCGAAAACACCCGCTGTCATATGGGCATGGCAGATCCGAAAGAGAACCTGTGTGTGATCGCGGCGGAATCACGTGAAGAAGGCCTGGTGCGGACTTACTTGTGCCGGTTAGACAGCGGCGCGGTGGAAGAGATTTTTGCCAGCCCATACGGCGGCTTCCCGGCGGTAAAGCAGAAGGACTACTCAAAACTGGTGCTGGTCGAAGGGTACATGGTAGGCGATACAGTCGCTTATCTTTGGGAAGCGGGGAAGGATCCCGAAGTCCTGTATGGGAAACCCTTGGCCGCGCGCGAAGAGGGCGAAGAGGCGCCCCTGATTGCCTTTGGGGGCGGCTTCTTCACGGAAGATGCGCAGGGGCTGGTCTTTGCCAATGCCATCTTCCAAGATACCTACGGTTTAGCCTATTTACCTTTGGATGACCCCGAAAAAGTGACAGAAGTGCCATTCAAAGGCCTGGCCCACTCCGGGGCAGGCGAGTTTGAAGGGCTGGAACCGCTGGAAAACGGGCGCTTCTTGCTGCAGTTCAATATTGACGGCGCTTCCTGGGTATATGAGGCGGAATACGACCCCGAGATGAAGCTCATGCGCGCTGTGAACATCCTGGTTGGCAAGGGTGTGCTTTCGGAAGGCGTACTCGAGGCGATTAAGTATGACGAAGCAAGCGATCGGTTTGCGGTGGCCTTTTCAACAGCGGTCTCACCAACCCAGATCTACACCATAGAGGGCAAAGACCGGGATAAACTGGTGCGCCACACCAACGAATCGATTTTGGGCATTCCTGAGGCGCTGCTTTCACCTGGCGAAGACCTTTCTTATGAAACCTTTGATGGGCTGCGTGTGTCTGCCCGCTTATACATGCCGTCAGAAAAGCTGGGTTTTTCAGGAAAGCGGCCGGTCATTTATTATTTACATGGCGGACCCCAGGGCCAGGAGCGTCCTGATTTCTCCTGGTTTTCCATGCCTTTAATCCAATTCCTGACATTGCGGGGTTTCGCGGTGTTTGTGCCAAACGTGCGCGGCAGCACAGGCTATGGCCTTAGCTATACCAAGCATGTTGACCGCGATTGGGGCGGCCAGGACCGGCTCGACCATGTCCATGCCATGCAGGAAGTTCTCCCAAAGGACGATCGGCTGGATGTGTCTCGGGCAGGTGTGGTGGGACGGTCTTACGGCGGCTACATGACCCTGACCCTGGCTGGCAGGCATCCTGACCTGTGGGCGGCTGCTGTGGATATGTTTGGGCCCTATGACCTGGTAACCTTCCTGGAACGGATCCCCCCGACTTGGAAGCCTTATTTTTACGTGGCCCTGGGCAACCCGGACAAGCCAGAGGATCTGGAATTTCTTAAACAGCGATCGCCAAAAACCCATATTGAGAATATCCAATTTCCCATGCTGGTCATCCAGGGGCGCAACGACCCGCGCGTGGTTGCCGAAGAATCGGAAGACCTGGTGGCCCATCTCCAGGAAATCGGCAAGGACGTGACGCTGCTTCTGTTTGAAAATGAAGGCCACGGTGTTGAGAAATACGAGAATAAGGTGATTTGTTACAATGAAATCACAGACTTTTTCATCAAGACGCTCAAGCCTTAGATCAGCAGGGCGGCCCGTCACGCCGCTAAAGACAACATCAAAACCGCACAGTGTCATGCGGAGCATTGTTAGCTCCTGGCCTGGTGAGGTTGCGAAGGAGTGGATCAATCCATTCAATTTAGGCTGGAGCCCAGGCATTCGGGCTGCCCTCTTGATCGACTTCTGAAGGAGGTGAAACATATGACCTGGCGTCAATATGCGATGGTTGCCCGGGAGGGAGATCTGGTCCAGCTATTTGGGCGCGGCCATAAAAGCCACTTTATTCAGCTGCAGGCTGGGGCGGTCTTTCAAACGCATCGCGGGGAGATCCCGCACGATCAGATCATTGGCAAACCCTGGGGCAGCCGCCTTTCCAGCCATACGGGCAGCCCCTTTTTCCTGACACGCCCTGGCCTGGCTGACCTGATCAAAAACATCAAGCGTAACACGCAAATAATTTATCCCAAGGATATCGGCTATGCAGTCATGATGATGGGGGTGGGTCCCGGGATGCATGTCCTGGAAGCCGGAACGGGTTCGGGCGCGCTGACGACAGCTTTTGCCTTCTTTGTTGGTGAAACTGGGAGGGTCACAACCTATGAGAAGCGGGAGCAGATGCAGAACCTGGCGCGAAACAATTTAAATAGAATGGGTTTGCTGGACCGCGTGACCTTCAAGCTGGGTGATATCGCGGCCGGGATTGAAGAGCGTGAGGTTGACGCAGCCTTTTTAGACCTGCCCAACCCCCATGACTATCTTCCCCAGGTGAAAACTGCCTTGAAATTGGGAGGATTTTTGGGGATGATCCTGCCGACGACCAATCAGGTTTCGAAGGTGCTGCCGGCCTTGCATGCCAATGATTTTGCATTTGTTGAAGTTTGTGAGCTTCTGCTGCGTTTTTATAAGCCTGATTGGGACCGGTTGCGGCCCACTGACCGCATGGTCGCCCATACGGGGTACCTGGTTTTTGCCAGGTCGGTGATGGAACGGCCTGAAGAAGATTGAGATAGGTCAAGGAGGCGTTTTATGTTTCGGAGAAGACCCAGAATACCCAGATCTGGTATGCCGGGCGGTAGAGCAAAGATCTTGCTATCCCGTGCCCACCGTTTGTTGGCGGATGGGGCTTACCTGCCAGCTGGCCAGCTATTTGAAGAATTGGCAGAAGGGGCGCAGCAGCGCCGCATACCCCGCGCGCCGTTCTTATTTCTTCAAGCTGGAAGAGCATATCTCTATGGTGGAGAGCAGCTCAAAGGCGTTAACCTTCTGAAGCGCGGTCTAGGGTTGCTGAAGGAGGCTGAGAGGTGGGGTGAATTGGATCGCGTGGGCAATCGGGTGGCAGTGGAATTATCTGAACGGGGGCATCCCACGGAATCGCAGCAAATTGCCGCATGGATCGCTGAACTTCTGCCGGAGGCGTTTGATCCACCTATCCCGCAGCAGCCCCTTGGTGAAGCCAAACGGCCAGTATTGCCCACGCACTGCCCGCAGTGCGGCGGGGCAGTCGATCCCCAGGCGATCGTCTGGCTGGACGAGTCTACCGGTGAGTGCCTGTACTGCGGCAGTCCAATCCGCGCCGGCGCTCGGGGTGGGTAAGGAATGCTGGGTCCTTCTAAGCAAGAAATCCGCCAGGCAGTAGAGGCTTACCAACTTCGGCAAGATCAGCGTTTTTCAGAGGTCAAGGCAGCCCAATCCTTCAGCAAACTGCGTCCTGCTGCGGTGATCATCCCCATGCTGATCAATGAAGGCCATTGGCATTTGCTGCTGACGCGGCGCTCGGAGGAACTGGTTGAACACCGAGGCCAGGTGGCCTATCCTGGCGGAGCGCGCGAGCGCGTGGATCAAGATCTGCAAGCGACTGCCTTGCGTGAGATGTATGAAGAAGTCGGGGTGCATCCAAGGGATGTGACCATGTTTGGCTGCCTGGGAGAGATGCCCATTTTGACGGGCTATTGCGTACATTTGTTTGTCGGGCAGATCCCCTGGCCTTATGATTTGGTGATCGATCCAGCAGAGGTGGAGAGCGCATTTATTGTGCCCTTGAAGTGGTTGGTAGACCCGGACCATCGGACCATTCAATATCGCAGTTATGCCGGACGGGAATTCCCGGTAATCTTCTTTGACCAATTTGAGGGGCATCAATTATGGGGTGCCAGCGCGGAAATGACCATGGCGCTCTTGGAGGCGCTTGGTTTGGTGGATTAGGAGGATGGTGATCAGGTATTCCGCGGCCAGGTATTGGGTGGTCGGGTCATTGGAAAAAACCAGATATTACGAAAAAGGAGAGACCAGTTGGCGGCCTCTCCTTTTGTTTTGATGCGTGAATTGAGGATTAGCCTTCCTCGGCTTCGAACGCCTCTTCTTCTTTCTTGCCTTTTTCGATGACTTCGGGTTCAACGTCTTCGTCGAGCAGTTCGGCCAGTTCGCCTTCTTCTTCCTCTTCCTCTTCTTCTTCCTCGATGGTCACGTAGGTTACACCGGCGATTAATTCATCGGGGTCGGTGAGGACATCGTAGGTGTCGGGGAGGTCCAGGTCGCGCACGTAAATGGCGCTTTCCATGTCCACCAGGACGGTGGCATCGACTTCGATGCGCTCTGGCATGTCCTGCGGAAGACATTCGATCTCAAGCTCGGAGATACCGGTCACCACCACCGCGGCCATATTGATCTCAGCTGGGGCCTGCCCGATCAGCTCGATCGGCACAGCGGTTTGGAGCTTCTCGGTCAGCGAGACGGCCATGAAGTCCACGTGGCGCAGGGTGCCGTAGATGATATCTTTTTGGGCTTCCCGCAGCACCACCGGGTATTCTTCGTCCTCAACCTTGAGTGAGACCAGGCTGGAGCCGGTCAGCTTGTTGATGGTTTTGGAGGCCTCATGCAAATCAAGCTGGATCAATACCGGGTCGATTTGTTCTTTACCAATCCGGCCGTAGATGATGCCTGGCAGGATTCCGTCGCGTCGGAGCTGTCCGACTTTTTTGCCTTTAACCGTTCGTTTTTGTGCTTCTAATACAATCTGGTCAGTCATTTTTCCATCCTTCGAGCGCCTCTCACCCAGATCGCATGGGTTACCTTCGCTCTATGATTAAATTGGGTCATCAGTTGGCAGTCTCTGCCAGGGGCTGGTGTTTGCCAGCGATTTTGAATTTTATCTGGTCGGTTGGGAAAGGTCAAGCCGCCGCTGCATTCATCAAGGGCAATCGCAAGACCCCCAAGAAAACTTATGCT
>CAZLEK010000068.1:0-2804 GCA_964558525.1 uncultured Candidatus Brevefilum sp.
TCTACTATTCATGCCCAGTGCACAAACTTTCTCACATCCATTGTAACAGATATGATTTATCAAATTGATTTTTCCAGTCAACAAACCTCACCCCTCCCCACACAACTTTAGGCATGGATTTGCGGTGTTTTCATTGAAGCGTGCAGATAATATCGGACATTAAAAAGCAATCAGTCAAAATTTAATGCACTCAAATATTAGTATTACGGATGGTATTTATGGGGGATATTGTCTGAGAGTGATATTAGAAAACAAATGGATATTATTAGTAACATAGCCAGTAAAGAAGCTTCTGGTAATGAAAAAGAGATAATATCTTATTTTGAAAAGATAACGAACTTTATTGAGAACTTCGATTCAGCTCATAATAGTAACATGCTTCTAATTTTTTCTTCAATTCGTCTTAAATAATGATCCTCGAGTTTACCAACAACATTTCTCACTCTTTTTCTGTCTAATGAGCGTATTTGAAATATTAAGGCAACGCTGTTGCAACTTAGTCCATTTACGGATGATGGAACGATATTGTCCAATGTATGGGGAAAGCGTCTTGCGCTTCTTCTACATGTAAGGGGGACTAAAGTTACCATAGGATTTCCTGCATCAGCGTCACCCACTGAAACAACGACACCAGGTCGATCTCCAGCTTGTTCTCTACCTGCGCCACCTGGAGGATTACCTAAGTCAACCCAAACCACTTCCCCCCTTTTCACCTATTCTCCTAATGATTTTTCGAAAGCAAGATAATCAAAATCACTTGCAGATTCCCATGCATCAATTTCTTGGGCTAATTCTTCGTCAATGATACCAATACTTGATTTCGTCGGAGTTCGAGAGTAAATCCCATTAATTAACTCTGAATCACCGATCATTAACATTTCATTTGTTATAGAAGGCTGGATCCATTCACCTTCATCATCCATTTTTACTCTTGAAGAATAAATTTCTTTTTCAATAACTTTACTATCAATCATTGTGATCTCCCAACAAGAAATTGTGAACTTTTTCCCCAAGAAAAGTTTGAACTTCATCTAATCGATTTTTTACATCAAATTCTGTTTGAGTTTTTGAAGATTGCCACTTAGATTGAATTTCAACATATATCTTGGTTGCATCTTTCAAGTAAGACTCGATTTTAACTTCCAATTGTGAGGATAGCAAATCCCCAGGTTTTGGATCTAAAACAAACCTTAATCCACCACCACGAACTGGCCTATCAAAAACTGCTAGTGCTTTTGAACTTTGTTCTAACCTCTCCTCCCATAATTCTTGAAAAGCATGCGGACTAGTTGTTTCGATTAGTTCCCTAAGAGTTGTGTCTCCAGCAAGAATTTGTCGCTTATCTAAACCCCATACATCATTAAACGCATCAATTGCTGCACAAGCTTCATCAATAAATAAATTCAAAGGAATTTTTGGAAACTGAGAAATTACAATAATCTGACCGAGAGGTTGATTAGGTGAAATTACTCTTATTGTCAATGGAGATACTTTATCCCTAACAATATCTAAAGCCTCTTCATTTCGTTCTACGCGAGAATATTCTAAACCATTATTAATAATCGCTTGTTGAAATTCAAGAATTTTCTGTTGAGTAAGAATTGGCCTTGGTGATGTTACAAAATTAATACCTAAATGGATGAATTTCTGATGATCAATTTTCATCTTAATTCCTCTACAAAAATAATTAAGTCATAATGCATTATAAGTAACAATTTTCAATGAATCAAGATCGTGAAAATTCTAATAATTCTCAATTTAATTGCTAACTATACCTGTGAATTTTCTTAAAAAATGGGCCCGGCAGGATTCGAACCTGCGACCGAGCGGTTATGAGCCGCCTGCTCTGCCGCTGAGCTACGGGCCCTTCTATTTAATGCTGCCAAATTATACCATAGCGGCTTTCCCCGGGGGCGCCGCCATGGTGGGCCTGGGTATTCAAAAAACTGCCCGCGGCCCTCGATCGCAGCCAGTCACGCGGCCCGTTTAATATCTTCTTGATGCCGCAAGGCCTGCCTGTCGGCGCCGCCCGGCTTAAACCAAAAGGAGCTGCCGGGTAGGGCAGCTCTCTGGATAGGTTCGATTTTGTTTTTAGTCTTGAACCTGGTTGGCGTTCACAATGATGTTCAGGCTGCCGGCTGCACCCTGGTAGTCGTTGTCTGCGTCTCCCGGCATCAGGTAGAAGATCACGAAAGTTCTCGTTTCATTGGCTTCAAGAGTATGTTCCGTGCTCGGATCCGTGACTTTATTGCCGGCGATGTCGTTGATCTTGACCTGCAGGGGATCTTCTCCATCGAAAAGCGCCCCGCTTGTCTCCAATGTGAAGGAAAAATCCAGCGGGAGGGTGCCTTCATTGGTCACCACAATCTCGGTGGAGCCTTCATCCCCGGGTTGCATGTTGCCCACTTCGAAGTATTTTTCGACCTGATCCTCTTTGTCCAGGCTGATCTCAAGCGTCCCGGCGGCAAAGCTGTTGTCGGTGTTGGTGTCTTGGCTGGTGAACCAGGCCACCGTGGCCCCGCCGATCAGCAGCGCGCCGATCATGGTCAGTAAAAATGCGACGATTAAGCTCTTGTTTAACTTTTTCATTGTTTTATCCTCTCAGAACCTCACAATTGGTTAATTTCTGATTCTGATTCTAGCGAAAAAGGGGGTTTTAACCAGTCACGCCTGTCACAAGGCCGGTGTGAATTTTTCACGACGTGGCTCTGGCCAGAAGCCATCCGCGCTGCAGCAGCATTTGCACAATGTCCCCCGCTTCTGTCAGTGCGGCGAGCTGAGCGGCCTCACTCACAGCCTGCCCC
>CAZLEK010000068.1:2904-12913 GCA_964558525.1 uncultured Candidatus Brevefilum sp.
TTAATCCCCTGCCCAATGACCCCCAATTGCCGCAAGCGGCATAAATTCGCCCCTTTTCTGCCGCTTTTGACATATTGAAATCCCCCGCATAATCTGCTATGCTCTTATTAAATAAGAACATTCGTTCTGTTTTACCCGCGCATCCTGAAATCAAGACCAATCTGTTCAATGACAACCAACTGGGACAGGCTTACAGAGCAGATACGACAAGGCAGCCGCCCATCCACCACCGCTTGGGCAGCCCTGACAGCAGCACCTTAACAACCGAATAAGATCTCAATCTCCCGAAAAAATCCGAAGAGAGGATGCCTGACGAAAACAAAGGCTGACCGTTATTCGTTTTCGGTTCGCAAGCTGAAGCGGCCGCACACACAAAGTCCCCTCTTCGGGGATCGGTGTGCGGCTAGAACAAATCCATGCTTCTCCATTCGTTTTCGGTTCGTTATTTCGAAAAACGAATACGCCAGCAAGACCTGGCAATTCTCTCAAGCGGCTTGAGATTATCCAAAAAAAAAGAGCCTACAAGATTAACAACAGACACAAATTGGAAATGTATTCCGTAGCGGCGTTGCGTGCAACGCCGTTACGAATATCATAAAAAGAAATAGATCCGATATAAAGTCAAAATCCAGAGACTTTTGGGTTTATGGACCTTTTTTTGAATCCAACTAAGTTTTAGAAGCACACTGGCTTAAAGGACAGCCTCACGCTTTGAGTGGTGCCGCTCAGTGCATCATCATGACAGAAGGTCAACTCCGGCGCTGCTTCTGCAGCTTGGCCCAGGTGTCCACCAGCGAAACGGTCCGGTTGAAGACGAGGGCGTCAGGCGCCGAATCAGCGTCAGCACAGAAATACCCCTGCCGCATGAACTGGAAGGGCTCGCATTCCTCGGCGTCCTTCAGGCTCGGCTCCAGCTTGGCATCGGCGATCACCTGCAGCGACCCAGGGTTGAGGTTGTCCACAAAATCCCCGCCTTCGGGTACGTCGTAGGGATCGGCCTTGGCGAATAGGGTCTCATACAGCCGTACCTCTGCCGTCAGGGCGTGCCGGGCTGAGACCCACTGCAGGGTCCCGCGCACCTTGCGGCCATCGGGCGACATCCCGCCCCGCGATTCGGGGTCGTAGGTGGCGTGCAGCTCAATCACGTTCCCCGCATCATCCTTGACCACCTCGCTGCAGGTGATGTAGTAAGCGTTCATCAGCCGCACTTCCTGGCCGGGGGACAGCCGGTAGAACTTCTTGACCGGCTCTTCCATGAAGTCCGAGCGCTCGATGTACACCTCCCGGCTGAAGGGCACCTCCCGGGTCGGCCCCTCCTCCCGGTTCCAGGGGAAGTAGGGCACCTCAAAGGTCTCTTCCTGTCCTTCAGGATAATTATCAATGATCACCTTCAGGGGTTCCAGCACGGCCATCACCCGCCGGGCGCGGTCGTTCAGGTCATCCCGGATCACGTGCTCCAGCAATTCTAAATCCACCATGCTGTTGGCCTTCGAGACGCCAATCGTGTCGGCGAAGGTCCGGATCGCCTGGGGCGTGTAGCCCCGCCGGCGCATCCCCGAGAGGGTCGGCATGCGCGGGTCGTCCCAGCCTCCTACGTAGCCTTCCTTCACCAGCCGCAGCAGCCGGCGCTTGCTCATCACCGTGTAGGTCATATTTAATCGGGCGAACTCGATCTGCTGCGGGTGGAAGGCCTCCAGCTGGTCCAGGATCCAGTCATACAGCGGCCGGTGGTCCTCAAACTCCAGGGTGCAAATCGAGTGGGTAATATGCTCGATTGAATCCGATAAAGCGTGGGCGTAGTCGTACATCGGGTAGATGCACCATTGGCCGCCCGTGCGGTGGTGCTCGGCGTGCAGGATCCGGTAGAGCACCGGGTCGCGCAGGTTCAGGTTGGGCGAGGCCATGTCGATCTTGGCCCGCAGGGTGCGCGAGCCGTCCGGGAATTCACCCTTCTTCATCCGCTCAAAGAGGTCCAGGTTCTCTTCCACGGTGCGGTTGCGGTAGGGGCTGTTCTGCCCAGGTTCGGTCAGGGTCCCGCGAGATTGGCGCAGTTCCTCGGGCGAGAGATCGCACACGAAGGCCTTGCCTTTCTCGATCAGCTGGACGGCGTACTCGTACAAAGCGCCGAAGTAATCCGAGGCGTAGTACAGCCGTTCTTGCCAGTCAAACCCCAGCCAGTGGATGTCCGCCATGATCGACTCGACATATTCCACCTCTTCCTTGGTGGGGTTGGTGTCGTCAAAGCGCAGGTTGGTCTGCCCGCCGTACTGCTCGGCGATCCCAAAGTTCAGGCAGATCGATTTGGCGTGGCCGATATGCAGGTAGCCGTTCGGCTCCGGCGGGAAGCGGGTGTGCACGTGCTCGAACCGCCCGTTTTCAAGGTGTTCGTCGATGATGTTGGTGATGAAGTTGGGTTGGATTCCGCGGGTCTCTTCGCTCATAAAGGCTCTCCGAATGAATTAATTAACCATCAGGTTGTATTATAGCCCAATCCCCAAGCGCGCCTCAATTCCAGAGAAAGGGCGGCCGGATTGGTTTGATTCTACCAGCGCCAGTCGAGAGTGTATCCTTCGATTTTCAAGGTGGAATCCGATTAAACCTTGAATTTCACCCCTATCCCAACATGGCTCATTTTTGCGAGGCGAAAGGCGCTTTCCAGGATACCCTCTGCGAAGGAACGGGTCTCAATCATAGGTTGTCAAGCCACCCGCGCATCCGATCCTCACCGTGCTCGCCCTGGGTTTCTTTCTCCGCCTGGGCCAACGCGGACCTCGGCCTGACCCATTAAACGGAGAGCAGGCCAATCCTCGCAAATTCCCAATGGGGGAGCCCCTGGCTTGCCCTGATTAATTAATTCAAGTTTTTAGGGCACCAATGTAGAAAGGTCAGGTTCTAAACCGCAGCGGCGAGGGAATCCTCGCCGCCGCAGTGGGTTTTAGGTTGATGTTTTATTGTCGTTCACAATCTTTTCCAGCGTACCCCATTTTTTAGCCCATTGCCTAAGATTATCTCAGGTGTTCCCATCCGATTTCTCAGCTTTCATACAGGGATTGAGTAATTCGGAGTATTTTGGGTATAATTACCTTCTGAGATAACCTTTGAGGTCCTATGAAACGCACATTGTTCGTCATCGTCATCTTGTCTGCCCTTTTGGCGCCCACCGGTTTGACCCATGCAGCCAACACCGCGCTTCCGGCCGCCGGCTATTTTGGGCCGCCGTTGTGCCGCCCAGGCATGGTAGAGGACGGCACCTGCCTCTTCGCCGGGCCTGCCCAAACCGTGGCCCAGATGCAGGCCGAGGGCTTCCCCTATCCACCGCGCGAGCTGCCGGCCGCAGCGCCGCCCGAGGCATTGGGTGAGATGCCCGTCTTTGTGGCCAAGATCAACCTGGCCGACCACGAGCCAGCCCCGATCTACGGCTCTTTTGAAGACGCCGTGGCGGGGACCAACCCGGTGGGGCAGATCGCGCCCGGGACGCTGCGCTACGTCAGTTACGTCTACCGGCAGGAATACAACGGCAACCCCTACCTGCAGCTGGCTTCAGGCGGATGGCTGCGGGCATCACCCGCCGCCTATACCGACTACCAGGGGTTGGTCTTCTACGATAACCCGCGCAATGACTTCGGCTGGATCATTGATGCCACCCCCAGCTACCGTACCCCCTCCTTCGGGGCGGAGCTGACCGGCGAAAACTACCTCCGTGAAGATGTGATCCAGATCTTTGGGTCCGTGGAAGCCGAGGGCCTAACCTGGTACCGCATCGCCCCCGATGAATGGGTCAACAGCCAGAAGGCCCGCCTGGTCCAGCTGGACCTGACGCCGCCCGAAGAGGTGACCTCCGACCGTTGGATTGAGATCAACCTCGAACAGCAGACACTGATGGTCTATGAAGACGGCCAGCTCCAATTTGCGACATTGGCTGCCACAGGCCTGGACCCCTTCTACACCCAGCCCGGCGTGTTTGAGATCTACGAGAAGAAGCCCCTTGAGACGATGCAGGGCGCTTTCGAAGCAGACCGTTCTGATTTTTATTACCTGGAGGATGTGCCCTGGACGATGTATTTCGACCAGGCCCGGGCCCTGCACGCCGCCTACTGGCGCACTTTCTTCGGCTACCCGCAGTCCCACGGCTGTGTCAACCTCTCCCCGGGGGATGCCAGGTGGCTGTTCGAATGGGCGGAAGAAGGGGATTTCGTGTGGGTCCATGACCCCAGCGGCCAGACCCCCACGAACCCTGACTATTACGGTCCCGGGGCGCCGTAGAATTGCAAATAAGGGAAAATCAATTAAGCGCCGTTATTAGAAACGGCGCTTTGCATTTAATGGAACAAAAATATCCTGGAGGGAATACCCTGTCTTCGTAGATCGCCGCAACGTTTTCATTGCAGCAAGCCAACCCACCCAACTGGTTGCTACAGCTTCCGACTGACGCCCTCAGCCCAGGCCCGGATGCGGTCCCAGTTGCGGATGTCGCTGACGGGCATTTTGCCCATGAACAGACTCATGGGGAATTTAAGCAGCGCCGGATCAAACTTCCCGCCGAAGAGGGCCTGGTCCACAGGTTCCAGCCAGGGAAATTCCGCCAGGGCTTTATCGAGCTGCTCGAACACATCCGGTTTGTTTTCCGGCGTCTCGCTGGCATCGGTCGGCCCCAGGGCAAAGACGGCCGATGGCATCTTTGAAAGGGCGCCTTGATGGCGGGATAAGAACTTGCGGGCATCCTTCAGCCACTTGAACATGTAAAAAGGCGCGCCAATAACAACCGCATCAAATCCTTCTAAAGATTTCACCTCACGCAGCTCCTGCAGCGTCACGTCTCTGCCGGTCTCACGCAGAACGTCTGCAATAAAGCTGGCGACTTCCTGGGTGGAGCCGTATTTTGTCGCATATCCGACGAGTGTTTTACCTGGCATACCATTCTCCTGAATATTTTATGTTGTTGTGATTCTTCTGTGCGGGTGGGGGTTGCTTTAAGCTATGGGCGTCAGCCAACTCAGCCGGCCAATGAATGCCCCTCCGGCATATCCCGGCTGGCGATGATGTCGATCCCGGTGCCTAAAGCGTCCGCCAGCACCACCTGGTTGATCTTCACCGGCGCGCTCACTTCTACCTCGCGCAGTTTCTTCGCCAGCTGGGGGATCAGCGGCTTGGGGAAGCCCTCCCGGGTATAAACCGGCACCAGCGGGTGCAGGCCGCCTTTCACCTTCACCGTCGAGGCCACCATCCGGCGGGGGTCCTGCAGCTCGCAGATCGCATACTCCTTGCCGCGCCGGCAGCCGGCGCCCAGGACCTCTATTACATCTTTGCCTTCATGTTTGACTTGCAGCGTGCAGCCCTTGGGGCAGGCCACACAGATGATCTCGTTGGTTTCAGCCATACTTGTCAAATCCTTTCTCAGCGCTCCCGCACGTGAACGGTCAGCTTTTCGGCCTTGCGCACGGCGTCAAAAGCCGTCGGCTTGATCGCCAGAGACAGAATCTCCCCCGGGCGGGCGTAGGGTTCGCCCTTCTTGGCGACCACTTCCCCATTATGGTCCTCCACCGTCACCAGCACACGCGCCTCGATCGGGTTGATTGCCCGCATCTGCAGGCGGATCAGGTTATCCCCGAGGTTGTCCTTGTTGATCTTATGCGGCACCACGTAGCGGATGTTCTCGCCGGCTTCCAGGGGGAGCGCTTCGCCCTCGGCGATCTTCTGCGCCTGGGCGTATTTCGCTGCGCCCTCGCCGGCCACATAGCCGGCTTCGGTGACCCAGTCCACCAGGTCGTAAACATGCACCACGTTGCCGGCAGCGAAGATGCCGGGCACGCTGGTCATGAAGCGGTCGTCCACGTAAGGGCCGTTGGTGACCGGATCCAGCAGCACGCCGGCCTTTTTGGAGAGCTCATTCTCCGGGATCAGCCCCACCGAGAGCAGCAGCGCATCGCAGGGGATGACCTCCTTGGTGCCGGGGATCGGATTCCAGGTTTCGTCCACGCTGACGGCTTCAATCGCCTCGACACGGTCGTTGCCAATGATACGCTGCACGGTGCGCTGCTTCTGCAGGGTGATGCCGTAATCGAGCAGGCACTGCACGTAGTTGCGGGTCAGGCCCGTCAGGTAGGGCATGATCTCCAGGACGCGTTCTACTTTTGCGCCCTCGATGGTCAGCCGGCGGGCCATGATCATGCCGATATCGCCCGAGCCGAGGATCACGAAGCGTTCGCCGGGCATGCGCCCTTCCACGTTCACAAAGCGCTGGGCCGTGCCGGCGGTGTAGACCCCTGCCGGCCGCGCCCCGGGCAGCATGATCTGGGCCCGGGTGCGCTCGCGGCAGCCCATGGCCAAAACGATCGACCGGGCAGCCAGCTCAATATAACCCTGGTCCTTATTGATGGCGAAGACCTTTCGGTTGGGGGTGATTTCCATCACATAGGTGTCCATCAGGGTATCCACGCCGTGACCCTTGGCTTTTTCAATAAAATGTTGGGCGTAGGTGGGGCCGGGCATGTCCTCATCGAAGAGCTCCAGGCCAAACCCGTTGTGGATGCACTGCACCAGGATCCCGCCCAGCTCGATGTCGCGCTCGATGATCAGCACATCCTCCGCGCCATGTTCCTTGGCGGCGATGGCCGCCGCCAGCCCGCCGGGGCCGCTGCCGATGACGATCACATCATAACTGTGTTTCATAGCAGTTCCTCCACGGTCAGGTGGTCGTGTTCGACGTCCTTGGTCTTCCGGAACAGCAAGGGTGATCCGGCGCCCTTTTTGGTGACTTCTTCCGGGGTCAGGCCCAGCTCCTCCGAGAGGATCTGTACCACCCGCGGCATATCAAACCCACCCTGGCAGCGCCCAGTGCCCAGCCAGGTGCGGCGCTTGAGGGCGTCATAGGTCACGGCCGCGATCGGCGCGTGGATCTCCGCCCGGATCTCACCCTCGGTGACGTTCTCGCAGCGGCAGACGATCCGCCCGTAAGCCGGGTCCTTGGCAATTAAGGCCGCCTGCTCATCCCGGCTCAAGTGCCGGAAGACGGGCCTCGGCTTGCGAACCGGGTTCCAGCCAGGCTTCTCTTTGAATGTCTCTCCCGCTTCTTCCAGTAAGTCGATCACCCGCAGGGCGATCGCCGGGGCTGAGGTGAACCCGGGGGATTCGATCCCGCCCAGGTTAACCAGCCCCTGGACCTCATCGGGGATTTCAATGACAAAGTCCTGGTTGTAGTCGATCTCGGGGTTGGGCGTGGGCGCATTGCCCGTGGCTCGCAGGCCGGCAAACTGGGCGATGATATGTTTGCGGTTAATGGCGGGGACCAGCTTCTTCCCGCCCGACCAGATCTCCTGGATGCCTTCCTGGGTCACATCTTTGTTCTCCTTGGAGTCGACAAAATTGGCGTTGGGCCCCACGATCACATTGCCGTGCAGGGTCGCGGTGACCAAAATACCCTTGCCTTTGTCGCTGGGAGTAGGGAAGAGGATCGTCGGTTGGGTCAGCTGAAACTCAGCCTTGTCGAGGATCACATATTCCCCACGGCGGGGTGTGATCTTAAACTCCGGCCTGACGCCGGCTTTGTGCATGACCTCGTCAGCATACAGGCCCGCGGCGTTGACCACCCAGCGGCAGTAAAAGTCCCCCTGGTTGGTGCACACGCCGGTGATCTTGCTGCCGTCCATGATGAAGTCCTCAAAGGCAGTGTTGAGCCGCAGTTCCACGCCGTTCATCACCGCGTTTTCGGCGGCGGCCACCGTGGCGGCAAAAGGATCGCCCATCCCACCGGTAGGCGCCCACAGCGCGCCGACTGTGTCAGGGCGGATCAGGGGTTCGCGCCTGCGCATCTCCTCGCCGTCAATCATTTCCATATCAGGTACGCCGTTGGCCAGACCGCGCTCATACAGCGTTTTCAGCTCGGCCAAGTCCGCTTCGCTAACGGCCACCACATAGTCGCCGGTGCGCTGGTAGGGGATGCCCAGCTCCTGGGAGAGCCGGGGCCACATTTCGACCGCTTTGGTGTTGGTCAGGGCTTTAAGGGTGCCCGGCAGGGCATCATAGCCAGCATGGACCAGGGCCGAGTTGGCCGAGCTGGCGCCCATGCCAATGTCGGCCTCTTTTTCGATCCACAGGATCTTTAAGTCATATTTTGAGAGGAAGCGCGCCGTCATCGCGCCGACGATCCCAGCGCCGATGATGATCACGTCGTAGGATTGGGTCATGAAAAGGCCTCCGTGCATGGTGAACCCATGAAGATAACGCAAGGAATTATACCTTGAACTTTTCCAAAGCAATTATTTCCTGGTCATGGGTTTAGTGATTATTGCCAGATTTTGGAAGACGATGAATAACACCCTGGACTAAAAGGATTTTTTGGTGGGATACCTATTCCGCCGGCTCGATGCTGTACCCCAGTGCGCCATCGCCGTCGTGATGCAGGAAAACAGTCAGCGGCCCGGCGGTGAACTGGTCATCTGTGGGAGCGTCGGTCTGGTAGAGCCCCCACAACAGCACTTCCACTGACTCGGCCAGCGGCGGCGCTTCAGGCCCAAAATCAGCATAGGAGGCCATGAATTCAAAGCAGGCTTCTGTCATGTCGGTCCCATCCGGCCACAGCACCGGCGCGCCGGCGTGGGGCAGGATCAGCATCACAGCAAAGCGCTGAACCCGCTCATCCTTCCCGGAGATCAGGGCGCCGATGCGGAAATCCACCTGGGCCTCATAGGAGAAACTTTCCAGGCACTGCTGCTCGTAATAACCGTCGGCATCGCGGTCCGGTTCCTCACAAGACCACATCTGTCCAGCCTCAAACATGCCTTCCAGATCCTCCCGGCTGACCTGCAGGTAGGGGCCTTCGGTTTCACTTTCTGCTGTTTCCGTTGGGGTCACTGTGAATGTGGGCTCTGGTGTGGCTGTTGGGCGCGGTGTGGGGGGTGGGGGCAGGTTGGTGGGCGTGGCGGTGGGGGTGGGCTCCGGCGGGTTGCTAAAAAGTGAATCCGTCAGCGAACAGCTGATCAGGCTTAGGGCCAATAACACGATCAAGGACGATCTTTTATTCACGGTTTCCTCCCGGCGAATAGCGGCTGTCATTGGCGATGAAGCATGGTGTTCTTGCCATTATACAGTGATTTTTCGAGTTTATGGAAATGTTCTCCAAGGAAATGGGCGGCTTCCGATGCCTGCCCATTCCTTTGACAGCGAAGACCCGTCACCTGAGGTAAATGGATCCCATCCAAACTCGCTGGGACCGGGTGCAGATCAGCCGGGGAACAAACTGCCAGCTGGTGAGTTTTTTGAAGCATCTTGATCGCCGTCAGGTCAGGCACTCTAAATCAAGCACAGAGGCAGCCTCAGCAGGGAGCTGACCCTCAAACCACAGGACAGTTAAAATGCTTTCCATGCGGTCAGCTGCCGCTTCGATGAATTTATCCATTTTGGTTCGGGTCAGGTAACAGCCCGGGTGCTGGATATAATGGCTCTCGATCTTCTCGTCGGTCCGCTGGTAAAATTCTTTGATGTAATCCAGGCGCTGGTTGATTGCCTCTGGAGGCATAAAGTCGAGAAAGTTCTCGGTGTAGTCGCAATCCAGGAAGACCTGCCAGAAGAGGGAATCGGGATGACTGCGGACGTATTCAAAATCAAGCCCATACCAATCACGCTTAACCTCCCAGATGAAATCCGGGTCTGACTCAAATTCCCTGGCAAACCGTTTCCGAGTGGACCGGTAGATGGTTTCGCCCCACAGGTTGTCCGTTACCAGGTGGCAGAAATAGCCCATGAGAAAGGAGAAGCGTTGGGGGGGAAAGGTTTGAACCTTCAAAGGCTGCAGGTACTGGCGGTAGAAGTCCAGGTCGGCCAGGTTCCACTGCTCGCCTTCGAACTTCTTATAATGCGACATTTCGTAAGGCGGGTTGAAATGTTCCCAATTGCCATCGGGGATGCCGGAATCGGGAGCGATATTGCCGACGGCAAAGGCGGCCGGGTCCAAGCTCATAATGCGATCTAAAAGTTTTTCTGCGATCCGCAGGTGTACGATCCAGGAGGCCAT
>CAZLEK010000069.1:0-9525 GCA_964558525.1 uncultured Candidatus Brevefilum sp.
GGAACACCTTCAGGTGCAGAGGATGAAAGACGTGAGGGTTCACCCCGCCGAATTCATTTAATCATTGTCCCAAAGGACCCGTTTTTAATGCGTGAAGAGTAAATGGACCCCATATTATGTCGTAATTGACTAGACCAAGTAATCCTCCGGTCGTTGGATGAATGGTGCAGTCAAAACCGGACTGCACCCTACGACTTTTCGATCGCCCTGGGCCTCTGGTCGCGAAATTAAATTAATATTAGGAGTATGATATAATCAATTGGTTTTTCTTGGCTTTTAGATCACATAAATAATTTTATACTTAATCGAAACAATGTATGATTTTCCGATTATCCCTTCGTTAATCGCAACATCTTTGGTGATGTTCACGCTGGCGATATTTGCCTGGCGAAAACGCTACTCTGGGAAGGCTGCCATTTTCCTTTCAATCAGCATGTTGGGTGTGGCCGTGTATAGTTTTGGGTATGGGATGGAATTGGCGGCAGAATCACTGCGGACGGTCATGTTCTGGGTACGTTTTCAGCATTTTGGGATCTTCCTGATCGCGCCCACCTGGCTCTTGTTCGCCGTTTCGGTTTCGGGTTATGAGAAAAAGATCAATCTAAAACTCATCCTGGCTCTCAGCGTCATTCCGCTGTATCAGTTTTTTACGGCGCAAACCCTGGGTTGGTTGAACCTGGCGCACCATCACCCCCGCCTGGAAACCCTGGGGCCTTATCAAGTCCTGGCTTACGATCGAAATATCTTTAACTATATTTCATTGGGTTATTATTCGCTGTGCTTGGGAATCAGTACTGTGCTGTTTGGGATGATGTATTTCAGGTCTGCGCCAGCATCCAGAAAACATCTTTTTCTTTACCTGATTGGTTCATTGCCCCCCTGGGCAGCAACGATTTTCTACAACCTGGACGCGGACTCCTTGGGGTTAGATTATACGCCCTTGCTGCTTGGCGTGAGTGGGCTATTCTTCACGTTTGGTTTTCTTAAATTCAGAATCCTCGATCTGATTCCCCTGGCCAGAAATGCCATTTTTGAGGATATGGCCGCCGGCGTGTTGATTGTGGATGGCGAGGGCCAGATCGTTGATTTTAACCCGGCCTTTAAGAAGATCTTTCCTGAGTTTTCAACTTCAAAAACGCCGGATCATGAGACCTTTTTCAATGATTATCCTGAACTGAAGGCCTGGCTGCGTGATAAAAATCAGGAGAGAGTCGATTTTCATCAGACGGTATCCGAGGCGCCCACCTACTACCGGGTCAGTGTTAATGACATCACCGATCGCAAGGGGCGCATGATCGGTAAGATTTATAATTTTTTTGAGTACACGCAAGAAAAACGCTTGCTGGATAAGCTCGAAAATTTGGCGATCCATGACGGCCTGACGGGGCTTTACAACCGGCAGTATTTTGATCAACTGGCTAACACCGAACTCAGCCGGCTGCAGCGTTACGGTGGGACCCTGGCCCTGGCAATGATCGACCTGGATCAATTTAAAACAATTAACGACACCTACGGGCACAGCGCAGGTGATGCCGTCTTGGTATGGGTGTCGAAAAAATTGCGAGAGACCTTGCGCCAATCTGACCTGGTCGCAAGGTTTGGGGGGGAGGAATTTGTGATTTTACTGCCGCAAACAGATCTGAACGCCGCTGAACAGCTCTGCAAACGCTTACAAAAAACCCTGGAGGAGAACCTGGTTCAATACGAGGTGGATCAGATACCTGTAAAGGCCAGTTTTGGTGTGTTTGCGGTCAACGAGAGCACAAAACTGTCATTGGAAAACCTTTACAGATCTGCTGATAAAGCCCTCTACCAGGCCAAGGCGGAAGGTGGGAATACAGTCAGAGTGTTTACGTTTGAGGACTGACCCTATTCTATTTAGGGGCGGTCCATTCCGCCAATCCCGGTTTAGATCAGGTATTAAACACAAAATGCGGTGCGCTTCCACACCGCATTTTTGATCAATGAAATGATAATCGCTACTCGATCACGTCGACATTTTGTGCCTGTGGTCCTTTTTCACCTTCGACGACTTCGAACTCAACTCGTTGACCTTCACGAAGGGTGCGAAAACCCTCGGAGTTGATCGCAGAGAAGTGTACGAAAACATCTTTTTCTTCATTGTCACGGGCGATGAAGCCATAGCCTTTTTCGCCATTGAACCACTTGACGACGCCAAGTTCTCGTTCTGCCATGCCTGGAAACCTCCTTTGTACAATATTCCTACGGTTACTGCTAACGTACGTTCCAAACAAGAACAAAACGAGCCTGTCTTATTGAACTTCCGTTAACCATCTTTTTCTAATATACTATGCAATATTAAATTCGTCAATAAAGTTCAGAAAACGTCTCAGCCACAGAAGGGATGGCTTCCGGGGTTGATGCGTAACAGCGTCCCTATCTGCAGGTTATTTTAGGAAGGATCCGCTTTGGTCTGAGCCTGTTTTTTGTTCTTGTTTTTCTTGCGGGATTTTTGACCTTCCAGGGCTTCCACAATGCCTGCCAAAACGAGCATGACCGCCACACTCTCATCCAGATTGCCGATGATCGGCAGGTTGTCCGGAATGAACTCGAAAACCCCAAAGGTGGGATTGAGAAGGTAGATCAAGCCAAAGATCGCCAGGGTGTAGACCAGCCACGCCGGCCAGCCGTATTTTGAGAGCGGTTCACTCAAGGTTTTAACAAAGCCTGAACGAGTTTCCTTCTCATTCTGATCTTGAGGTGTAAGCATTTCAGACATAAGGTTCTCCCTAAGCTTGATGGTTATTTCAGTTTTACCATTAAATGCTTGCTTTTGAAATGGGTCCAAATTTGGCTGATGCTTATGCCCAAAAAGAGGGCAAGTACTCGCGATAGGTTGCGAGATAATCCTCAAGGACTTTTTGGCCGGTGTCCAGGTCGCGGATCACCGGATCCAACAGCAGCGCTTGAAGGGCTAACTGGCGATCACCTTTCACCACCGCATCGACCGTGAGGTGGCTGATGGTGATCTCCCGCCGCAGCAGCTCGGCGATGCCTTCCGGCAGGGGCCCCACAGGAATTCCCGTCACGCCTCTGGCATTCAGCAAACCCGGCAGCTCGATGATGGCGTTCGCCGGTAAGTTTGGTATTTGCCCCAGGTTAGGGACATTGACTGCCTCCCAAAGAAAATCGCTGTTTTTGACGATGTTCTCAATGACCTCTAATGCGCCTTCACTGTAACTGGGAATGAATTCCTCAGGGGCTTCGCGAGATCGAACCGCTGCTTCCAGTCTGGCCCAGTTGTCTTGCCGGTCCTGGCTGTGGCCCTGCCATTCGTATAAATCTAGGTCAAATTTTTTCCAGGGCTCCGTGGTGGGATCGCTGACCCAGGGCAGATATTCGCACAGATGCTCATCTCCGGGAATTGGAAAGAGGCCAAAAACCTTAAAAATTCGCCGCGTGAGGGGTTCAAATTCTTCCGGAAGCGCCTGCCAGCGGTCCCTAAAACGCGGATACAGATCTTCACCGGTTTCACGGTCTCGCAGATCCAGCATCCAGGTGAAGTGATTCACGCCAGCAGCGGTGATTTTTACCTTTTCAAGGGCCTGGATCCCGGTCACATGCACACTGGGGCTGTATTTCGGGCTGGCGTGCGTGCTGGTGAACATCTCGGGCACGATAATCTCCAGCTCATCCCTCAGAGCTTTGCCAACCATGGCATAACCTGCGCCGAGTTGATGGCAGAGACCGATCACTTTGATCTTGGTGTGGCGGTGGATGGCGGCGCAGATGCGCTGCATTGGGTTGGTGAAATTGATGAACCAGGCCTGCGGGCATAGGTTTTCCATATCCCAGGCGATCTCCAGGATCGGCATGATGTTGCGGGCGGCATGGGCGAAACCGCCAGGGCCGCTGTTCTCCGCATAGGGCTGCCGCACGCCGTATTTAAGTGGAATGCGATAATCAGACTCCCACAGGGCTTCCCGCGCCCCAACCTCAATGGCGTTGATCACAAAATCAGCGCCTGGCAGGGCATCCTTGTGGCTGGTGAAAGCGCTGATATTCATCTCGGCTTTCCAAACCTCATTTAGCCAGTCAATAAGCCCACGCATGGTCTCGAGATGGGGTTGATTACGATCGACCAGAACCAGCTGGCTGCCTTTGAGGGCTTCGCTCCGCAGTAAAGAGACGAGGGTCGTCAGACCAAATGAGAAGCTGCCAGCGCCAATACAAACAATCTTAACGGGTTTCGGCATAGGAATCCTTTTCAGGGTATGGATTTTTAAGGTAAGTATCGATAGACTGCGCGGCCTGCCTGCCCGCGCCCATCGCCAGGATGACTGTAGCGCCGCCTGTCACAATATCGCCGCCGGCGTATACGCCGGGCATATTGGTGGCCATGGTGTCAGGGTTCACCACGATATTGCCCCATCGGTTGAATTCCAATCCCTGTGTGGAACGCTGAAGGATCGGGTTGGACCCATTGCCAATGGCCACGATCGCCAGGTCGGCTGGCGTATTAAATTCGGAGCCGTCAACCGGCAGCGGACGACGGCGTCCTGAGGAATCGGGCGCGCCTAATTCCATCTGGATCATCCGGATTTGCTTAAGGCAGCCATCATCATCCCCGAGGAAGGCGATGGGAGCGTTGAGGTAGTGAAATTGGATCCCTTCCTCCCGGGCATGCTCAATTTCTTCGATCCGGGCGGGCATTTCCTGTTCGGTTCGCCGGTAGAAAATGGATGCTTTTCGCGCCCCAAGTCGCAGGGCGACACGTACGGAATCTAGCGCGGTATTTCCACCGCCAATGACAGCGACAGACTTGCCCTGGCAGTCAATAATGGGTGTGTCGTATTCTGGGAAGCGGTAAGCCTTCATCAGGTTTACCCGCGTTAAGAATTCGTTGGCCGAGTAAACGCCCACCAGGTTTTCCCCGGGAATTTGCATAAAATAAGGCAGACCGGCGCCCACGCCAATGAAGACCGCATCGAAACCCTGCTCTTCCAGCAGCTCCTCCAGCGTATAAGCCAGGCCGATGACGGTATTTGGTTGGAATACCACTCCCAGCGATTTGAGAGCGTCAACTTCTTCACGGACAATCGCTTTGGGCAGGCGGAATTCAGGAATCCCATAACTCAGCACCCCACCGAACTCATGAAAGGCTTCAAACACCGTAACAGCATGCCCCATGCGGATCAGGTCGCCCGCACAGGACAGGCCCGCGGGGCCGGACCCGATGACAGCCACGCGCTTTCCGGATTTTGATTTTGGCGTGTCGAGATGAGTGGACTGCGGCGCTCCATGCTCCCGATCATAATCGGTGACAAATCGGGCCAGCGCGCCGATGGCTACCGATTCCCCCCGACGAGTCAAGATGCAGGCGCCTTCGCACTGGTCGGATTGGGGGCAAACCCGGCTGCAAACCGCGGCCAGGACGTTATCCTGTTTGATCAGTTGCGATGCCCGGATATATTCTTTTCGGGTGATCAGGTCAATGAATTCGGGGATTTTTACGCCCACTGGGCACCCGGCGACGCAGGCAGGGCGTTTACACTGCAAGCAGCGTTGGGCCTCAAGCTGAGCCAGCGCTTCGGTAAATCCCAGGTTAACCTCGTTGAAGTCCTGAATGCGCTCATGGGGCTCCCGGGATGGGATCGTCTGGCGGGGCAGCTTACGCCGTTCAGGTTGATTTGCTTTTGAAACCTCTTCAGCAGCCGCCTCGAGGGCGCAGTTTTCTTCGTGCTGGTAGGCCTGGTTGCGGCTCATCAAGACTTCGAAATCGACCAAGTGAGCGTCAAACTCGGGACCGTCCACACAGGCGAATTTCACGTCTTCACCGATGCGCACTCGGCAGCCGCCGCACATACCGGTGCCGTCGACCATGATTGAATTGAGACTGACGATGGTTTTGATTTCCAAAGGCCGGGTGATTTCTGCCACCGCGCGCATCATCGGCAGGGGGCCGACAGCCAAGACGTAGTCAATTTTGGCATCCGCATCAAGGATCTGCTGCAGCTGCTCGGTGACAAAACCCTCAGCGCAGTAACTGCCATCGTCGGTGCAGACCAGCACCCTGTCTGCAATCTGGCGCATTTCTTCCTCAAGGATCATCAAAGATTTTGTGCGGGCGCCGATGATCGCGGTGATGTGATTTCCCGCTTCTTTCAGCGCTTTCGCCTGGGGGAAGCTGACCGCTGTGCCCACGCCGCCGCCAATCACCACCACGTTTCCAAAATGTTCAATTTCAGAGGGCGTGCCAAGCGGTCCGACGAGGTCAAGGATTTCGTCGCCGGCTTCAAGTTGATTAATCTCCCGGGTAGATTTGCCGATTCCCTGGACGATCAATGTGATTGCGCTGTTTTCGGCATCGGAGTCGACAATCGTGAGCGGGATCCGCTCCCCGGTTTCTGATATGCGCAGGATGACAAATTGTCCTGGTTTGCGCTTTCTGGCGATCAATGGCGCCTGTATCGTAAAACGTTTGATCTCAGGAGCGATGAAATCTGCTGATATGATCGTGTGATGTGTCATAGGTTCAGTCTACTCATAAAAATAATCGCGATAACGAGATGATTATAAGTTGAATCGGCATTCGCAGTAGTTGAAATTGTTCACAAAATATGCGCCTAACTGTCACATTTGCTGGCTTTTCCCCCATTAGGCCTGTGTTTTTTGCCTGAAGGTTTACTCCTCGATGGAAAGGTCGACCTGGAAGCAGTAATAGGTATCCAAACTGGCGGGGGGCTGCTGTTGCGTTTGCTGGAAACAGTACAGGCCAGCCTGTAATTCGTTGCTGGGTTGGACGAGTTTTCCGTTTCTCCCAGCTTGGTAAGCGCGATAATTAAGATAAGTCCCGGATTCGTGGATCAGGTTGAGATGGTTCATATCCACTTCGCTGTTCCAGAACAGGATCACCGGTGTAGTGGAAGCGCTGGTGGGAATGCCAACATTCGCCACTGGCGGGCCAGCATGTGCTTCCATGTTATAGAACACTTCCTCTTCATACAGGAATACACCCGGATAAGGCGGTTCGTTGGTCAGCCTGGGACGGCTGCCGGTTAAATTTCCCCAGGGGAGTTCAAAATCAAGTAACGCCGATGAGGTCAGCAAGCCGATGAAAGCAAAAACGATGACCACCACACACAGCAAGATGATTTCAAGCGCAGTCAGGTGTTGGTTTTTTTGGGGTTTTTCAACAGGTTCATCTGAGTCTTTATCCCCGCCGGCTGGAAGGTTTGCCAGGGCATCTGATCTCCGATCGTTGATGGTCTCGGTCTGCTGCTGGTTCGGACCTCCGGCCTTGTTGGGAAACGGAGAAATCGGTTGGGTATGATCCAAAAGGGTCTCACCTTTGAGATCATCATTTTGCTGGTTTTGTTTTTGAAGATAGCCCAGCCCTCGCTGCGCGGGGATATTGTGCGGGTCGATCTCTAAGGCTTTATTCAGGAAAACCGCTTGCTTTTCCGGGTCCTCAATGATCGCAGCGACCCATACCCACACATCTGCATTTTGTGGTTCTTCGATGATGGCGTCTTTAAGAAACTCAAGGGCTTTTTCAGTCTGCCCCGCTTTGGCAGCGTTAATCCCTTGCTGGAGTGAAGATGTCATGAAATCTCCCAAATATTCTGAAACAGAAAGATGGTCAATGACGTCATCAGGTTACATGGGAACAATTGACCAAAAATATTTCACTTTAATCATTTTACCACAGCGCGGTTTGGGTTCAGTTACATGCGTCCGGTTTCGGAGAGTATCGTCTCCAAGCACTTGCATAGAAGATCAAAGTAATATACAATATTCATCAACAGCCTTTCATTTTCCCAGAAAATTCTGTATACAATCATGTAATGGGCATATATATTGAAGTTTTTCCAATATATTGTATTTGCCATCTCCATCCGAGGTATCTGTGATCGGCAATGAGATAACCGTATTTACCCGCCGCTAAAACTACCTGGAGCAGCGGTGGTAGCAGTTTTTAATACCTGGCCGTGTATCTCGGCCACCGATGGAAAAAGGAGATCGCAAGATGAAATCCCAGCATATTTTGCCAGCCATATTTGGATTGAGCCTCGTTTTGCTTCTGGTTGCCGGGCTGACCCACACGGCCGCCATGCCGGCCGAGGTAAAGGGTTTTCCTGCCCCATTGCAGCATGACGTTTTTGTTGCGTTTCAAACTCTGGTTCAGTCCACCGATCTAATCGGGCCACGAATCCCGATTTGTGAAGAGCTGCTCGATCAATTTTCACCCGCCGCAGCCTACAACCAGCAGACAGGAAACTATCTGGTCGTGTGGCATTCTGATTTTGGATCAGGCGACGTCCGTTTGCAGTCGCGCCTAGTCTCTCCAGATGGCACCCTCGGCGCTATCAACACGCTAACCATTGGTAACAATGACACAGGCCCGACTGTCGCCTACAACAGCCAGCGAAACGAATACCTCATGGTCTTTACCCGGCATGTGAGCTCCTATGTGCCCGTCAATTCTGATGTCTATGGTCTGCGGCTTGACGCCCAGGGCCTACCGATCAACACCGCATTCGGCATTAATGTCGATCTCGACATACAGGATAGTGCCCGGGTGGTGTACAACAGCCACGACAAGGAGTATCTCGTCGTCTATCAGAATATATGGTTTGATGGTGTCTGGGATATTGATGCCCGGCGCATTAGTGGTGAAGGCGTTGCGCTCCCACCAGACAGTGGCGTTAACGTCATCACTGGGCCGGTGCCGCACCGCGAACCGGATGTAGCCTACAACCCAGTCCAAAACAATTACATTTTCATCTACACGCATGAGGCCAGCCCGTCCAGCATCCGTTTCAAAACTGCTCCAGCCAACCTGCTGGGACTCAGCAGCAGTTCAGACACACCGCTTTGTCCAAATAGTAACAACCAAGATGAACCAGCCGTGTCGATTGATGAGGATAAGTTCATGGCGATCTGGCGAGAGATGCAAGATCCGGGTGATCCGAATAACCCGGACATTCGTGCACGACGAATCAACGGAATGGGTGTACCCCTGGGAGATGAGGCCGGCTTTGATATTGGGGCTCTGACCCACGACGATGGTGTTTTTGGGGCAAGGATTGCTTCTGGGGGGCGCTTTGCCTACCTGGTTGTATGGGTGCGCGATGCAATCGGCCCACCCTATTCGGAGAATGTTGAGGGTCGCTTCATACCGCTCTACCAGGATCAACCCAGTTGCAGTGAGTTGTCGATTGATGTCAGTGAAAATGGACAGACGGAAGTCGCCATCACCTGCGCGCCGTCTGGGGATTGTCTGGTGGTCAGCGCACGCGGCGGGAATGGGTGGGATATCTCAGGCTGGTTTGTCAAGCCGTTGCGCGTCTATCTACCCATGGTACTGAGATAGCTGATGTTATCAAATAGGTGATCCTGCTTGCTGATGAACAATGGGCTTTGCCCGGTTAACGGAGCAATGCCAGGGACAGTCAGGAGAGAAAAACCGGGTTGATGATCTTATTTCGAACAAAAGGACCCAACTCGTCCTCCGAAGTTGACCATGTTGGCCAGTAACCCACAATAACTCGGCTGCACAAG
>CAZLEK010000069.1:9625-12906 GCA_964558525.1 uncultured Candidatus Brevefilum sp.
CCTTGATAGTCTTCTTTCAACCTTTTCGGGGTCTATTCTTCTTCTTTTGATGTGCGATTATTGCTGACCAAACCTCGATGATCAGATATGATCCTTTCTGGCCCGTTCTCTCGATAGTCGTGCAGCAGCCGTTTGAAGTTTCGTTCAGTCATTCCAATCCTTAAAGCACCTTTTCTTAAGGTGGTCTGCTTCTCATTTACCATCTTTAGTATTTCACAAAGCTTAATTTCTTTGTTGCTCATTGTTCAGTTCCAATTATCTAGCATGTCCTTTGGTCCTTCACTAGGACACTTGAACCAGGCAAAATAGAACATGACTACTTTGTACTTACATCAGGTTTCGGAAAAAATAGTTCGCCAATCAATCTGGGTATAATTGAGCAAAGAAAGATCAAGGAGACTATCGAGTGAAAATTGGCGTACTATCCGACACCCATGACAACCTATCGAACACAACGGCCGTCCTGAGCGCGTTTCGCGAACGAGGCATTGAGACCATTGTGCACTGCGGAGACCTGACCAGCCCGGAAATGGCCTCCCATTTTGAAGGCTTTAGGGTCATTCTGACCATTGGCAATATGGACCACACCACCGGCGCGATCAAGAAGCGCTTGGAGAAAATGCGTGAGGATAATTTTGTCGGCATGGTGTTTAAAGGAAAGCTGGGCGGGGCGCCAGTCGCTGCCACGCACAGCCATGTGGCCGGAAAGATCATGGAACTGGTACAGGAGGGGCGGTTTAAATGGATTTTTCACGGGCATACCCATGAAAAGCGTGATGAGGTCATCCAGGGTGTGCGGGTTGTGAACCCCGGCGCGCTGGGAGGTTTGGGGCGCGAGCCCCGGACATTCTGCATTGTGGACCTTGACGCCGGAGACGTTGAGTTTATCAAAGTATAGAGCCCCAGTAAGGATTTGTTCAATGGATTATGACAATCTGTGTGAATATCTCGACAGCAAACCCGCTGCCCGCCGGGACATGCCCTTTGGACCGGATGCCCTGGTGTATAAGGTGCTGGACAAGATGTTCGCGCTGGTCGCCTGGCAAGAAGACCCCCTAACGATCTCGCTGAAAGCGGATCCGACGGACGCCGTGATCCAGCGCAAGCGGTACCCGGCTGTTCAACCTGGCTACCACATGCATAAGAAACATTGGAATACCGTCACGCTGGACGGCAGCATCCCTGATGAAGAGATCCGCTTGATGATTGATGAGTCATACGACCTGGTCGTCCTGGGGATGACGCGCGCCAAGCAGCAGCAGCTGCGCTTGAAAGGCTGGCAATCCCATGGCCAGAAAACTCGATAAGATCCTGGTGATCGATCTTGAAGCCACCTGCTGGCAAGGCGAACCGCCCCCCGGTGAAGAACGTGAGATCATCGAAATTGGATTGTGTGAACTGCAGGTGGCTACCGGCGAACGGGGTGAACCAAGAGCTGTTTTGGTTAAACCTCAACGTTCAGAATTAAGCGAGTTCTGCCAGCAATTGACCACCCTGACGCCAGCAATGCTGGCAGACGGGCGCGCATTTCCAGAAGCCTGTACGCTGCTGGAGGATCATTATCAATCGCGGGTACGCACCTGGGCCAGTTATGGGGATTACGACCGGCTGCAATTCCAGGCGCAGTGTGCGGCCTGGGGCGTGCCCTACCCCTTCGGACGGTCGCACATCAACGTTAAGAACTTGTTGGCCTTGCGCCTCGGCCTCAAAAGGGAAGTTGGCCTCCAACGGGGAATGGGCTTACTGGGCCTGCCCTTTGAGGGCACGCTCCACCGCGGCGTTGACGACGCCTGGAATATTGCCGCGATGCTGGCCAGGATGCTGCTTGGGCGCGGCCGGCAGGTTTAACTGGCTGGCATTGGAGAGCACTTTCTCAGTCAGCTTATCCTCATCCAACCCCCAGGATTCCAGCACAATCGCAGCTGCCCGTAGGAGCAGGCGCTGGTAGCGCTCGACGTCCACGGCCCGCGGGTTGGGCGATTGGGGCCTGTCCCAGGCGAAGACCCCCGGCTTGCCCAGGGTATAAAGGAAGGGCACCCGCTGGCCGGGGCGCATTTCTTTGCCAGCAGCCTTGAGCTGCATAACTGCCCGCGCTGCCGGTGAGGGGGTGCGGTAGGCCTCCAGCTTGCGCCCCAACCGCTGCCGCACGAGGAGCTGGGGCAGCCCAACCTGGCCGCTGCGCAAAGCTCTGAGCTGTTCCCGCAAATAGGCCACTGCTTCTGGCAGGGCTTCCTCGGGATCGTCTCGACTGGCCAGCAGTTCCAGTAAATGACGTTGGGCCTCCGCCACGAAGGGCGTGCTGTCACGCCGGCGGGCGTCAATGCCGCGCATCTTGATCGATCCGTCCTGAAAGACCCCAAAATAACGGTTGGCAACCGGGCGTTTCTTGTTCTGCCGGGAGCCCACAAAGACCACCCAACGGTAGATCCCATCCAATGAAATGGGCAGGCCGGTGCGCTCCTGGATCTCCAGGAGCAGGGGCTCGATATCCTCCGGTTTGGTTTTAACCGGGTGCTGGACCCATAACCCATCCACATAGAGCTGAATCACGCCGTATCCCAGATCTTCAGCGGCCTCTTTGGCCTGCAGGAGCGCTTCTCGCCCGTAGGCGGTCACAGCCTGGTGCGCTTCGATCCGCCCGAAGCGGGCGTTTTTGTAACCCAGGTAACCAAAGCAGGTCACCAGCAGCCATTTGAGGGCTGAGGCGCGGCGCTTGAAATTCTTGCGGAAAGGGTCCCAGGCGGGTGTGCTGGCGAGGTGTTTTTTCATCTCAATGCGTTTTTCCAATAAAGGGCGCAGCGCTTTAGGGATCAGGCCGTCCTGGCTGGTGTCGATCGCCAGCCCCAGGGCGGGCACGATGTTCTCTGCATCCGGATCTGGCAGGATTGTCTCGGGTGAGATGTTGAAGTGCACCATGATAGCCGGGTAGAGCGAAACAAAATCGATCTCTGCCACGTTCTTATGCACGCCGATCTTTGGCTGGTAGACCAGGCCGCCCTGGTCGGCGGCGAACAGGTCTGCAGCCGGTTTGAGCATTTCGGCCTGCTGCTTCTGCCAGGGCACCAGGATGCCCTCCCGCAGGGCAGTTAACATTTCAATGGAAGAGATGCCCGTCCCGGGCGACACGCGCGAGGAAGTTTGCAGGGGCAGCGCGGTCACCCGGCTGACCTCGATCGTCCCGTCCAGGTCGTAATCTTTCCAGAGCATGGCGTTCTGGCGGTCAATGTGGCAGCGCCCAAACAGGTGGACTTGCTGGCCGCGGTAGACGATCTGCCCGTAGG
>CAZLEK010000070.1:0-12872 GCA_964558525.1 uncultured Candidatus Brevefilum sp.
ACACCTATGACCCCCATCGAAATCATCCTCACGGCCTTCCTCGCCCTCAACCTCTTCGGCCTTCTGGCCTTCGCCCTCACCTCCCTGCGTGAGCGGCAGGCCCGCGCCGCCCGCCTTTCAAGCCTATTCGCCTTGGGAACAATGCTCCTCTTAGCGCTGGTATGGATCGCCCCCGCCTGGCTTCTTTCCTTGACCGCTGCCCTGCTGGGGGCAGCAATACTGGCCGGGCTTGTCAACCTGCTCTGGCCGGTCGGGCGGGACCACGCCCCCTCCCCAGCACCCGCCAGCCAGGTGGACGAGCGCACGATCCTGTTTGCTCGGGCGCGTCTCGAACCCGGCGCTGTTAACTATACGAAGTATTATACCGACCACCCCGAACACCTGGCCCCCGATGAAGCCTTTCGTCAGAACCCCGGCCTGCTCCAACCCGGCGCGGCTTTTTACGATCCGCTGCTGGCCGCCTCCCCCGAGGGTGGCTTCTTCCTGACCGAAGCCCTGCGCCATGCCGTGGACGGCCCGGTCGCCGAGGAAAAAACAGCCCATGATGCTGAAACCCTCTCCCGCTACCTCAAGAACCTGGCCCGCTTTCACGGCGCGCAGTCTGTCGGGATCTGCAAACTGCAGCCCGATCACCTCTATTCCCACATCGGCCGCGGCTCGGGAACCTACGGCGCGCCGGTAACCCTCAACCACCGCAATGCCATTGCCCTGAGCGTGGAGATGGATCCCGCCATGACCTACGCCGGCCCCCGCATGCCGGCCGTGATGGAATCCGCCCGTCAGTATGCCGAGAGCGCCAAGATCGCCGTGATCCTGGCGGCCGCCATCCGCGCCCTGGGCTATCCCGCCCGCGCCCATATCGACGGCAACTACCGGGTGATCGCCCCCCTGGTCGCCAAGGATGCCGGCCTGGGCGAGATCGGCCGCATGGGCCTGCTGATGACGCCCCGCCTGGGACCGCGCGTCCGTCTGGCCGTCATCACCACGAACCTGCCCCTGATCCCCGACCCGCCCACCTGGGACCCCACGGTGATCGACTTCTGCACGGTCTGCAATAAGTGCGCCGCGGTCTGCCCTGCCCAGGCCATCCCCTTCGGCGAAAGGCAATCCCACCCGGACGGCACCCTGCGCTGGAAGCTGAACGCCGAGCGCTGCTACACCTATTGGACCCGCATCGGCACGGACTGCGGCCGCTGTATGGCCGTCTGTCCCTATTCCCATCCCGATAACGTCATGCACAACCTGATCCGCTTTGGGGTGAACCACTCCGGCGCCTTCCGCCGCGCCGCCAGCGCCCTGGACGACCTGTTCTACGGCAAGAAACCCACTCCCCTGCCACCCCCAGATTGGATCAAGTATCGGTAATGGGATCCATTCTCTGTCAAGATAAAATTTCATTTCTACATAAAAAAGTAGTAACTACTCAGGTCTGGGAAAGAAATCTTGGCATAAGTCGTCATCGTGTTTGTAAATTTCATCTGGGTAATTAGTGGATAAATCAAATTGAGGGTGGTCAGATAAAACAAATAATTCATTAGTTAATGGTGCGCTCAAAACCGGAGCGCACCCTACGAAATACTTGTGATTTTTTATGTTGTCAAATTAATGATTACATGTAGGGTGCGCAGTTCTTTTCTGCGCACCAAAAAATTTCAAAATAGAAACAACGTAGACCCCTGAGTAGTAACAAAAAGTAAATCAATTTCCCCCATACAAACCTTTTTCCCTTTGTGTCCTTCGTGATAAAACTTCGTGTCCTTTGTATTAAAAAACCCTTTATGTCCTTTGTGGTTAATCATAAAGACCATCAGACCATCAAAGTTTATCCTTCCGGCTCGATCAGCACCTTCAGCACGCCATGCTCCCCCGCCTTTTCAAACGCCGCCAGCCCCGCTTCCAAAGGATAGCGCGCCGCAATCATCGGCGTTGGATCCACCAGCCCGGCTGCCAGCAGCCGCAGCGCCGGCGCAAAGGGACCGCAGCGCGAGCCCACCAGCGTGACCTCATCCACCACCAGCCGCGACAGGTCCATGGTCACCTTGTCGGCAAAGGTGCTTTTCAGCACCAGCGTCCCCAAGGGCCGAACCGCTTTGCGGGAAAGTTCAAAGCCGCCCGGCGCGCCGGTCACCTCCACCACCAGGTCAGCCGAATTTTCCGCCACATCTTTCACAAAAATCGACTCAATCCCCATCCCGGCCAGCATCTCGGCCGGCGCTTCACGGCGGACCACCACCTGCAGGTCACATCCGGTCAGCCTGAGGGTTTGGGCGATCAGCATCCCCAACCGCCCGGCGCCCACCACCAGAACCCGCATCCCAGGCTGAACCTGGATCTGCTCCTGGATCTCCAGGGCGGCCGCCAGCGGCTCAGTGAAGACCGCCTGATCATCGCTCACGTTTTCCGGAACGACGTGCAGATTCTTCACCGGCAGGGTGAAAAATTCCGCAAAGACCCCATCCTTATCAAAAATCCCTAAGGTTGTGCGGTTCTCACAGTGATGCTCCCGCCCCGCCCGGCAGGCAGTGCAGCGGCCGCAGGTCAGGTTGATCTCTCCCACCACGCGCTTGCCGACCCAGGTTTCATTCAACGGCGCCTCCACCACCTGCCCCACAAACTCGTGGCCTGGCACGCCCGTGAAGGGATAATACCCACGGGCCATCTCAAGGTCCGTGGCGCAGACCCCCGCCTGCAGGGTGCGGATCCGGGCAAAGCCCGGGGCGACTGCCGGCTTGGGCAGGTCCTGACGATAAGATACTGTTTGGTTTTCAAGCCATAACCCGCGCATGCATTCACTCCTTGATCTTTTGAACCCAATCATCCAGCGCCGCGCCGCTCAAGAACCCCTCCGCTGCGCCTTTTGCGCCCACCTTGTAGGAAGCAAAAACCATGGCTGCTGCCAGGGCGCGTTCCGGATGCCCCCAGCGCAGATAGCGGTCCAAAAAAGCTGAAAATAAGGCATCCCCGGCCCCAATGGTATTGACCACGGGTCGGGTGCAGACCGCCGGAAAACGCTGCAGGGAGCCCGCCCCACGCACGGCCAGCAGCGCGCCTTCAGCGCCCAGGCCAATCACCAGGATCTCCAGCGTATACTTTTCCAGCAGGGCCTCAGCCACAGCTTCTGGCGCGTCTGGGAGGGACTCATCACTCAGGAACAGGATCTCCGCTGCGGCCATGAAGTCCCGGTTATAGTCGTCGTCCAGATCCGACAGCGCGTGCACATCCGTCGCGATGGGAACCCCAGCTGCCTGGGCAATTGGGATCAAATTGCGGGAAAAATTGATATTGCATAAAACCGCCAGGTCACTGTTTGGGATCACCGCCTGGGCAATCTCCACCGGGTAGCGCAGGTCCTGGATGTCCTTCAAATCCACGTGGATCTGGCGCCGCCCGTCAGGGTCATAAAGAATCACCGATTGGGGGGTAGCCCCGGCCTGTTCCAACACCCTGTCGCCCGACACACCCATCTCCGCCAGCGCTTTCCGCACCTGGGTTGGGTTGTCATCGGGGCCGATCAGGGAAGCAAAGTCCACCTGGTTTCCCAGTTTGGTAAGCGCAGCAGCCAGGTTGAAACCCACGCCCGAGACCGCGGTTTGGACCCCAAAAAACGGATAACGCACCGGGAAATAATCCAGGGGAAAGCCGTCCACCGCCAGGGTGGTTTCCAGGTTGATCAAACCCGAGAGGAAAAAGCGGGCCATCGCTGCCTATCGCGCCCCACGCCGTCCGAACTGGCGCTCCAGCAAATCGGCTGAGAGGTGGATCATCGTCGGCCGGCCGTGCGGGCAGGTGCGCGGGGACTGGCAGGCTTCCAGCTTGGACAACAGCGCAACCTGTTCCTCTGGAGAGAGAGTCTGCCCGCCCTTCACCGCCATCCGCTTGCAGATCCGGGCGGTGAGCCTGGCCTCCTTGGCCGAGGCCAACGGCGTTTCATCCTCCTCAAAGTCCGAAACCACCACGTTCAGCGCGGCCTCCGGATCCCCGCCCAACAGCAGCGCTGGGATCGCCCGGACGGTGAAGGTGTTGGGGCCAAAGTTTTCCACCTGGAACCCAAGCTTCTCCAGGGTGGGCAGCTGGCCTTCCAGCAGCCGGGCCTTCTCCGGCGGCAGGACCACGTTAACCGGCTCGAGCAGGGATTGCGCCGGCGGCTGGTCCTTTTGCTGCTGGGCCATCAGGGTCTCAAACAGCACCCGCTCGTGGGCCGCGTGCTGGTCGATCAGGTACAGCCCATCGGGGCCTTCGGCCACCAGATAGGTGGCCGCCACCTGGCCGATCAGGCGTAAGAGGGGCAGTCGCTCGGCGTCCTCGGCGCCCGTATGGATCTGAACGCGCGCCGGCGCTTCTCCCTCAGGCGCTTCCAAAACCGGGATGGCAGCCGACATCTGCCCGGCAAACTCATCTTTGCGCGCTTCAGAATCCGACCCCCACCACTGGCGGGGACGCAGGTCGGGCACGGGAGAGGAGGCCAGCAAAGCCCGCCGCACGGCACGCTGCGTGCGGGTGAAGACTTGATCGCCTTCCCTGAAGCGCACCTCCGCCTTAGCTGGGTGTACGTTGACATCCACCAATTCAGGCGGCATCTCCAGGAACAGGACCGCGATCGGGTACCTGCCCACCATCAGCAGCGTGTGATAGGCTTTAATGATGGCCGCCGTCACCGCGCTGTCCTGCACCCAGCGTCCGTTGACAAAGATCGTGATCTCACGCCGGTTGGCGCGGGTGAGGGAGATCGGGCTGATAAAGCCGTAGATGTGATAATCGTCTTCTTTGAAATCCACCCCCAGCATATCCCGGGCCACGTCCACACCGTACAGGCTGGCCAGCACCTCCCGCCGGTCATTGTTGCCGCTGGTTTGCAGGGAGGGTTGGTCGTCCACAACCAGCTCCCAGCGGATCGCGGGATAAGCCAGCGCGTAGCGCGTCACCAGCGCTTCAACATGGCGCCGTTCGGTATTGTCGGTCTTGAGGAACTTCAGCCGGGCTGGGACATTAAAAAACAAATCCTGGACGGTGACCCGGGTCCCCTGGGGCATGCCCCGATCCTCCAGATCTGCCAACTTGCCGCCTTCGACGGTCAGCTGTGCCCCCAGGTCAGCGCCCTTTCCCCTGGATTCCACCCGCATCCGGGAGACCGAGCCAATCGAGGCCAGCGCTTCTCCGCGGAAGCCGAGAGTCCGGATGCACGTCAGGTCTTCCGCCCGGGTCAATTTAGAGGTGGCGTGCCGGCTGACGGCCAGCATCAGCTCCTGCCTGGGGATGCCCGCGCCGTTATCGGCCACGCGGATCAAACGCTTGCCTGCGCCCAGCACTTCAACCGTGATCCTATCCGCCCCGGCGTCCAGGGCATTCTCCACCAGTTCTTTGACCACCGATGCGGGGCGCTCGATCACCTCACCGGCAGCAATCTGCGATGCGATGTGGTCTGGCAAAATGCGTATGGGCATAAAACCTCCAGTGGAATTATAACCCACCCCAGGGATGATTCTGCAAAAGGAAAATCTATCGCACAATTTTCTTCAGCCCAACACCGCGCCTTTTTTATTCTTCAGCCGTTTCCGGCGCAGGACAGGCGTTGGACAGGGTCAGGATCATGACAACATCCCCCTTGGCCGCTGCCCGGTGATAGACCTCCTGCAGGGCAGTAAAGAGATCATTTGAGGGGCCAATGAGGATGCTGCTCATCGCTCCGGGGATCACCTGCAAACCATATCCCGCGAGGACTGAGAGGGCGTCATGGATCACAGGTGAAAGCCTTGGCTGCCGCAGCGGATAGAGGCTCATCTGCACGGCCAGGCTCTCCGAGACCGCGGTCTGCTCCTCGAACAGCATCGCCTCCAAAGCGTCCAGGGCTCGCAGGGTCGCTTCCGGATCCCGGTTCCCTAAACATGATTCTCTAAGCTGATCCAGGCATGCGCGCGTGGTTTGCGCCTGATGCCGGTCCGCCTGTTTGTTGTTCTCAGCCATGGCCTACCTCTCTGAAGATTTTAGGATCACAAGCATCCCAATAAAGCCGCCCCACGGCAGCCTTGAAATCGCATTTACAAACGGCCAAAGCGTCGTCCGGTAAAGAACCTTATGGGGATCGGGGACGTTGATTGTGACCATCTGGATCAGTTCGGCCGGCGTGTAAAGGACAGCAGAACCCCAAATCGGCCCATCCTTTTTGCGGTATCGAGAGCCCACAAAGCTATGCCGGTTGATCACGCCCAAGAGCAACCCTCTCCGAGCCACACGCTGCCCCTCTTTAATCACTAAGCCTGGACGGCAAAGGAATTCCAAAGTTGTGATAAAGCTGACCAGGTCAAAGGCCTTGGCGGGAAAGGGCAGGCGCTGGGCGTCTCCCAGGCAAGATAGGACACCGTGACCCTGTTGGGCCTGCTGGATCATTAGCCGTGATCGATCAAGCCCCACCGCACTCAAACCGAGCTGCTGATACCAGCCGGTAAAATAGCCCGTCCCACAGCCCACATCCAAAATGGTTTTCACCCCGTCAGCCTGGCGAAGGAGCGCTTCAAGCAGGGCCTTCTCCTGGCGTGCAGCCGCCTTGCCAGTGGTTTGATACCAGTCTTCATATCCCAGGGCGACATCCGGGCTGTCAAAAGGATTGCTGCCAGCTTTCATATCGGATTCTAATGGGCAGGATCAGCTGAGGGCACGGCGCCTGAGCGTCAGGATGCGATTGTTCAGTGTCTTAATAATGTGCTCTTGAAGCTTGAGGCCAAGCTGGGGATCCTCTTCGATTAAGTCCCGCAGATCTTCCATGTTGATCTCCAAGACCTCAATATCCGAAAGGCATTTCTCTGTGGCAGTATAGTGATGAGGCGGGACCAAGCCAGAGCAGCCGAGGACCTCATCGCTTGAAACAGCATCCACCCATGCTTCGCCGGTCTGAGGATGACCGTAGTAAACGCCTACATCACCATCAATCAGCAGGTAGAGCCATTGGGCTTCATCGCCCTCATTGAATAAGGTGTGATCCTTCAAGTAACACACCGAGTTGCTGATCTCGGCAATCGCCTGTGTTTGTTCACCAGTTAAATCAGCAAAACAGGCAAACTGCTGGATCAATTTTGGTTCTGTGGCCATCGTAACCTCCGCAGGTCTATTGGATTGTCTGAGACTTGGCAATAAGACCGTTTCAAACCACGTCGTTCACGAAATGGCGCATCCATGCAGATTGCGTTGCAAATGTCAATAATACCCAACCCGGCGTTTCACCAGTATTCCCCTATCCTGGAAATCTTCCACCCAACAGACGTAAGAATGGGCTCGCTGTTCCAATTAAAAATCCAAGCTCCCATCCGGGGGCTACGACGTTTCATCGGGAGTGTAAACCTCCCACATGCGGGCCAATTCATCCGCCTCAGGCTGGACGGCTCTGATCTCCGATGCATCCTCCCCTTGCTGGATACAAACGCCCTCCCCCGCTTCGGCCACCCCAATATCAGCAAATCGGATCCCAGCTTCCTGTAAGGCTGCGCTGGCTTTGACAACATTTTCCGCCGGGACCGCGGCAGCCAGGGTGCCAGAAGAGATCATGCGCAGCGGATCAAACCCAAAGGCTTTCGCAAAGCGTAAACCCACAGCTGGCATCGGGATTTTCTCATATTGGATCACAATCCTGAGCTCCGAAAGTAAGGCCATCTCCAGCAGCGTCTCCAGCAGGCCGCCCCGGGTCACATCGTGCAGGGCGGAAGCGCCCTGATCGGCCAGGATCATTGCCTCTTGAATCACGCTCACCTCTTCCATCAGGGTCTTGGCTTCTGCCCGATCCTTTTCCGTCAAACCCAGGCGCTCCGCAGTCTGGGCGAAATCATCCGCCAGGATGGCCGTCCCCTCCAACGGGATGCCCTTGGTGACCAGAATGTGATCGCCTGGTTTAGCGCCCCGGGTCAGAACTGGCCTCTTGCCTTCCAGCGGCGCAAAGGCCGTCACCGCCACCAAGGGGCGAGACAGCGCGGCTGAATACCCTGTATGCCCGCCAATGATGGCAGCACCAACTTGCCTGGCGGTCTGGGACACATCTTTCATGATCCGTTCTAATAAATCCACATCAGCCTTGTCTGGCACCAGGACCAGCAGCTGGATCCAGCGGGGTCGCGCCCCACAGGTGGCGATGTCGTTACAGGCAACGTGCACCGCCAGCCGCCCAATCCCTTTCACCGCCCCGACAATCGGGTCGACATGCGAAGCCAACAAATCCTCCCCCACACGCGTCAGGGCCACATCCTCGCCAAAGGTTGACCCTAAAACCACATCCTGATCTTCACAGTGAAAATGGGGATACACGCATCGCTGCAGCACATCCAAGGAGAATTTTGACATAAACGCTTACCTCCTAAACCGCGTCCTGATTGCCAGGATCATAGTATCCTTCCGAGGCGGACCAGAAGCGCACCCCCTCCCGAACCACCACCTGGGCCCGGCCGCTCTCGGCCAGGGACTGCAGCGTCTCACGCACTTCACCCGGGGACCACTGCTCCAAGGTTTCTACCAATTCCGACTCCCGCATTGGGTGGCGGGTGATCACCCCGGCGATGGCTGATAAGAGATCCTCTTCCCCGCTCAGGTCGAAAGCTCCTTTTGCGGGGGGGATCAATCGAGCAATACCCTTTAAAATACGCTGCGCTCGTTCCAATCCGTCTTTAGTCGGTGGCCGCACCCAGGCTTCAGCCGGAGGGCGTGTGGGTTCTACCAGGTGGACTTCATCCGGGCGGATTTTTTCCAGCCAGCTGGCAATTTCTTGCAAAGCATCCTGCGTGTCATTCAGCCCGCCCACCAACATCACTTCCACCCACAGCTTGCCCGTGTACATCTCCCTGAAGGCGATCAGGCCATCTGTGAGCCGGTCAAAGGTTAGTGAGGGATGCGGTCGGTTGATCCGGCGGTAAAGGGCCGCGTTCCCTGCGTCTAGGGAGGGCAATACAGCATCCGCAGCAGCCAGTTCCTCTCGCACCTCCTTCAGGTAGAGCAGCGAACCATTGGTAATGACAGCCACGGGCAGGTCGGTCATTTCTTTTACACCCCGGATCATCTCTCCCAGGCCGGCGTGCAGCGTTGTCTCACCGGAGCCTACAAAAGTCACCCAATCAATCTCTCCGCTTTTATGGGCGTCCAGGGCGTCCTGAACCTGATCCAGGATCTCCAGGTTCGGGAAGTAGATCCGTCGTTCCGTCCGCAGAGGGCGTGTGCGGCCCAGCTGGCAGTAGACGCAGTTCCAGTTACAGGTTTTTAGAGGTATGGGGTCAATCCCCAGGGACTGCCCCAGGCGTCGAGAGGGGACCGGGCCAAAGACGTGTTTCATCAACCAATTCCTTTCTGCTCAAGCTCGTTCGCCGAACAGCTTGGTGCCGACCCGGACGATATTTGCGCCTTCTTCAATCGCGATCTGGTATGAATTGCTCATGCCCATCGAAAGATACTTCATTTCAATTGACCCCAGATCCTGGGCGCGCAAATCTTCAAATACCTCCCGGGTGAGTCGAAAGTAAGGCCGGCTGTTTTCAGGGTCGCCAAAGCGCGGGCCCATCGTCATCAAACCCTGCAAGTGGAGATGTTTTAAAGCCCTCATTTTCCTCACCAGAGGCGCTGCTTTGTCTGGCAGCACACCCGTTTTATTGGATTCCTCGCCGCTGTTAATTTCCACCAGCACAGGCAAAGTCCGCTCAGCCATTTCACAGCGGTGATCAAGATATTTCGCCAGCCGCCAGGAATCCACCGTCTGGCACATATCGAAGCGCTCTGCCACGTACTTCGCTTTATTGGTTTGTAAATGCCCGATCATATGCCACGCCACCCGACCTCCGATCGCATCGATGATTGGCAGGGCTTCCTGCACGTAGTTATAGCCCACATGACGGATCCCGGCATCCACAGCGGCCTGAACTTCTTCCAGGCGGCGTGTTTTAGCCGCAGCCACCAGAATCACATTGTCGGGTATCTTCGCCAGAACTGACCTGACAGAGTCCCTGATTTCATTATTTTGCTCAGGCATCCAAGCACCTCCTAATGTTTGGTCAAGACGATCACCAGCGCCACCGCAATCCCAGCCAGCATTGCCCAGAGCGTGTTGGGACGCTGCTCCCGCTCGACAGCGGGCAGCAGGTGAGTCGCCCCCACATAAACCAGGGCGCCGGCTGAAAAAGCCAGCAAGACACCCAATGTGGACCGCTCAATCGTGTGAATAAAGGGATAAGAGATCAGCGTCCCCAACGGCGTGGAGAGACCCGCCGCCAGAAGCGCCCCCAAAATTGCTTTCTTGCGGGTAAAGCCGCCCCGTTCCAGCAGCAAAAAGGTGACAATCCCCTCTGGAAATTCGTGCAGCACCATCCCGATCGCCGCCAAAATCCCCGTGAAAATGCTGACATTAAAGGTCACCGAATGGATGAAACCGTCCAGCAGCGAGTGAATGCCGATCCCAACCATCGGGATCACCCCCAGGGTGATATCCGCCCCATGATGGTCATGCAGCCCATATTGGTTCAGCAGCGTGTTCAAAATGTACAACACCATGAAGCCCACCAGCACCCATACGGGCGCCTGCGGGCTCATCTCATAGGCTTCAGGCAGGATATGCATCAGAGAGGTCGTCATTAACACGCCGGCGGCAAAACTCATAAAATAAGCCACATTTCTGTTGCCCCATTCGTCAAACCGAACAATGACATAAATCCCAATCGATGTAACCACTGCAGAAAGACCGCTGGCCAGCAGTACGGCTAAAAAAGTGCTATTTTCCATTATGCATCTCCTTAATCCACCCATGAACCGTTTTCGGGAGGTCTTCAGGCGCCACCTTTAGCGGCTCGTCCATCCGGCTGCCCCGGATCGTCTCCTGCAGCGTTTTCACTGCCAGGCTGGCGCAGTGGGTATGCCCCTTCGGTAATCCGCCCAGGGCATCCAGCAAATCTTCTGCAGTAATCTCCAATACCGCTTGCAAGGTTTGCCCCCTAATCATCCGAGTCAGCATCCCGCCGCAGGCCATGGTCGCCATACATCCATCCGTCAGGTACCGGGCATCCTGGATGAGTCTTCCCTTTAAACTCAATTCTACCTGCATACTGTCCCCGCAGCATCCCCGCACCTTGCCCCGCAATTCTGGGTCCTCCAACCTGCCCATATTTTCCTGGGAAAGGATAACCTCCTGCGCCGCCTGAGAGAAGGCCGCTAGGTCTTCCAACCCCTCGCCCGGGATCGTCGTGGGTTCTCCTCCCTGCGTCTGAACTGCATCAAAGGTCATCCGTATCTTTTCACCTGGTGAAAGCCCGGCAGCCCCGACAAATGCATCCAGTAACGAACCAAGAGAGTCAAAATCAATCGCTTCGACATTGCCGGCATCGCATTCATCAGAGATTCCTGGGTCTATCGGGATGCGCGCCAGAATGGGCGCGCCAGCCTCGTCTGCCACCTGCTGGCTGTGGCTCTTGCCAAAGATCAAATGCTGCTTGCCGGTATCCGGGCAGCGATAATAGGCTAAGTTCTCAATGACTCCGATGATCTTCACATCCACAATTTGCGCCATATGCACCGCTTTGCGAACCACCATTGATGCCAGGCTTTGGGGTGTGGTCACCATCACCAGGCCGTCTACCGGCAGGGACTGCATGACCGTCAGCGTGGCATCGGATGTGCCGGGCGGCAGGTCGATCAGCAGCAGGTCTAAATCGCCCCACATCACATCTCCCCATAACTGTTGGATGGCCCGGCTCACCAGCGGACCGCGCCAGATCACCGGCTGGTCTTCCGTATCAAGCAGCAGGTTCATGGACATCACTTTGATCCCGGTCCGGCTCTCAAGCGGCAGAATCCCCCTCTCACCCGCGGTCACTTTGCCGTGCAGCCCAAACAGCATCGGGATGCTGGGCCCGGTGATGTCCGCATCCAAAACGCCGATCTTCAATCCGCTCCGAGCCAACCCGCTGGCCAGCAGACCCGTTGTGAAGGATTTTCCCACGCCACCCTTGCCGCTCATTACCGCAATGATCTTTTTTACCTGGCTATCATTTTCAGCAGTGCCAATTCCTGCAAGCGGCCGGGGTTGACTGTCTGCTGCCTGTGCTGTCATTGTTTGGTTTTCCTCTCACGCTTTAAGCATTTTCACACCACATTTAGGGCAGGTCAGGTCCATACAGCGCTGGCCCACCTGGTGCGCAACCTGGTACCCGCACTGAGGGCACCGACACTTCCCTGAAGGACCTGAACCTGGCTTGTTGCCCTGGCCCCTGCCGCGGCCTGGTTCTTGTCTTCCGCTGCGTCGTAACATCTCTAACTCCTTTTCCAATAGTAACCAATCTGATCCAGGCTCAAGATCCCAACTCCAGGTGCCGGGTCACCGAACGGTCTTCGCTATCTGCCGGGCAAATCACAATCACCGCCCGGGCCGCTCTATCTGACGGGTTCGCCCAGCGGTGCGGCACGTGCGCCTCAAAGATCAGGCTGTCTCCCGGCATCAGGCGATACGCGTCCCCGTCAATCCAAAAGACTATCTCCCCTGACAGGCAGTAAATGAATTCCTGCCCGGTGTGGACAATCGGAGATTCCCCCGAATCCTGGTGGGGATCGAGGGTCATCAAAAGGGGCGTCGCTTCACCCAGGGCCAATCCCCCCCCCAGATCTGCAAAGGCGCCCTGGGAAAAAGCGACCCGCTGACGCTCCCCGGCCTTTTGAAAGACCACCGATTGCCGCACCACCGCCGGCGCCTCAAAAAAGGCTGTCACAGGCACTTCTAACGCATCCGCCAGCTGCTGCAGGGTACTTACATTGGGGGAAGACTTCTCGTTCTCGATCAGGCTGAGGGTGTTGAAGTTGAGCCCGCTGAGTTCGGCCAGGGCGCGTTGGGAGAGACCCCGAGCCTGGCGCAGGGCCTGCAGCCGCCG
>CAZLEK010000071.1:0-12775 GCA_964558525.1 uncultured Candidatus Brevefilum sp.
TTCTTCTCACGCCGCATTCTCCCGCTGGATGTCCTCCGGCAGAGCTTGCGCGGCAGCCTCATCGATCCACCAGGTCAGCGCGCCATCCTCCGGCTGAACCAGCTGGATCGGGTTTTCCCAGGGCTCTTTCTCACCAGCCAGCGCCTCGGCCAGCTTCTCAGCCTTGGAAGCCCCCCGCACCAACACCCAGATCTCCCGGGCAGCGTTGATGGCCGGCTTGGTGAGGGTCAGGCGCCAGGTTTCCCTTTTTGGGGCGTAATTGGCGATGAACCAGCGCTGCGCTTCGTGTAAACCGGCCGACTTGGGGAACAGCGAAGCGGTATGCCCATCCGCCCCCATCCCCAGCAGGACCAGGTCAAAGCGCGGCCAATGGCCATCAAAGAAATCTCGTAAATCTTCTTCATAGCTAAACGCGGCCAGGCGCACGTCCATCTCTGCCGGAACCCGGTGGATATTGGCTTCAGGGACCCCCGCCGGGTCGATCAGCGCTTCCTTTGCCATGCGAAAATTTGATTCGGGATGCTCTGACGGGACGGGCCGTTCATCGCCCCAAAACAGGTGTACGTGGTCCCAATCCACCCTGGCACGGTTCGCCGGCGCCCCCAGGGCGCGGTAAAATGGTTCCGGGGTGCTCCCGCCGGAAAGCGAAAGGGTAAAGCGGCCGCGGGACCGAACCGCTCCCCGGCATATACGGACGAATTCGTCCACAGCGGCAATGGTCAAAGTTTCGAAATCGGGGTATATGTTTAACTTCATGGTGATCATCACTGTTCCCTTGAGTGATTGGCTTGTATTCTAATCATATCGCAAATGATCGCCTGCACCACAGTCGCCAGGGGCGGCGCAAGAATCACAGGCAGGTAGGGCATGGAACAAGTTAAGAAATTATATAAGTATGTTCAACCTTATTGGCGGCAGATGGTCCTGGCAGCCATCATGCTGACGGTCTACAGCTTAATTGGCCTGTCTTTGCCCTATGCGGCCCGTTTTCTGGTTGATTCGGTGTTTGTCTCCTATTCTCGGGCGGAACTGAACCGGATCGTGCTGATCATGGTGGGGTTGTTCGTTTTCCAGGCCGGGCTGGGCTACGGGCAAAACTACCTGCTTAATTACCTCGGGCAGCGCGTGATTGCCGACCTGAGGCTCTCGATCCAGCAGCACCTGCTGTATTTGCCGATGCGCTTCTTCAAGGAAAGCAAAGTGGGCGAAATCGTTTCGCGGGTCACCAACGACGTCACAACCCTGCAGGCGGTGCTGACCCAAACGCCGATCGCCATGCTGCGCCAGATCGTGACCATTATCGGGGGGATCACCCTGATGGCCCTGATGAATTGGCAGCTGACCCTGTTCATATTCGTCATCATCCCCCCGATCATCCTCATGGCGGTTTTCTTTGGGCGCCGCATGGAGAAGCTCTCCACCACCGTTCAGGACCGCCTGGCCACCGCCGTCTCAGCTTTGGAGGAATCGATCTCCGGCATCCGGATCGTCAAATCCTTCACCCAGGAGCCCTATGAAGAACAACGCTTTGAAGACCGGATCGAGCGCACCTTTGATACCACCATGGAACGCACCAAGGTCCGGGCGGCTTTTGTTCCCCTGGTCAGCTTCCTGGGGTTTATTGCCGTCACCGGGATCATGTGGGTCGGGGGTCAGTTTGTGATCTCCGGTTCCCTGACCCCTGGGGAGCTGGTCGCCTTCCTGTTCTATATGATCATGGTGGCGGCGCCGCTGGGAGAATTTGCGGGCGTTTACGCTCAAATTCGAGAGGCGATTGGCGCAGCCTCACGGATCTTCGACATTTTGGCCACGCATTCTGAACCAGAACAGCCGGCGGAAGCCAGCCCTCTGCCGTCCGTTGAGGGGCGGGTGGTTTTTCACCAGGTTTGTTTTGGGTATGAAAAAGACGATATGGTCTTAAAGGACATTAACCTCACCGTCCAGCCCTCGGAGGTGATCGCCCTGGTCGGGCCCAGCGGGGTCGGCAAGACCACCCTGGTGAACCTGATCCCGCGGTTTTTTGATCCCACGGAGGGTTGGATCGAAATCGACGGCCGCCGGCTGACCGAAGTCACCCTGGAAAGTCTGCGCTCTCAGATTGGCCTGGTCCCCCAGGAAGACTTCCTGTTCGGGGGCGCCATTGCGGAAAACATTGCCTACGGGAACCTCAAGGCGTCTCAAGACCAAATCCAAAGCGCGGCTGAAGCTGCTTATGCCCATAATTTCATCCAATCGCTTCCCCGGGGATATGACACGGAAGTGGGTGAAAGAGGCCTTAAACTCTCCGCCGGGCAGCGCCAGCGGATTGCCATCGCGCGGGCCCTGCTGAAGGACCCCCGCATTTTGATCCTTGATGAAGCCACCTCCGCGCTGGATTCGGAATCCGAGCAGATGGTCCAAAAAGCGCTCAAGGTGTTGATGGAAAACCGGACGACCTTTGTGATCGCCCACCGGTTATCGACCATCCGAAACGCCAATCGAATTCTCGTGCTGCAAAACGGCCGGATTGTGGAGCAGGGCCCCCACGAGGCGCTGATCAAACAGGAAGGGGTCTATCACCGCCTGTGGGCCTTGCAGTTCCCAGAAGAAGAGGATTAAGACCGGCCTGTTTCTGACGGCGGTCGGTTGGCAGCCTTCCAAACAGGTGACGGGCAGCGCGCAACCTGCGGATGGACGACCCTGCAGGGGTCCGGTTTGATGGGGGCTCTTTTTTACGAGGGTGGGGGGGTATTGGCTGAGGGGGGCTTCTTGCCCAGCGGCGGCCGCGGGCCAACAGGCGTCCCCGCTTCGGGATTGAGCAGCATGCTCAACTCAGCCAGGGCCTGCGTGTCGTAGGTGCGATGGCCGCACAGGTCGCAAATCCAGGCGGGGAAGTTTGGCACCGTGATCAGGTCATCGCCAAGCCAGGTCATCAGCGTGGCTGAATGCAGCCGCTTGCGGCCGCCCTGGCAGTTTGGGCAGGGATAAGCGCTTGCTTCGATCTGGGGTGTCTCAGAGATGATGTTGCTCCTGGCAGGTTAAAACCATCTTATTTTATCACGATTCGCCGGCTTATTCCTGCACGGCCTGGACCACGTTCGGGCGCGTTAACACCGTGGCCTCCGAGAGGGGCCAATAGATCAGCAGGGCTTTGCCCACAATATCTGCGCGGGGCACAAACCCCCACAGGTGGGAATCGCTGGAGTTGTTACGGTTGTCACCCAAAACGAAATATTCGCCCTCCGGGACGATCCACTCGCCGCTGTAGTTGGGCGGGTCGGCAATATAAGGTTCATACAGCGGCCTATTGTTCACGGTCACCGTGCCATCGCTGATGCGCACCAGGTCGCCCGGCAGGCCGACGATGCGCTTGATATAGTCCATTTCCGAAACGCCCGGCGCATGGAAAACCACGATATCCCCGATGGAAGGGTCGCCCAGCTTGTAAGCGACCCGGTTCACAAGCAGGAACTCACCCGGCTGGAGGGTGGGCTTCATGCTGACGTTCTCCACCCGCACCCGCGCGGAGAGGGTGTTGATCACCAGGAACAAAACCAGCGCCAGCAGGATGGTTTCGACCGTGTCGATAATGAAACCGACGCAGCCCGAACCTTTCGAGCGCTTGTGTGCGCCCGTTTCTTCTATTTCGGGGTTGGGTTCGGAAAGGTTGTTTTCAAACATGATTTACCTGATTATAATCCAACTTCGTTTAAGTTAAGACTACTCACGTCGTTTTTTTAATACCACCCTAATCGGCGTGCCGAGGAAGGGATAATCCTCCCGGATCTGGTTTTCAAGGTAGCGCAGGTAGCTGAAGTGCGCCAGCTCGGGGTTGTTGACGTAGAGCATGAAGGTGGGCGGGTCGCTGCGCACCTGGGTGCCGTAGTAGATCCGCAGGGCTTTGCCCGTCTTGGAGGGGGCAGGGTGCCTGTCCTGCGCCCGTTGAATGATCTTGTTGATCTGTGAGGTGGTCAGCCGCACCAGCCGCTCCTCCTGGACGCGCAGCGCCAGGGGCAGCACCTGGTCCACCCGCTTGCCGGTTAGGGCGCTGATGAACAGCAAGGGCACGTAATCCATGAAGTTGAGTTCCTGGCGGATGTGATCGGTGTAGGCGTTGATGGTGTAGGTGTCTTTCTCCACCAGATCCCACTTGTTAACGACCACCACCGCGCTCTTCCAGGCGTCCTTAATATAGCCGGCAATGTGGGCGTCCTGGGCGGTGATGCTGGTGGTGGCGTCGATCACCAGGATGGCAACATCCGCCCGTTCGATGGCCTTCATGCTGCGGATCACGCTGTACTTCTCCACGCCGGGCGCCACCTTGCCCCGCTTGCGGATGCCGGCGGTATCGATCAGGGTGATGGGCAGGTCGTTGTAAACCATTTTGGTGTCCACCGCATCGCGGGTGGTGCCCGGGATCTCACTGACGATGGCCCGTTCCTGCCCGACGATCTTGTTGAGCAGGCTGGATTTGCCGGCGTTGGGCTTGCCCACGATGGCGATTTTGGCGCTGTCTTCTTCCTCTTCCAACCCGTCGATGGTTTCGAAATAGGCCACAACTTGATCGAGCAGGTCGCCGGTGCCTGTGCCGTGCATGGCGGAAACCGCCAAGGGTTCACCCATGCCCAGTTCGTAGAATTCAATGGCGGTCTGGCGGATTTTGGCGCTCTCAGCTTTGTTGACCACCAGCAAGATCGGCGGATAAAAGCTGCCCTGTTCATTGCGCTGGCTGCGCCGCAGAATGTCGGCGATCTCGTGGTCGGCTGTGGTCACGCCTGCCTGGCCGTCCACCACAAAAAGAATCACGTCGGATTCTTCAATGGCCAGTTCAGCCTGGGCGCGGATCTGGCGGATGTAGTCCCTGGAGCCGATGGAAAGAGGCGTCTGGCCCTTGGCCTGGGTGGGGTCGATGCCGCCGGTGTCCATCACAAAGAAGTCAACCCCGTTCCAGTCCGCCTCAGAGAGCAGGCGGTCGCGCGTCGTGCCGGGGATCTCATCCACGATCGCCAGGCGCTCGCCCGTCAGGCGGTTGAAGAGGGTGCTTTTTCCAACGTTCGGCCGGCCCACCAGGGCCACAACAGGTTTGCTCATAGGCAGTGATTATACCTCAGGGGAAAAAAGGTGAATGGTGAGGAGGTGATATAGGAAATTGGGGATCAGGTATTCGGGATTAGGCAAAGAAGTGGCAGCTAAGATCGGTTGAGCAAAAAGGGTGAATTTGGTTTTTACCTGGCCTGGCGCTGGCCGTGACGGAAGGCGTCCAGGAGCGATTTTTCGGGCATGAGGATTGCCCGGGGGTCGCAGGCGCTCTTGCAGAAGCAGCACCCCACGATGCACAGGAAGGGCTCCGCCACCGCGATTTTGCCGTCTTCGGTTGGCTCAAAAACATCCTTGGGACAGACCTCGAGGCACTTGCCGCAGCCGTTACACAATTCCGCGGAGACGGTCGGAAACCAGGGGATTTGCTCGCGCGGGTGGCCTTCCCAGGTCCCGTAGTCACGGGTCCCTGATCCTTCACCCCCTGAACGCTCTTGAAAATAACGGCGGTATTCAGCCAGCAGGGCTTTTTGGTATTCGGATATTGCCGGTTTGGGGATGAAATTGTGCTGGCGGACCCCCTGAACCAGACGGCGCCCAGCATCAGGATCCTCTGGGCGGCAGCCAGCCTCATAAAGGTCTTCGAATAGCTCGGTCAGGCCCAACAAACCCGCCGGCGCGCCGGCGATCTGCAGCATGCGGTAGCTGAGGTCAGGCATGGGAGTCGCCCTGTCCTTTCTGCCCCTGGAGCCCACAGGCTTGCGCCTTGAGGTGATCCAGCATGGCGACCAGGCTGTTATTGCGCTGCGAGGGCAGCTTTGTGATCTCAAGCCGGTCGATAAAATCCAGGCTGAGGGCGTCCAGATCCTGGGGAGGGCAGCCATCAACGATGCGCGCCAGGAGGGCGGCGATGCCGCTGATGACCATCGAATCGCTCTCGGCAGCCAGTTGCAGGCGGCCGCCTTTGTCTTCAAGATGGAACCACAGCTCCGATTGGCAGCCGCGCACCTGGTTGGCCTCGGTTTTGAGGGCCGGGTCCAGCGGCGGGAGCTCCAGCCCCAACTGGAACAGGTGCATGAACCTGTCCTCCACGTCAGGCAGGGCGGCAAATTCAGCGATGATGTTGGCTTCTCGGGATCGGATCAGGTCGCGGGTCATAAGATTGATGGAGAATTTTCTACCGGTAAGGATTTCCTCAAGCCTGGATTATACCCTCTGTGCCAATTTTCATTGGCCGGGTTTGTCGCCATGGGATCAAAGGATCCGATCTATGCTTTTTTAGCCTGCCGGATTGCTCTTTACCCTTGCCAAGTTCACTGTGAAGACAAGCACTCAACCATCCATCTAATGCCGCTTGCGTTTGCGGCCCTCTTTTGGCGCCTGGTCCAATAATGTCTGATGGTGTTTATTAATCGGATAAAGATAGGGGCTTCTTTCCCCTTGTTCTAAAGCTTTTAAGCCTCTCAGGGCGGCTGTGTAGCGCGGATTCTCCAAACTTGCCAGCGCGTTTCCCTTATTCAGCGCCAGGCTGCGTTGGTAATACGTTTTTGCCTGATCACGATCGCCGTAATCGTGTTCGGCTAATGCCAGAGCCAGCGTCCCGATCTGAGAGTCAGGATGTTGTGCATGGAAGGTCCGCAACGCGGACAGCGATGCTTGGAAATTGCCAATCACCCGGGCGTATTCACCCCATTCCAGATCGTTTAAAGCTTCCACTCCGCCCAGCATGATTTTCTTTCTGAGGGTTGATATCAAACCGGGTGACAAGCCATCGTAAAAAAGGCGTTCGGAAAACAGGAGATAAACTGAGTCGTCCAAAAAGTCAAGGCCTTTTTGACCCTCTTCAGTGAAAAAACCCGGGTGGATGAACTTCACCAGGGTTTGAATTCCGACTGAATAAGCTTCCTCAGCCCCACATTTGGGGCAGGTGATAGAATGGTCTAGGAAAAAATCCTGGGGCGTGAACTTGGGATTGCGGCCGCGTGCGTTGATATCAAAAAATATGGCGCGGTAAGCGTGGCTGCGGGTTCGTCCACAGGCTTCGCATTTTAGAAAGATGGATTGCTCGTCGGATGGCGGCGGCGGGTTGAGACCGGGCAAGGACCACTTCCCACGAAAACTCCCCAAACCGACCACTTGGGGGTCCACCCGGTCTTCCCGGAAGGCCTGGGATATTGCTGGCTTCAATTCATAAAGATCCGTATCTAACAGGTCAGCTGCTAGAAAGGAGCACTTGATTTCATCATTTTCGAGATCGGGTTCATGGGAGGCTAGAAACTCTTCTATAGTTTTGATGACTCGACTGCGATAGCTTGGGGCTTTTATTGAGATTTGCATCAGGGCACTGGCTGCATTGGTCCTGAGATAGATATTATATTCGGAATTGACTACAAAGGATTTGACTGAATCGAAGGTGTACCCCGCGGTTTTGCCAAAATCTTTAAGAATAAAGGCATCCTTCCGATCATCGCCTAAAAGGTCCCCCAGGCGCCTCAGTTCTGGCAGAACCTCAGCCATGATGTTCAGCGCCTTGAGGAGCTTCAGGCAGCCTGCATGGTTTTCCTCCCATAAATGAAAGACCATCCAGATCATATCTGGTACTTCCAGCAGCAGGCGCTCTGTTGTGACCTTTTCAGGGTCTGGCTGGAAGAAATCATCGAAAGTTAATAATGACGGCAGTTTAACGTCCTCATCCAGGTCTGCAAAGGACTGCGTAGAAAGCGCTTGTAAGATATCCGCCTGCCCCTCAAGAGAACAGACATTCTGTTCCGGATCCCCTTCGGGGGGCAGACATTCATCTTTGAGATGAATGAGCCATGGATCGCCGTAGCGCTTTTCAGCCAGGGACTGCAGTTCCTGAGCCAGGTCAGATGCCCCCAATCTGGCGGCGTCTTCAATCAGCAGGCGCAAACAATCGGATGGGATCAGCGATTTTGCCAGCAGGGTTTCTAAAAAGAGCGCAAATAAATTGCCATTTCCCTGATAAAGAAAACCCCGGGCGTAATCCCAATAGGTGTGGATGTCAGGCAGGCCCGGGTAATTCCGGGCAGTGATGATCACCTGAAGGAGCGCCCAATACAAAAGATCTTTTCCATTTTCCTGTTCAATCACTGCATCCATCAGGTTGACCAGGATCTGGTCATAGGCGTAGTAATCTTCAACCTCTGGGGAGCGCCAGATCAATTTGAGCAGGGCCAGCATTTTTGACTGGTCTTGTGATTCGCCATCTTCAGCTTCGAGCGCATCGAATGCCATCATGATGGTATGATCGCTGAAGCGCCCCCCCTTGAGTGCATTGATCTCACTTGCGGATAAATCTAATAATTTCCGAGAGGCTTCAAGTTCACTTACCATAAGTTGATTTATCTCCAATACTGAAAATTTTTGGGTTCATTTTTAGATCAATCCGCGTTTTTTAAAATAATCTTCTTGTTCCGCTAAGATGAGATGTCCTAGGTTAGGGATCCTGATTCCCGTGATGGTTGAATAGAATGCATCCGTTGTTTGAGATTCATTTATTTTAATGATCCCAAAGGTATTCAAGGGTTGAAAAACCACGCGATCAATAAACCGAAGGAAATCATCGAGGTTATCCTGCGAGACTTCCGCAAGCTCGAAGGCTAGGATATCGCTGGAGACCTGATCTATGGGGATGTCCACTTCGATGGGATAAGAACGGAATCTCGCGACAATTGAGGCTTTCAGCGCTGATACGGCGTCGTGCTCTGTTGCTTCATACTCGTAAAGCCAGTTGATCTCAGTAAACCAGACATGCGCCAGGTACCAGACCTGGCTTTCAGGCGGCAGGCTCAGGAAAACCTTGCCCTGCGGGAGCACCTCCCAGGGCAAATCTTCGCCCCCAAAGATCAAACCGGCCAAGCAAGCCAGGTAGTGATAGCGCAGCAGGTCCGGGACTTCATTTTCCATGCGCATCTTCCAGACAGTGTCCCCAAAGACCACATCCAGGGTGGGTGGGTTGACAAAATCGTCAGTGATCGCCCGGATATCCTTGAGCGGGAAATTGCCCCGGGCTTTGGTCCCTTTGACTTTGTGATCTCTCAGGTAGGTCAGCAGGGTCACCATATCCTGCCGGAGCGGCAAGTCTGCGGCGGCATCCTTGAGCGCCTGGGTGAGGGATTCCGTCCATTTGTTTTGGGTCATCCCACGGAAATTGCCGTAAAGGGGGCCGACAGGCCAGGTGGATTCTCTGATGAGTGTGCGCCTGCGCAGGGTTTTATGTAGGTTTTTATCGTGCGCTTTCGCGTCGAATGCTTCCGGGTCGAAGTCGCCGCCAACCCAGGTCAGGTAGTCATCGTGCTCGGGATGATCAGGGTCCTGGATGGCTTCGAGAAAGTTCTCGTATCCCCAGGTACCGCCCACATCCTCCGGCGGGGCGGCGCGTCTGCCCGCCAGGATCCGGGGCATTTGGGCATTTTCTTCATCCCGAATCAGCTTCTCCACCTCGATCTTCAGTTCCCAGCCATCCCCGAAGTCATATTCATAGGTGAAAGACTGTCTTTCGGGAACAAACCTGGGAACCAGGTCGCCCAGCCTGGCCAGGCGATCCTCCTGGTAGAGGTACCCATCTTCTTCAAAATGTTCCACCTGGACGAATTCCATGTTGGCAATATTAAACAGGTGCAGGTGGTAATCCTCCCAGTTGAAGCAGTATTGGATCAGGTCATGCAGGTCAAGCAGGGTTGAGTCTTCGGAAACCAGCACTCGCCGCCAGATGGGTGGTTTGAGGCCTTTCAGGGTGATTTTCAGTTGGATGTCCATGCGCCTGCCTTTGGAGGAGTCGAAAGTTTAATGCGGATGCCTTGATATGGATTTATATTGTACTTTGATTCCCCAACTTGGTAGGATGGGGTGGCGGATGGGACAGGGCGATCGCAAAGTTAGAGGTATTGAAAAAAATTGGCTCCCCGCAACGTCCTCGTTGCGGGGAAATGAGTAAAGAAGGCGTAAATATTCATTCAATAGAGAAATTTGCATTTAAAATGGCGTTTTTTCGCCGACGGGGACGTCGGCGAGAGCGGAAAGTTGGGAAGAGACACCATCGATCACCCTTCGGATAAAAAGAATTTCAATCATAACTTTTCTTGGGGATCTTGCGATTGCCCTAGCGGATGGGATGACGCGCTGGCAATATTGGGACTGGGACATCCTTGTTAATTCTATGCGCCATGAAGGAAACCCCTCGGAAAATGTGGCTTTTCGGCGGGTGAAATGTTGATTGTGTGTTCTCCAGCAATCTGTTTTATTTTCGTCATATTTCGGGGAAAGATGAGGTTCTCCGCAGGATGCTGCCCTTCGATAACCCACACAAGGCGTGTTTGGCGAGAAGTGCTGAACAGAGTTGAGCAGCTGAATGGTGCTGGTTGATGGGTTTTGTTTATCTTAAAATGAATAGGGGCGTATTTCTGTTAATTCACCACCTCATCAGTCGGCTGCGCCGACAGCTTCTCCTCGAGGAGAAGCCAAACAATGGGCTCGTTGTTGATTATCACAGCCCTGCGACGTGGCCTTGAGGCTGAAGGTACAGGGATACAGCTCTACTTTATTATCCTCCACGTCATAGGGTGTGTAACCGCCGTAAAAATACTGCGGGAACTCGTGTAAAAACTCGATCTGCAGGCCGGCCTGGCACAGCGCGGTGACCACCTCGCCCAGGGTCCAATCCCACTCGTAGGAGGGGCTGTCGGCCATAAATTCGGGGTCGGTGTAATCGCCCAGGCCGTGATATTCCCAAACGTCCTTGCGGAAATAATCCCCCACGATCCGGTTGGGTTGGGCTTCGCCGTTTTCATCCAGCATCACATTGCGGAAGGGGTGCCCGTCCAGGATATAGAAGCAGCCGCCGTCCTTGAGCAAATGGCGCACGGTCTGGGCAAAGCGGTTGATATCGGGCAGCCAGCACAACACGCCGGTGGAGGCGAAGACGATGTCGAATTTTTGCTCCACCCTGTCGATCACATCCAGGATGTCCGCTTCGATGAAGTCAGCCTGGACGCCCATTTTTTCAGCCAGTTCGCGGGCATGCAGCAGGGCGCGGGGGGAGATATCGATCCCGGTGACCTTTGCTCCCAGCAAGGCGAAGGACAGGGTGTCCGTGCCGATGTGGCACAGCAAATGGCACAGGGACTGGCCCCGAACGTCCCCCACCTCGCGGCGAATGACGTCATTCAAAAGCGGCTCCCCGGCCAGGAGTTTGTTGATGTGGTAGGTGCGGGCGTGAACGTCGGCCAGCGCGTCCCAGCCCTGGCGGTTGGAGGCGGTTTGGGGGTGCAATAAAATCTCCTTCAAGAGGATCATCAGGCAAGCATTTAGATGATGTCTCTTTTGTTACTCAAATCTAGAATGAACTCTCACGAAATCATTATAACCAACTCATGAAAGATCGGTAGAGCCCATCACGGCGCGTTCCTCATCAAAAGCGGCGGCTGTGAGCCTGCGATGCACTGCGTTTGATATCGACTGATCAAAATGATCACCAAAGCGGCAGGTTCATCTTTGCCATGAAGGTATCCATCGAACAAGCGGCAGTTCTCGCTCGGTCTTTATTACTCCTGAAGCGAAGCGGAAGGAGCCATGACCGAGCGAGGGGTTTGACCAGGTCCCTCCTGCTGCAGTTGGTGGAAGCTGCCAGGGCCGGCGGCCTGGCCTGCCGTGCGTGAAGAGATTAACAATTTGTTATATTTTCTGTACTTTTAGAAAATGCTGGTATGATTAGCCCTGCGTAAAAATGAGAACAAAGAAAATCAATGGATAAGTTTCAAGAATTTCAAGCCCCTGTGCAAGATGACCCTGAAGGGTGCCTTCGGGTGAATTAACGCGCACAGGACCCCCTTCTTGAGGTTTTATCATTGTGGCCCAGCGCGTTCCGGGGCCACATTTTTTGTTTAAATCTAGATCGTTGAGGAATGACTTATGTTTGCCTTTTTGTCCCAATCTTTATTATTAGCCGCTGCCGTCGGGTTGATCGCGATTGCTGTGTTGGTGTTTGCGTCCAATGTGGCGGTTAAAAAACTGACCGGCCTGGCCGGCTATTTCCGGCTGTCCACCACCTTTGTGGGGGTGACCGTGGTCGCCCTGGCAACCAGCATCCCGGAGATCGCCGCGCACTTCACTGCCTCCGCCGGCATTTTGAGCGGGACGCTGGATTACGAGGTCAGCTCGGCGGTGGTGCTGGGCGCCAACATCGGTTCGGATGTGATCCAGCAGACCCTGATCATGGCGATCGTGATCTTTATCGCCGGCGTGCTGCGCTTCAAGCGCTATTTCCTGTGGAAGACGATGATCCCGATGATCGCCACCACCATCATGTGCATCGTGCTGGGGATGGATGGGACTTTCTCGAGGGTCGACGGTTTGATCTTATTTGGCAGTTTTCTTGCCTACATGTTTTACCTGTATGTTGACGAACGCAGACATTACAAGCAAGAGGACCACGGCTTCACGGAAGATGGCGCGGTTCCGGAAGGGGTGCCCCAAAGCAGCCAAGAGGCCTGGGGCTATTTGTTCATTGCCATTTTTGCGCTGCTGCTCACCGTGGGGAGCGCCATGGTCGCGCTGCAGATCACCGAGATCGTGGTGGCCCGCACGGGCGTGGGCGGTTCTTTGATCGGGGTTCTGACCCTGGGGATCGCTTCAGCCCTGCCGGAACTGGTCACGGCTGTGGCGGGCATCCGCCATGGCGATGTGGGCCTGCCCCTGGGAACCCTGATCGGCAGCAACATCACCAATCCCCTGGTGGCGA
>CAZLEK010000072.1:0-12700 GCA_964558525.1 uncultured Candidatus Brevefilum sp.
ACCGACGGATTTTAAGTCCGTTGCGTCTGCCATTCCGCCACTGCCCCAAACGCTTCATAATTTTACCATTTAATGGTCCCCTGTGAAGGCGCGGAAAGATCTGTTTTACAATAAGTTCGAAAGCGCCCGGCTCTTTTGGGCTTTGGCTTCGAGAATCTGCACAATTTGTCGTTTATAATGAAAGCCTAGCTGATCAAGGAGATGCACGTGAGCACACAAGATCAAGGCGGACCGATTTACCTCAACCCGGATGCTGACCCACAAGCGCGCGCCCGGGACCTGGTGGCGCGGATGACCCTGGCTGAAAAAGTGTCTCAAATGATGGATGATGCGCAGGGGGTGGAACGGCTGGGCATCCCGCCCTACCACTGGTGGAATGAAGCCCTGCATGGGGTGGCCCGTGCGGGCAGGGCGACGGTCTTTCCCCAGGCAATCGGGATGGCCGCCACCTGGAATGAGGAGCTGGTCTTTCAAATGGCAAATGCCATCTCGGATGAGGGGCGCGCCAAACACCACCAGGCGCTGCGTGAGGGGCAGCACGGTCAGTACCAGGGGCTGACTTTCTGGTCGCCAAATATCAACATTTTCCGTGACCCGCGCTGGGGGCGGGGACAGGAAACCTACGGCGAGGACCCCACCCTGACCGCCCGTCTGGGGGTCCAGTTTGTGCGCGGCCTGCAAGGCGAGGATCCGCATTACTTAAAGACTGCAGCCTGCGCCAAACACTATGTTGTGCACAGCGGGCCTGAAGCAGACCGGCATCATTTCAACGCCCAGGCCAGCCAGCGGGACATGCTGCTGACCTATCTGCCGGCTTTTGAAGCCCTGGTGCGAGAGGCGGGGGTGGCCGGAGTGATGGGCGCGTACAACCGCACCAACGCTGAGGCTTGCTGCGCCAGCCATACCTTACTGGAAGAAATATTACGAGGGGATTGGGGGTTTGAAGGCTATGTTGTCTCCGATTGCGGCGCCATCCGCGATATTTACAAACATCACAAGCTGGCGGAGTCGCCTGAAGAGGCCACGGCTATGGCTGTTAGCGCCGGCTGTGACCTTAACTGCGGCTGCACCTACGAACATCTCCTGGCGGCTGTCGGCCACGGCTTGCTCAACGAAGCCGATATCGACCGTTCGCTGGTGCACCTGATGTCCATCCGCTTCCGCTTGGGGATGTTTGACCCTGAGGATCGGGTTCCCTTTGTTGGGATCCCGATGGAGATCGTTGAATCGCCCGCCAATCAAGCCCTGGCTCTGGAGGTGGCTCGCCAGTCCCTGGTGCTGTTGAAAAATGACGGGCATTTACTGCCCCTGTCTAAAGATCTGGATACGATCGCGGTGATCGGCCCCAATGCTGATGATCCCCTGGTGCTGCGGGGAAATTATTTCGGGACGCCCACCGAAAGCGTCACGGTCCTCCAGGGAATCCGCGGCCTGGTGCGGCCTTCCACGGAGGTGAGGTATGCTCAGGGCTGCGGGATTGACGATCCGAGCCGGGCGGGCTTTGCCGAGGCCGTTCAGATTGCAGAGAAAGCGGATGCGGCCGTGATGGTAATGGGGCTTTCCCAGAAGATGGAGGGTGAGGAAGGCCAGCAAGCCGGAACACCTGAGGGGGTGGTCAGCCAGGGCGACCGCAGCACTTTAGACCTGCCAGGGGTCCAGGAGGCGTTGCTGCAGGCCGTCGCGGAGACGGGCACGCCGGTGGTGCTGGTCTTATTGAACGGCAGCGCGTTGGCCGTCAACTGGGCGGAGGAACACCTCCCGGCCATTCTCGAAGCCTGGTACCCGGGGCAGGCGGGGGGACGGGCAGTTGCGGAAGCTTTGTTTGGGGATACCAACCCGGGCGGCAGGCTGCCGGTCACTTTTTATCAGTCCGTTGACCAGCTTCCGCCCTTTGAGGACTATGCCATGGCAGGGCGCACCTATCGTTACTTTGAGGGTCAGGCCCTATATCCCTTTGGTTTCGGCCTCAGCTATACTTCTTTTAGATATCAAGATTTGGCCCTGAGCCATGACCGGTTGACGGGGCCTGAGATCGTCAGGGTTTCCTGCGAGGTGGATAATACGGGTGCAATGGCGGGGGACGAGGTGGTCCAGATTTACCTGCGGGATGAGGAAGCCTCCACACCTGTGCCGCGGCACAGTTTGGTCGGGTTCAGGCGGGTTCATTTAGCGCCCGGCCGATCAACCCGGGTGACCTTTGAGATTCAGCCGCGGCAGATGGCCTGTGTGGATGAACAGGGCCGCTGGGTGATTGAGCCTGGAAGCTTCACCCTCTTTGCGGGCGGCGGCCAGCCTGGGGTTGCCCAAGGGCTTTCGGTTAAGTTCAGCGTGATCGGAGAAAAGATCCTTCTGAGTGGGTGAGAATCGATGACACCTTTCCAGGATCAGATGAATGGCGTTTAAGAAAGACGTACCAATATGAATTTAGCGTTGAATGTGACAAATTGGCTGTTGGCGCTTTCGCCGGTGTTGGTGGTTGTGGTGCTGATGCTGGTGTTTCGCTGGGGGGGCAGCCGGGCGGGAGGCGCCGCCTGGTTTGCCGCCGTCCTTGCGGCGGTATTGTTTTTTGGCGCCCGGTTTGAGCTCCTGGCAGTTGCCCAGGTCAAGGCGGTGCTGCTGAGCCTGGATGTGCTGTTCATCATCTGGGCCGCCTTGCTCCTGTTCAATATTGCCCGTGAAGCCGGCGCAATCGATATAATCGGGCAGTCTCTGCCCCAATTGACGGACGATCCGGTCTTGCAGCTGCTGCTGGTTGGCTGGATCATGGTCTCATTTCTGCAGGGGATGGGCGGGTTTGGGGTGCCTGAGGCGGTCGTTGCGCCGCTTCTGGTTGGGATGGGATATGGCCCTGTGCCGGCGGTGGCCATGGCGGCCATCGGCCATGGCTGGGCGGTCACTTTTGGTTCTTTGGCGACATCTTTCCAAAGCCTGATCGCGGTCACCGGGCTGCCCGGGGAAACCCTGGCCCCCATGTCCGCCTTACTGCTGGGCATTGCAGCAATCCCCAGCGGATTGTTGGTGGTGTTAATTGGCCGGGGATGGCGGGGCGTTAAACGCGCCCTCTTCCCGGTGTTGATCATCGGCCCAATAATGGGCCTGGTGCAGTATTTGCTGGCTACCAATGGTGTCTGGACGTTGGGCGCCACCGGCGCTGCCCTTGCCGGCCTGGCGGCCATGTTCGGCTTGCTGCGGCTGCCGCTGTATCGGGCCAAAGGTGAAAACAGGGTAACACCTTTATCTGAAGTCTCTGGCAATGGCCGCTCTCTCTGGCTGTCCCTCTTTTCTTACGGCTTGCTGGTGGTTTTGGCCTTTGCGATCAATTTGATTGGGCCGGTAAAGAGGTTTATGAGCCAGATCGTTTTCACTTTAGGTTTTCCGCAAACGGAAACCACTTACGGCTGGGTGACGCCAGCCGGGACCGGGCGGGCCATCAATCTTTTTGGTCATCCGGGCGCAATCTTGCTGTATACATCGGTGATCTCCTATTTTGTCTACCGCTGGGTAGGCTACATCGGCCGTAACGCGCATATCAACATTTTTAAACGGGTTTTTAAAAGCGGGGTGAATTCCAGTTTGGGTATTTTAGCCATGGTTGGAATGGCTTCGATCATGCTGCACAGTGGGATGACCTTTTTACTGGCTGAAGGGTTGAGTGAGAGCTTCAACCGCACGCTTTATCCGGTTGCGGCGCCTTTCATTGGCGCATTGGGCGCATTCATCACCGGCAGCAATAATAATTCCAATGTCCTATTTGCCGTTTTGCAGCAGAATGCTGCTGAACTGCTGAACCTGGGTGTGCCTTTGATTTTGGCAGCCCAAACTGCAGGTGGGGCTGTTGGCAGTGTGCTGGCGCCCGCCAAGGTGATCGTGGGGTGCAGCACCGTGGGCCTGGCGGGAGAAGAAGGCGTCGTGATGCGCAAGCTGCTGGTGTATGGTCTGATTACCGTGGGGACGATTTCAATCACTGCCCTGGTCTTGCATTTGATTGGCGTAGGAGGTGGATGAGCATGACCGAGACTTTAAAAACAAAACCTAAGCAGAAGTCCAATCTGCGATTGCGGACAGGCCTGATGTTTTTGCTGATCCTGCTGCCGTTTGGCCTGTATGCCGCCATGCAAATGGGATCAATGCTGGCGGCAATGGTTTTTGCTGCCGGGTTCGTCCTCAGTATGGCGGTGATGGTGTGGGCGGGATGAAAGGGACCTCGCGCCAGCAGAGCCAAAACCTCAGCCGGGTCCTGTACCTTCTGAGCCTGATCCTGCTCGGGTTTGGATTGGTCAGCCTGGGGTGGGCGGTCTGGCCGGCGCCGACGGACGCCCGGACCTTCACGATCCCGTCAGGGACGCTGCCCGGCGCGCCTTCCGGGAAAACCTACGCCAGCCTGGCGGACTATAGCCTGCAGGTTTCCTGGCCGCGCTGGATCCGGGCAGGGGATGCAGGCCAGATTGTGGTGCTCCTGATGGAGGTGGATGCGCCGGCGGATGAGGCGCTGGACCGGGAAGCGCAGGTGGTGCTGATCGAGCCCTCGATGATCGGCTTACCTGTGGATCCCCCTGGCCGGGTTCAGGTCAACCTGGGCCCCGGGGCGGAGCTGCGCCAGAATTGGACGGTGGCTGGCGCGCTGGCCGGAGATTATCCCGGAAAATTGGTGACCTCCTTTGGGTATTACGATGAAGCCCTGGGCGAATTGACCTCCGTGCCGGTAGCCGTGGTTGATTTTTCCGTGCGGGTGGTAACCCTGTGGGGGCTGGCGCGCGGCCTGGTGCTGTGGCTGGGCGTGGTGGGGATGGTCTTGTGGGGCGCGCTGTTCATCCTCGGACGGGTGGCGGCGGGGGAAGGACGTGAGGGTTGATCACGGGATGGTTTTGGTTGGTTTCCACACCTACAGAGAAGAATGACGATGGAAGACACTCCAGGCAATAATCCAAAAAGCAGCTTGATCGCTAAAAGAATGGCGCTTGTCACGCTGAGCGCCGGCTGTTTGACCTTTCTGCTCGCAGGGACGGCCCTGGGGGTTGGTTTCCTGCTGGACACCCGGAACGAGAGCTTCCCGCGCTGGACGCTGATCTTGCTGGCAGGCAGCGCACCCTTTACATTGGGCGGCGTGTATTGGATCGTACGGCGGACATTGAAGCGGATGAAAGGTGAGGGGGACCTAGAAAAGGAAACAGAATAACGCAAAAGCGAGGTGAGGTGCGCACCATAGAGGTGTTCTTGGGGGTATGAACCTGAACAGGGTGAAAATCCGAGAGTCTCAAAAAATGATTAGGTTATGAAAAAATCATGATCATTTATGGGTTTTCTGGTTTTTCGCTGTCGTAATTCTCAAAAAAGGATGCCAGGTGTTGGTTGAGTTTTTCGTGTCCGCTACTAAGCACTCTGGTGTAAAAGGCTTCATCGAAAGGCAGTTCCAACTCAGCACGCATGCATGCAACGATGGGAACAAGAAGTTGATTAAGCCTTCCCAATTCGTCGATCGATTCGCGGACGAGATTTTGGATCAGGGGGACAAGTTGAGAGCTCAATACGTCATATTCTTCCTTTAGCTTTGTTCGTTTTTCTTCTAGCGTGCGGCCTTCCGACTGGATTTTTTTGCTATCCAATGCTCTCTCGGTAAATTCTGAATTTTCTGAACCTTGGGCAGATATCTCGTCCAATCTTTGGTCAATATGTTCAATTTCCTTCTCGAGTTGTTGATTTCTTTGATGAATCGCGTCAAAATTTTCGCGTTTTGAGCTAAGTCGCAGGAAGGCGCCATTTAATTCCACATTAAAACTGGCTAAGGCCTGGATTGTTTCGTTTGTACCGACGATCATCACCCGGCTTTCTTTCGAAGACGAGTTTGAATAGGATTGCATGAGAGCATCAGGGGACTCGTGCAAATCACTGAAACGGCTAATGGCCGTGATGCCAGCTGAAATGGATTCCATTGCGTCCATATAAACCTGGCGACGCATGTTGAGGTCCCTTTCTTTGTTTCTCAGATCGCGTTCATGTTCGTGCTGCAGTCGTAATCGTTTTGTGTTGGATCTGTTGGTTAAAACAACCCCAATGATGGTGAGGAAGGAACCAAAAATAACGCCATAAAAAGCTGGATGGATTTGATCAAGAAATGCTGTGAAGTCCATAAATCGTAACCCTATTCATTATTAAAAAATTTTTTCTCAGAGGTCGTTCAACCACACATATAAGCCCGATAATTGACGATATTATAAGATATTGCCGATATTAAGCAAGTTTTGGTATTGTTGATATTAATCATCGAAAATGAGTAGCAGGCTGCGGATATCTTCTGTGCAAAATATCGATGGATGCTTTGGAGGTTGGAGCTAAAAATTAGGACTTGACCATTTATTCGGTCATCATACATCAAGGACAATGCCAGGGTGCAGATCACAATGAAGCCTAGGGGCATCCGGTGGGGTATTAATATGTTATGATTGCATGCAAAGAATGAAAGGACCTCAAGCAATTGAGCCGCGGACAAACAAAAAACCTGAGCGCCTGCCTTTCCGGGATGGAAGACCGGGTGGTCAACCGTTTCAAAGATGTGGAAATCTCGGGGATCGCCTGGGATTCGCGCAAAGTTCAGCCCGGGGATGCCTTCTTTGCCCTGGTGGGCGATAATTTTGACGGCCACCAGTTCATCCTGACGGCTGTTGAACAAGGCGCGGCTGCCGTGATCGGCACACGTGCGCCGGCGGCCCTGAAGGTCCCCTATGTTCGGATCCAGGGCGATGATCGGCTGGCCTTAGCGAAGTTCTCTGCGGCTTTTTATGATCATCCCTCCCGAGACCTGGTTGTGATCGGCGTGACGGGCACCGACGGCAAAACCACCACCACCAACCTGATCTACCATATCCTGCGCACTGCCGGGGTCCGGGTGGGGATGATCTCCACCGTCAATGCGGTGGTCGGCGATGAAACCCTGGATACTGGCTTTCACACCACCACGCCGGAAGCGCCTGACATCCAACGTTACCTGGCCCGCATGCGGGATGACGGCCTGACCCACGTTGTCCTGGAGACGACCTCCCACGGGCTGGCTCAACGCCGGGTGGCGGAAGTGGCTTATGACCTGGCCGCGGTCACCAATGTGACCCACGAACACCTGGATTACCACGGCACCTACCAGGCCTACCTGCAGGCCAAAGGCCTGCTGTTTGAGGCATTGAACCGGGAGCCGGTTGGTGAAAAGAAAACCGAACGGCTGGCAGTCTTGAACCGGGATGACGAATCCTACCCCTACTTGAGGCAAGTCACCCGGGCCAGGGTGCTTTCGTATAGCCTTTCCGAACGGGCGGACCTCTGGGCGGACAGGATCGAGCACACACCCTCCGAGCTGCGCTTTTGCGTGCATGGACTGGGAGACCCTTTTCAGGTTGAGAGCCCCTTGATCGGCATGTACAACGTCCCCAACAGCCTGGCAGCGATTGGGATTGCGATGGGCGGCCTGGACGTTCCGCGCCAGACAGTGCAGGCGGCCTTTAGAACCCTTGAGACCATCCCAGGCCGGATGGAGCGGGTTGACCTGGGGCAGGATTTCCTGGCAGTCGTCGATTTCGCCCACACCCCCAACGCCATCAAGCAGGCCCTGCTGACTGCCCGGGAACTGACGGAGGGCAAGGTGATCGCGGTGTTCGGATCCGCCGGACTGCGGGATGTGGAAAAACGCCGGCTGATGCCTGAAACGGCTGCCAAACTGGCTGATGAGATGTTCCTGACGGCGGAAGATCCACGCACTGAATCGCTGGCGGCAATCCTGGCTGATATGGCCGAAGGGGCACAAAAAAGCGGCGCAGTGGAAGGTGAGGACTTTTGGCTGGAGCCCGATCGGGGGACCGCGATCCGCCGGGCGGTTGCCAGGGCGAAAAAAGGCGACCTGGTGATCCTGTGCGGCAAGGGCCATGAGCAGTCGATGTGTTTTGGGCATATTGAATATCCCTGGGATGATCAAACGGCGTTGGAGGCGGCATTGGCGGAGCGGCTGGGTATGGATGGGCCGGAGATGCCAGAACTGCCGACCAGCCCAAAGGGTTGAATGAAGTCGCATAAGGGAGCAGAGAGATGGAAAAAGTTGACCAGGAAGCCGCAACAGTAGAGATGATCTTGAACAGCTTGCGGACTAATCTGAACAAGCAGAAACCGATCACACTTTACAATATCTACCAGGGGGTTCCAATCACTTATGAAGCTGATGTGGCAATGATCCACCCTGACAATACCATTGGGTTGATCGTTCATCCGTATCAGGCCGTGTGTATTAAACATGAGCAGTGCACCTATATCGAGAGCAAATCCCTGCCGGAATTGGTTCGGGCTTATCCGGTGAGCATTGACTACACCAACCTTGTGGCGGTGTTGAAGGGTTTGGAGTTTCCCAAGGACATCACATCGGACCTGTACCACTCCTGGGTTTCCCCTGAGACGCCGGTCAATGTTGAAATCAGTTCTGATGAGCGCGGCGAACAGTTGGGTAAATTGCTGGAAATAAGCGTGCTGGAGGAAAATGAGATCCGGATCGGGATCGCTGTGGATGAGGGAGCGCCTTACGCATGTGGGGATTCGCTGGAGCTGACCTTTCGCCTGAGCGGCCAAAGTGATTTGATCCAGGTGCAGGGCATGATCGAATCCCTGGCGACTATCCCGAGCCAGGACCAAAAACGTATGGAGGTGACTGGCACAGCTGCCATGGGGGATGAGATCTCCATATTGGCTTTTGTGGCCAAACGTGAAGACCAGATCAAAGCCTCCCTCGAAAAAGCCTATAAGAAACTGCGCAAAGGCATCAAACGCGCCAAGAAATAGACCGTCGACTTCGGTTTCAGGATGAGAATGATCGTCTTCTAAACTTGTTTGGTCCAAGCTCCTGGCACGCTCATTTTCGAATATCAAGTCCAGTGTCTTTTTTACGTTAACCAAATCAGGAGTGCTTATCCGGGAGTGAGTGATTAAGGCTTCTCCGCATGGTGTCCATCAAAAGTGGATCGGAGTTCCACATTCTTCCAGGGAGGCTGTCCGCGCAGCGGACTGATGAGGTGGACTATCACCAGAGAAATGATTAATGTCGATTAATCCTTAATCCCTCAGCCAGCGCTTTTCAGGTGATCCACTTTGCTTCAACGCTGCGGGCCGCCTTTTGGGCGCGCCACGGAACCCGCGCTGGTTTGGCGGGGGCATTCAAGGAGAAGGCTGGTGGGTTCGCGGGCTTCTTGTGCTTGATGAAAAAATCTGTGTCCGGACAAACCTAGCTTTTCCCTGATAAATTGGCGTTCTTTTGTTCCAACGAAAAACTCGATCCTAAACGAAATTTCCCTAATCCCTACTCCCGCATCACCTAATTTGCACTATCCATCAGATAAAAAAACTGCCCCATTTTCAGGGGCAGTAGGTTATTTTGGTCGGTTTTTAGCGGCGTCGTCCACGGCTGGATGATTTTTTACCGCCGCTGTCCTGGGCCTGGGCCTCTTCGAGGGACCAGCCTTCCAGCAGCGCCTGGCGAGAGAGCCGGACGCGTCCTTGATTGTCGACATTGGTGACCATCACTGTGATCTCATCGCCGGTCTTGACGACATCAGTGACTTTGGTGACATGGCTGGTGTCCAGCTGGGAAATGTGCACCAGGCCGTCAGTGCCGGGCAGGATCTCGACGAAGGCGCCGAAGTCCGTGGTCCGGACGACTTTGCCGGTATAGATCCGGCCGACTTCGACCTCTTCGGTGAGGCGTTCGATCCGCTCGCGGGCAGCCTTGTAACCCACGCCGTCCGTGGAGGCGATGTAGATCGTGCCGTCGTCTTCAATTTCAATGCGCGTGCCGGTTTCATCCTGGATATCGCGGATCGTCTCGCCGCCCTTGCCGATCACTGCGCCGATTTTGTCGATGGGGACCTGCAGGGTTTCGATGCGAGGGGCATGATCTTTGATGTCGGCACGCGGGCGATCAATGGTTTGGAGCATGATCTCGAGGATCTGGGAACGAGCTTTTCGGGCCTGTTCCAGGGCTTCGGACATGATTTCAGTGGTGATACCGCCAATTTTGATATCCATTTGCAGGGCGGTGATGCCTTCTGTGGTGCCGGTGACTTTGAAATCCAAATCCCCCAGGTGGTCTTCCATGCCGAGGATGTCCGTCAGGATGACATAATCAGCATCTTTTTTGACCATGCCCATGGCCACACCGGAGACGGGCCGTTTGATCGGCACGCCTGTGTCCATCAAGGCCAGGGTGGAGCCGCAGGTGGAGGCCATCGAGGATGAGCCGTTGGACGACATCACCTCGGAGACCAACCGCAGGGTGTAGGGAAAGGTCTTCTCGTCGGGGATCATGGGCTGCAAGGCGCGTTCTGCCAGCATGCCGTGACCGATCTCCCGGCGGGAGGTGAACAAGCGGCCGGTCTCACCCACACAGAAGGGTGGGAAGTTGTAGTGATGCATGTAGCGCTTTTTTTGCTCGGTGGGGATCAGGTTGTCCAGTTCCTTGGCGTCTCGGGGCGTCCCGAGGGTTGCCAGGGTAAGCACCTGCGTCTCACCGCGGGTGAACAGGCCTGAGCCGTGAGCGCGCGGGCTGATGTTGACTTCGCACCAAACTTCACGCACCTCGTCGGGCTTTCGGCCGTCGGGGCGTTTGCGCTCCTTGAGGATGCGCTCTCGAACGACGGCTTTTTCAGCCTCTTCGAAGGCTTTGCCAATCGTTTTTTGCAGGTTTTTAAGTTCTGATTCGCTCAGCGCTTCGGCCTTCTCGGCAGTCATTTCTTTAATTACCGCGTCCTTGAGATCGCTGATGCCGCCATAGAGGTTCTCTTTGGAATAGGGTTTGTTGAGGATCTCAAGCAGTCGCTGGTTGATTTTCTCACGTACCTGGTCAATTAAGGCTTGCTCGATGACGACGGTCTCAACTTCGCGTTTCTCTTTGCCAAGTTCCCGCGCCATTTGCTCTTGGATTTCAATGATCGGTTGGATCGATTGATGGGCCAGCTCAAGGGCTTCAACCATAACCTGCTCTGAAACCTCATCTGCACCGCATTCGACCATGGCAATGGCTTCTTTTGTGCCGGCAACGATCAGGTCCAGTTTGGAGTCTTCCATCTGGCTGAAACCGGGGTTGACGATCAATTCGCCCTCGAGGTAGCCGATGCGTACGGCGCCCACCGGGCCGTCCCAGGGGATGTCCGAGATCATCAGGGATGCTGAGGCGGCGTTGATGGCCAGGATATCCAGGGGGTTTTCCGTGTCAGCGGAGAAAGACATGAGCATGACCTGCACTTCGTTGCGCATGCCGTCTGGGAACAGGGGCCGGATGGGGCGATCGGCCATACGTGCGGTGAGGACGGCTTCGCCGCGGGGGCGGCCTTCGCGCCGGAAGAACGACCCGGGGATGCGCCCGCCGGCGTACATGCGCTCTTCGTAATCCACGGTCAGCGGGAAGAAATCCAATCCTTCACGCACACCGCCCATGGTCGCTGAGGAGAAGATCAGGCTGTCTCCCTGGCGGATGGTGACCGCGCCGCCGGCCTGGCCGGCCAGCTTTCCCGTTTCAATGATGACTTCTTTGTCACCAAGCTTGGTTCTGTAAATCTTTGCATTGGGTTGCATTTTAAATTTTCCCTTCTTCTATTTGCCCGCCCAGTCAGGGACTGAAAACCGGTGAGGAGGGCTCCTCAGCAATTTTCAATTCCCGACCTGCGGATGACACTTACTTAAAACTTACGACCGCAGAAAGCCGTTGCGGAGACATTGTTACGAGTTTGGTTATTCTGCTCTGCAATCAGCTTGATCTGCGGTATGTTCACGAAATTGGTTTAACAAACTGGTTATTTCTTGCGGATCTTGAGCTTTTCAGTCAGCGCCAGGTAACTCTTGTAATCCTTCCGGCGCAGATAGGCCAGTAACCGGCGGCGGCGCCCAACCAGTTTGAGCAGGCCCCGGCGCGAACTTTCATCATGCTTGTTCGTGCGCAGGTGGTCGGTTAGCTCTGTGATGCGGGTGGAGAGGATTGCAATTTGAACTTCCGGTGAGCCTGTATCATCACCATGCCGTTTGTACTCTTCAATGATCTCTTGTTTGCTTTCTTTGTCTAAAGCCATGACACTGCCTTTCTAATTAATGGTTGATATGCAGGTCTCCGTGCCCCCAGCCGAAACCAGGGACAGGACCAGTCACTGGCTTAAATTATACCTGACAGGGTGGTTAATGCAACCAGAGGCGTCAGGGCTGTCAGGGCTGCAGGGCAATCGCAAGAGCCCCAGGAAAAGTTATGCTAGAAAATCTTTTTCTCCGAAGGGTCATCGATGGTATCACCATGCCAAATTTCCGCTCTCGCCGACGTCCTTGTCGGCGAAAAAGCGCCAGCTTCTAATGCAAATTTTTCCATTGAAATGATATTTACGGCTTCCTTACGCATTTCCCCGCAACGAGGATGTTGCGGGGAGCCAATTTATTTTCAATACCTTTTACTTTGCGATCGCCCTGGTCAGGGCGTAGTGTTGTCCTATTGGAGGTCGATAGGACATGAGATCATTTAGGATACTAGAAATGCGCGAAGAGGAGGTAAGGAGGGTGTTTAATCGCTTGTTTTCAGCCCTCGCGGCTAATTCCTCATGAAGATGCGACCCGTAAAGTCGATTATCAAGGATTTTGAACAGCAGGTTGACTATGTAGAGACGCCCCGCACAGGGCGTCTCTACGGATCATTAACTGAAAG
>CAZLEK010000073.1:0-12546 GCA_964558525.1 uncultured Candidatus Brevefilum sp.
TTAAAACTTGTGAAATACAGCTTTTGACTCATCTGGGTAGGATTTGATGAAAGTAAATAAATTCCTTGAAATATTATTCTCTGCTTTGGCGCCCTTCAGCAAACTTTGTTTTTCAACACCCTCCTCGAACAAAATTGACTTTGCGACCTGAATGTGATAAGATTTGTCTGATTGAAACTCATCCAGAGAGGTGGAGGGACCGGCCCGTTGATACCTCGGCAACCACGAATCCTGGTTCGCAGGTGCCAATTCCGGCAGCGCCCGTTGGAGGGATGATCTGGAAGATGAGGTGAAGTGACCTGATGGTTGTAAACGCCTCTCATCCGCTGAGAGGTGATTTTTTTAACCAGTCCGGATTTGTAAAAGTGTAACCAAAGGAAAGCGAATGGCAATCAAGAAAAAAGATTTTACCAACCGCCGCTATCTAGATGCCCTAGGGGACCGTGTCTTGCTCTTTGATGGCGCCATGGGCACCAACCTGGACCGTCAAAACTTGACCGCTGACAATTTTGGTGGGGAAGCCACCATGGGCTGCAATGATGTCCTTGTCCTGACCTTCCCGCAGGCTGTGGAAAAGGTTCATCGTGCCTTTCTAGAAGCCGGCGCGGATGTGGTCGAGACCGATTCCTTTCGCGCCAACCGCCTGACTTTGGCGGAGTTTGGGTTAGCGGAGAAAACCTTAAAGATCAACCAGGCTGCAGCAGCCCTGGCCCGGCGGGTTGCCGACGAATACACCACGGAAGACAAGCCCCGCTTCGTCGCTGGTTCCATCGGCCCCAGCGGGAAGCTGATCTCCACTGAGGATCCGGAGATGTCCAATATCTCCTTTGAGGAATTGGTGGATGTGTTTCGTGAGCAGGCTGCTGGCCTGATCCAGGGCGGGGTGGATTTGCTGTTGATCGAAACCTCCCAGGATATCCTGGAGGTCAAGGCCGTCATCCAGGGGATCCAGGAGGCTTTTGAGGAGACCGGAGAAGTGCTGCCGATCCAGGCTCAGGTCACCCTGGATACCACCGGTCGGATGCTGCTGGGCACGGATATCGCCGCTGCCCGGGCGATCCTGGAGGGGATCGGCATCGACGTGATCGGCCTGAACTGCTCCACCGGCCCGGATTATATGCGCGAGCCGATCCGCTACCTGACGGAGCACTCTGACCTGCCGGTGTCCTGCATCCCCAACGCGGGATTGCCGCTGAATGTGGACGGTGAAGCGGTCTACCCGATGGAACCCGAGCCTTTCTCTGAGCTGCTGCTGGAATTTGTGAATTCTTATGGGGTGCGGGTGGTTGGGGGGTGCTGCGGTACTCGCGAAGAACACATTCGCCTGATCGCTGCGGGCCTCAACCGGAGCCGCCCGCGGCCTGAGCCGCCTCAGGAGCCGCCCATGCTGGCCTCCCCGGTCCAGGCTGTGGCCATGGCACAGACCCCGCCGCCCTTCCTGATTGGCGAACGCCTCAACACCCAGGGTTCCCGGCGTTTCAAGCGCCTGATCATGGCGGAGGAATATGACGGTATCATCGAGATGGCCCGCTCCCAGGTGGAAAGCGGGGCCCACGGGCTGGATGTGTGCGTGGCCCTCACGGAAAGCGCTGACGAAGCTGGTTTAATGAAGCGTCTGGTCAAAAGGCTGGCCAACGCGGTTCCCGTCCCCCTGGTGATCGATTCTACCGAAGTGGATGTGATCGAAGCTGCCCTGAAGGCCAATCCCGGCCGCAGCCTGATCAACTCGACCCATCTTGAATCTGGGCCGGAAAAAGCCCGGGAGATCTTCTCGCTGGCCCGGCAGTTCAACGCGGCGGTGATCGTGCTCACCATTGATGAAGCCGGCATGGCCAAGGACGCCGAACGCAAGCTGGCGGTTGCCAAACGGATCTATGACCTGGCTGTGGGTGAAATGGGTCTGGCGGCTGAAGACCTGGTTTACGACGCGCTAACCTTCACCCTGGCGACGGGCGATCCTGACCTGGCGGACTCAGCCCAGCAAACCCTGCAGGGTATCCGCTTGATCAAAACAGCCCTACCCGGTGTGTTGACCTCACTGGGGGTCAGCAATGTGTCCTTCGGTCTCTCGCGTCCCGCCCGGGCCGTGCTCAACAGCGTGATGCTGTATCATGCGGTTGAAGCCGGGTTAGATATGGCGATTGTCCACCCGCCGCATATCAAACCCTATGCAGAGATCCCCGAAGAAGAACGCCGCCTGGCGGAAGACCTGATATTCAACAAACACCCGGACGCGCTTTCTGACCTGATTGCCCATTTTGAAAATGTAGAAGACACCGGCGACGAAGAAGGCGCCGGGGCGGTGGACCTGGAAGCCATGACGCCCGAAGAGCGGCTGCATTGGCGCATTCTACATCGTCACAAGGCGGATGTTGAGGCCGACATCGATGCCATCCTGGCACGGGAAGGCGGCCGTCCCCAGGGAGAGACCGCGGTGGAGATCCTCAACCAAGCCCTGCTTCCGGCGATGAAGGATGTGGGCGACAAGTTTGGCGCAGGCGAACTGATTCTGCCCTTTGTACTGCAGAGCGCCGAGGTAATGAAGATCGCTGTGGGGTATTTGGAAAATTTTCTTGAAAAACAGGAGGGCGCTTCCAAGGGAAAGCTGGTGCTGGCCACGGTGTATGGAGATGTTCATGATATCGGCAAAAACCTGGTTAAAACCATTTTGTCGAACAACGGCTACACGGTGGTGGATTTAGGCAAACAGGTGCCGGCGGAGACGATCATCAGCCGGGCGGTCGAAGAGAACGCAGATGCGATCGGCCTGAGCGCCTTGCTGGTGAGCACCAGCAAGCAAATGCCCTTGATCGTCAATGAACTGGACCGGCGCGATCTGCATTTTCCTGTTCTGGTGGGCGGCGCGGCAATCAATCCCCGTTTTGGCAAGCGGATCCTGCTGACTGAAGCTGGGCATTATTATGAGCCGGGTGTTTTTTACTGCAAGGATGCCTTTGAAGGGCTGGCGACGATGGACGCGCTGATGAACCCTGAAAAGCGACCCCACCTGGTTGAAAGCACCCGCCAGGCAGCGGATTATGAGCTTGGTCGGGAGTTGAAACAAACCCGGCGGCCAAAAGTACGCGGCGCCAGGGGCGTTGAGCCCCTGGACGAACTCCCCTCTGCGCCGCATTGGGGGCCCAGGGTGGTCCGAGAGCTGCCCCTGGAAATGGTGGCGGAGCACCTTTCGCTTAATGAACTCTACCGCCTGTCCTGGGGGGCAAAAAACGCTCACGGCGAGGAATGGGAGGCGCTCAAGGTTGAATATCATGCCCGACTGGCCCGAATGCGCAAAGAGGCTCAGGCGGAAGGCTGGCTGAACCCGCAGGGCGTTTACGGCTATTGGCCCTGCCAATCCGACGGCGATGACCTGCTGGTGTATGACCCGGAATCACTCCAGGAGGGTCAACCGGAAGTGTTGGAAACCTTTGAATTCCCCAGGCAGGAAGGCGGACGCGGCTACTGCCTGGCGGATTACTTTGCCTCGCGTGAGTCTGGCAAAATGGATCTGGTCGCCTTCCAGGTGGTGACGGTCGGCCATCAAGCGACGCAGCGGTTTGATGCCCTGCAGGAAGCGGGTGAGTTTGCTGAAGCCTATTTCTGGCACGGCTTGGCCGTCCAGATGGCCGAGGCCACGGCGGACAGCCTCCATGCGCATATTCGGCGTGAGCTGGGGCTGGAACCGCAGCGGGGCAAGCGCTATTCCTGGGGTTATCCTGCCATCCCGGAACTGGAGGACCACACCAAGGTCTTCAAACTCCTGCCAGCGGAAACAGCCCTGGGGATGAGCCTGACCTCTGCCTACCAACTGATCCCTGAGCAGTCGACCGCGGCGATCATCGTGCATCATCCCAAAGCAAAGTACTTCAATATTGGCGTCAGCCGGGTCGAACAATTAATGAAAGACTGAAAGGCAACCATGAACCAGGAAACCAGCAAATTCCGACAGGCACTGCTCCAAGCCGAGCGGCCGATCGTAACCGACGGCGCTATGGGAACCCTGCTGCATGACCGCGGCATTGAGATTGATGATTGTTTTGATGAATTAAATCTCACCCAACCGGCGCTCGTGGCCGATATCCACCGGGATTACATCCAGGCCGGCGCCAAAGTGATCAAGACCAATACCTTTGGCGCGAACCGAACCAGGCTTGAACGCCATGGCCTGGAGGATCGGGTGGCCGAAATCAACGCTGCAGCCGTTAATCTCGCTCAAAGGGTGGTCTCGGCTGCTTTCAAGGAGGTCTTCATCGCCGGAGATGTTGGTCCCCTGGGCGTGCCGCTGGCCCCGTTTGGACGCGTTCAGGTGGATGAAGCCTTTGAGATCTACAAGGAACAGATCCAGTCATTGGTGTCTGCTGGTGTGGACCTGGTATTGATTGAAACCATGGTGGATCTCTACGCAGTGCGCGCGGCTGTTGAAGCCCTGCGGGACATCAATTCGCACACGCCGGTCATTGCTTCGATGACCTTCACCCGCGACCGGCGCACGCTCCTGGGCGATTCACCCCAGGAGGTTGCCCTGCGGATTAACGATCTGGGGGTGGATGTGATCGGCGTGAACTGTTCAGGCGGCCCGGCGCAGCTGCTGCGGATATTGCGCCAGATGAAGGCCGCCGTTCCGCAAGCCCGGTTCTCCGTGATGCCCAATGCCGGTTTTCCTGAAAAAGTCGGCGGCCGGATCATGTACCCCGCCGGCCCGGAGTATTTCCACGATTACGCCCTGGCTTTCTGGCGGGCAGGCGCAGATGTGATCGGGGGCTGCTGTGGGACGACGCCAGCCCATATCGAAGTGATCTCAAAGACGATCGAACGTGCTCCGGAGGACTTTTTGGTCAGCGTGGTCTCGGAGGCTGAAGTGGTCCGTGAAACTGAACCGGAACCTGAAACACCGCGCTCCCAACTGGCTGAGAAGCTGAAGGCTGGAAAATTTGTGGTAGCGGTGGAGATGGACCCGCCGCGTGGGCTCTCGATTCACAAGCGGCTGGCAGGCGCCTCTCTCCTGGCGGATGCCGGCGCGGATGTGATTGACGTCGCCGACAGCCCGATGGCGCGCATGCGGATGAGCCCCTGGGCCGTTTGTCACCTGGTCCAGTCGCAGTTTGAGGTGGAAACCACCCTGCATTTTCCCACCCGGGGGCGCAACCTGCTCAGGGTCCAGGGCGACCTGCTGGCGGCGCACGCCATGCAGATCCGCAACGTGTTTATCGTCATGGGAGATCCCACTGCGATTGGCGATTACCCCGATGCAAGCGATTCCTATGACCTGGTTCCCACGGGTTTGATTCGGTTGATCAAGGAAGGCTTCAACGCCGGTGTGGACCATTCCGGCGGTGAGATTGGACAGCCAACCCATTTCTTTGTGGGCGCGGCGCTGAATTTATGCCCCAAAAAGCCAGAGCGGGAGATACACATTCTGCGCAAAAAACTGGATTCCGGGGCCGACTTTTTCTTGACCCAGCCGGTGTTTGATGTCAGCGCTGCACGCCGTTTTCTGAAACAATACCAGGACCAGCATGGTCCCTTGCCAAGGCCCATCCTGGCAGGGGTCCTGCCACTGGTGACGGACCGGCACGCCCGATTCTTGCACAACGAGGTGCCCGGGATTGCCATTCCAGACAAGATCCAGCAGCGCATGGCCGCTGCGGGTGAGAACGGCGCCTTGGAAGGCGCTCGGATCGCACAGGAATTAATCCAGGATTTGCGCGAGGATTTTCAGGGTGTTTACTTCATGCCCGCATTCAACCGTTTTGATATGGTGGCCGAGATCATCGAAGCAATCACACCCTGATCGAAACAATACCTGGGCGATCAATTATTCCCAGAACCCAATCGTCAAATCGGATCAAACCGGGTCTTGACAAACTGGTATGGATGTTGTAACCCATCATGTTTGTGCGTCATTCAGACCGGTGCATATCCGAAACAAGAATTACGGTAAAATAAGCCCTAGAGGTGAAAATGAATAAAATTTATCCACAAAAATTGAAATGGATCGCGCTCATCCTTCTGACCATCGTTTTGGCCGCCTGCGGGCCAACCCCGACCCCCGACCTCTCCATGGCGGGCACCTACGCAGCTCAAACGCTGGCGGCGATGCCGGAGGAAGCGACCACAGAAGCGCCTAAATCCCAGCCCACACCCACAGCCACGATCGAAGTGACCCCGCTGCCAGAAGCGGGTCCGGTGGGGCCGACGGATTTCCCGGAGGATGTGAACCCCCTGACCGGTTTGCGGGTTGAAGACACAGAACGTCTCGAGCGAAGACCGGTCTTTGTGAAGGTGGCCAATTATCCTGCTTCCGGTCGGCCCCATGCCGGGCTGTCCTATGCGGATATGGTGTTTGAGTATTACATCGGTTACGGCGGCAATCGCTTTATCGCCTTATTTTACGGACAAAATACTGAAAAGATTGGCCCAGTTCGCTCTGGGCGCCTGGTGGACCCCAAGATCACCAGCCTCTACGAGGGAGTCTTGGGCTTCCATGGGGCCTATGTCACCATCCTGGATGAGATCGTAGGCGTCTTGGGGGAGCGGGCGCTGAATGGTACTGTGGGTATTTGCCCGGCGATTTGTGATGACGGGCGGGGTATCGTCACCAGTGTTTTTGCCGATTCAGCCGCCCTGACCGTTTTGGCGGATGAACGGGGTGTGGATAACCGCAAATATGTCCTCGAGGGAATGGCCTTTGATCCCGCCCTGCCCGATGGTGGGGAGGACGGCCAGCAGGCGAACATATTATATTCCAGCCTCAATCGAGGCGAATGGCGGTATGATGAACAGACGGGCTACTACCTGCGCTGGATTGAGGACGCCAATAGCGCCGATTTGGAGATGATCCCGTTGGTTGACAGTCTGACCGATCAGCAGCTGGCATTTTCCAATGTGGTCGTGCTGTTTGCGGAACACACAGAATTCAGCCCCTCAATGCACGACATCGCTCTATGGAATGTGACCGGCCAACGGGCGGTGATATTCCGTGATGGCAAAGCCTTCGACGGCGCCTGGACCACGCCAGTTACTGACCAGCCAATTCAATTTTTGGATGCTGATGGTGAAATTTTGCCGCTCAAACCTGGCAATACCTGGGTGGTCATCTTTGGTACCAGCTCTGGGGTGACTGAACAGGATGGCGCCTGGACCTTCAATTTCAGCATCCCCTAAGCCATGCGAACACTAATACTCTCAGATATTCACGCCAACCTGACGGCATTATCGGCTGTTTTAGAACACGCCAAACCCTATGACCGGGTTTGGTGTCTTGGCGATGTAGTGGGCTATGGGCCCGATCCCAATGCGTGTGTGGAACGCCTTAGGCAATTGCCCGGATTGAAGTGTATCAAGGGCAATCATGATGCGGCCATCCTGGGAGAAATCGATAAGAATGCGTTTAACCATGAAGCGCGCGCCTCACTGGAATGGCTCGATTCTGAACTCAAACCTGTCAATCGACGCTGGCTGCAGCAGCGAGAAGAGCGCCTGACCTTTGAGAAGTTTACCCTGGTGCACGGCAGCCCTCGTAATCCCGTTTGGGAATACATCATGGACCTGGGTTCAGCCCGCCAAAATATGTCTGAATTTGAGACCCAGCTCTGCCTGGTGGGGCATACCCACATCCCCTGCGTTTTTCAGGTGGATGAAGACCAAGATATCAGCTCAACCCGATTGTATGCCATGTCGCCAGAGGTTTCCTTTAAGCTTGAGCGTAAAGCGATCATCAACCCGGGATCTGTGGGCCAGCCGCGTGATCATGACCCCCGTTCTTCCTATCTCATCTATGACTCTTCTGCAGAGGAATGGTCCTATCGGCGTGTGAAGTATGATTTTTCTAAGGTTCAAGAACGGATCCAGGCGGCCGGCCTGCCGGACCGACATGGCTATCGACTGGCATCGGGATTATAATCATTAGGTGGGGGCCGGCTTATCTTATTTTTCAATCCCGAGGAACTTTTTGAGGTTCTTGAGCGTCTTTAAGATAGAACCCTCAAGAAGTTAGGAGAAAAGGAGATGATGATGAAGGTCAAAAAAAGTTTGGCGCTTGTCTTTTTTGTCGGTTTGAGCCTGGTGGTTGGAGCCTGTGCACCCGCCATGGGATCCGAACAGGCGGCTGAAGATTTATCTTATGAAATGCCTGCCGCGCCGGAATCTGACAGGGGGATGGATGAATTCATAATGGAGGAGGCTGCTGAACCTGAGGAACGCGGCTTCACCAGCGGTACGGGGGATGGGAATGCTGCGGTTGACCGGATGGTCATTTACAATGCAGATATGGAAATTGCCGTGGAAAATCCTGAATCGGCCATGGAAGCGGTGATCGAGATGGCGGAAGAAGCCGGCGGCTTTGTGGTCTCTTCCAACCTCTCACGCACTTATTATGACGAAGGCAGCCTGCCCAGGGCAACCCTGACCGTCCGTGTCCCGGCTGGCCAGCTTGATTCGATCATGCGGGCCGTCAAAGATCTCACACCGGTGCCAGAGGAAGATGTCTTGTTTGAAAATGTCTCCGGGCAGGATGTGACCGCTGAATATACGGATCTTGAATCCCGCTTGCGCAACCTGGAGGCAGCTGAGCAGGCTTTGGTGGAATTGATGGAAGACGCCCAAGACCCAGAGGATGTGCTCAATATCTTCGACGAACTGACCTACTATCGCGGTGAGATCGAGATCGTCAAAGGCCGCATGCGCTATCTGGAGGAATCGGCCGCCCTCTCCGCCATCAGCCTGACCATCGTCCCCAAAGAGTCCCTGCGTCCGATTGAAATCGCCGGTTGGAGACCGATGGGAACGGTGAAAGATGCGGTTGAGGCTTTGATCAACACCGGACAATTCCTGGTAGACGCCGCGATCTGGTTTGGTATTTTCTGCCTGCCGTTCCTAATCCCCCTGGGTATCGGTATTTATTTCCTGGTGCGGATCATTCGCAAAGCAAGGGCCAAGAAAAAGGCTCAGAAGGTAGAGAAGCTCGAGGGTTCTGAGGAAAAAGCAGCCTGAGAGGTATCCGTGAATTTGTGAAAGGCTGTCCTTGTTAGGGCAGCCTTTTTAGATTCAATGGTTTGGGGTTAAATTCGTGCAAAAACAAAACGATTGTGATTTGGTTTTGGTTGCAGCACTGCCTTAGCGAGGAAATCGATCAGATCAACCAGATCTCCGCAAGGTCCTCTTTGCGGCAAGCAGGTGTTGCAGGATTTCCCCTGAAAAAACGATTTTTATGTTTCCTTACTTCAACCTTGAAAGGGATCCATTTTTTCAGAAAAGGTCGGAAGGATTTAAAGAGGCCCGACTTTGCAGCGCGAGATCTCCTGTTGTTGAATTAAATCTACCAGATCGATGCTCAACCTAACCCTTTGAAGCGTGTTTACTCGTTTGTTTTCAGCCCCCGCTTCAGAATACTGGTGCTGATCCGACCCAAAAAGTGGATGATCAGAGAGGGTTTTGCAGCCGGTTGACTGCGCAGAAAGGCCCCGGTGAGGCGTTTCTGCGGCGCAGTAACTGAAAGTTAATGGGTTTGTGCCAAATTGCGATTTTGAATGTTTTAGGTTTCGATCAACAATTGTTAATATCTACGCTTAGAGATTTTTCCCTGTTTGGGCATCCGTGGGGTTAGGTTGTTTACCAACACGCTCCATTGTGGACTTGACAATAAGATCATCCGGTTATAAAATGTTTTATCATAAAAATAATTTTTAGCGACAAAGGATTTTTGATGGCTGAAAAAACTCAAAGAGAGGCGATTTTCATGGTTTCGGATCTTGAAACGCTGCGGGTGCTGACCGATCCCCTGCGCCTGCAAATCCTGGAGGTGTTGGATCCCAGGCCGCAAACGGTCAACCAGGTCGCTGAGAAGCTGGGGCATTCTGGCAGCCGCCTGTATTATCACTTCAATTTGCTGGAAAAGCATGGGTTGATCCAGGTTGTTGAAACACGCATGGTGAGCAATATGGTCGAGAAGCTGTACTGGCTCACCGCGGAGGACATTGAGATTGATAAGTCCCTACTGGCGTTTTCAAAGGACGGCGTCCAGGAGGGCTTGGTGAGCTTGATCTCATCCTCACTGGAGGCCACCCGCAAAGAGATGCTGCGCAGCCTCCAGGCCAGATCATACCAGCTTGACCATGGCGCACGTCCGGTTCCTAGAGATGTGGTCATCCAATCCACCAGGAAGCGGCTGAAGGACGAGACCTACCAGGCCTTCCTCAAGAAGTTCCGTGCACTCCTCAAGGAATTCCGTGCTTTGCCTGAAGAAACGGGTACGGGTGAGGGGATCAACACCTTCAGCCTGGCCTGCTATCTCTACCCGAATTTTTATTACGACGAACAAGAAAGTGAAGTTGGAAAAGGAAGCGAGAACGCATGAAAAAAACCACTAAAGGCCTCAAAACATTTATGCTCATCTGGTTGGGCCAGTTATCCTCTCTGATCGGATCGGGGCTGATCGGCTTTGCCCTCAGCGTGTGGATTTTCGAACGGACTGGCCAGGCCACGCCCTTTGCCCTGACCGCGCTCTTCAGCACCCTGCCCAGGATCTTGCTGTCACCGATCGCCGGCGCTGTTTCTGACCGGTGGAACCGAAAGAGGATCATGCTCGTCTCCGATTCGCTTTCCGGGCTGATCACGCTCGTGACGGCCTTCTTGTTGTTGACCGGGCACATGCAGGTTTGGATCGTGTACCTGGTGAGTTTTATGGGGGCGATCTTCGCCGCCTTCCAGCAGCCGGCTTACAGCGCTTCGATTGTGATGCTGGTGCCCAAAGATCAGCTCACCCGGGCGAACAGCATGGTCCAGATGGGCCATGCCCTGGAAACCTTGATCCCGCCGATCCTGGCTGGGGCTTTATTGGCGACGATTGGGATGCGCGGCATTATTCTGATCGATATCATTACCTACCTGATCGCCGTGCTGACCCTGGTGTTGGTAAAGATCCCTCAGCCGGAGAAAGACCCCAAGGCAGGGCAGAAAAAGCCATCCATTCTGCAGGATATTTCATTTGGCTGGCGCTACCTGGCGGACCGGGGAGGACTGCTGGGCCTGCTGATCTACTTCGCTTCGGTGAACTTTTTCTTCAATCTGTCAGCTGTGATGATCGGGCCGTTGGTCCTCTCCTTCAGTACTGTTACCAGCATGGGGGTAGCCCAAACGATGATGGGCGCTGGGATGCTGGCTGGAAGCCTGTTGATGAGCCTGTGGGGAGGGCCGAAAAACCGCAAGGTGCACGCCGTGATCGGCTTCATCGTCCTTGCCACCCTCGGTTTCATCATCACTGGGCTGCAGCCCTCCCTGACCCTGGTCAGTGTGGGCGTATTTGTCCTGACCTTCTTCATCCCCTTTGCCTCTGGCCCCAGTTCGGCCATTTTCGCAGCCAAGGTGGCGCCTGAGGTCCAGGGCCGGGTGTTCGCCACCCGCAGCATGCTATCGCAGTCGATGATGCCGCTGGCTTTTCTCCTCAGTGGGATCCTGGCGGACAACATCTTCAACCCTCTGCTGGTGGCTGGCGGACCGCTGGCGGATACCTTTGTGGGCCACTGGGTCGGCGTAGGGCCGGGACGGGGAATTGGGCTGATGATCATCACCAGCGGTTTGTTCCTGTTGATGATCAGCCTGGCGGCCTTTGCCAACCCGCGCATCCGGAACATCGAAACTGAAATTCCGGATGCGATTTCAGAGACCGCCGATGATTTAGATGGATCTGTGTCACAGAAAGACGAACAGGCGCCATCACCAGTTGGGGGTTAAAGGAATAAACTCGTGAATGCGCATGGAAGCAAAATTATGTCTTGGTGAAGAGATGAAGTTCTTCTTTTTCCTTAATACCTGAGTTTCCCACCTATCCAAACATTGGCTAATTTTCCGAAAAAAGCTGTTATTCAGGATCCGAACTAAGAATGAACTGCTGTTAATCCTAGGTTGTCAGGCCCCTTCTTCCTCTCCCCCAGCAGGTGGAAGGAGAGGATTGAGGTGAGGGGGGATCAGGTTCAGGGCGATCGCAAAGTTAGAGGTATTGAAAAAAATTTGGCTCCCCGCAACGTCCTCATTGCGGGGAAATGGGTAAAGATCGCGTAAATATTCATTCAATCGAGAAATTTGCATTTAAAATGGCGTTTTTTCGCCGACGGGGACGTCGGCGAGAGCGGAAAGCTGGCAAGGGATACCATCGAGTACCCTTTGGATAAAAAGAATTTCAATCAGCACTTTTTCTTGGGGATCTTGCGATTGCCCTGTTCCTCTCCCCCAGCAGGTGGAAGGAGAGGATTGAGGTGAGGGGGGATCAGGTTCAGGGCGATCGCAAAGTTAGAGGTATTGAAAAAAATTTGGCTCCCCGCAACGTCCTCATTGCGGGGAAATGGGTAAAGATCGCGTAAATATTCATTCAATCGAGAAATTTGCATTTAAAATGGCGTTTTTTCGCCGACGGGGACGTCGGCGAGAGCGGAAAGCTGGGAAGAGATACCATCGAGTACCCTTTGGATAAAAAGAATTTCAATCAGCACTTTTCCTGGGGATCTTGCGATTGCCCTACCCCTGAGTGATTCTTCCTGGATGATAATCTCA